>JAAETH010000292.1 GCA_024228575.1 Actinomycetes bacterium
ACACTCGTACGGTTCGAGTGGGAGACGCTCTCGCAGTAGACTGGTTAACCCGACATTGAATCGCGCACTAGGATCTCACGTACGCGGGGAGTTCGAAAGACATCGCATGACTTCCGCCACGCACTGACCAGGGGCCTTCCACCCCTGGTCAGTTGACGTTTTGAGGGCGGTTGGTCGGCATGGGGCGTTTGTGGCTCTTTCGAACTGTCCTGACCCGCAGGCCCTGCTCTCCTTGCTGATCAGCGGATAGCGCTGGACGTCCAGGCTCTGGGGGGGGGTACCGTCCTTTATAGAGCGTCTACGGAGGGAGTCGGTCATGAGGTGGCTGCGTTCTGGTGCGGTGATGGTGGCTTGTATGGTCGGCGCGGCGGTGTTGGCCGTGCCGTCGACAGCTGCTGAGGTTGCGACTGGCGAAGGGCGGCAGGAGGAGGTCCCAGAGGACATCTTCATGTCTGAAGATGAGGTGAACGAAGAACTCGTCGCCGACATCGATTGGAGCGCTTGGTCGGACCGGCGCGCCGAGCATGGCCTTTCTCCGTTGCGAGCCGACGATCTGAGCTTGAAGGAGAAGGTTGAGATCCTTGCTCGTGAGGCCAGGTTTGACATGCCGTTGCTGGCCCAGGAGGTCGGCGACTACGAGCGGTGGCAGGTGCAGCGGGAGCGGCTGCTTGACGAGCACACGAGGTTGGCTGGTGATGACGCCTACCTGGTGGGTCGTATAGATGAACGCCGGCTTGTTCTTGACGTGTGGATGCGCGAGGGATGGTCGGGAGCGGTTGGTCAAGGAATCTCCGTGCATCGAACGGCGTTCAGTCGCGGTGATGTGGTGCCGCTCGTGGAGGCGATTCAGAAGCTCCCAGCTGAAGCGTTTGGTAGCAGTGTTGAGATTGACGCGATCCGGGTTGGGGAGTATGGCGTCCGCGTAGAGTTGTCATCCCCCGAGGGAGTGGAGGTTCCCAGACAGGCCGTGAATCGAGGGTTGTCAGCCGTTGAAGCGGCACGCCGATCACTCGGCGATCCGATGAATCATGTTCCGGTCGAGTTGAGCGCTGTCGAACATCGGCCTGTGGTTGATGCGTACTGCCTGAGCAGAAACCGGTGTCCGAATGTTCAGGGTGGGATGCGTGACTTCAGCAACGAATGTTCCTCGGGGTTCGTGCTTCGCAATGGCAACAATCGTGCGATCTCCACAGCGGGTCACTGTGCGGGGTCGTTCACAAGATTCGGACTGATCGGACCGGACACCAACACGTCCGGCAACCAGGCCTTCGCTCCGAACTTCACGTCTGCGCGTGCGCCTCGCAACGATGGGTTCCATGATATTTGGGCCACGGAGAACGCTGACAGTGACTCGCTCGTTCCGACCCATTTTCGCGATCAAAACTACGGCAACAGGCCTGTCACAGCGTTTCGGGTGAGCCCGCCTCAGGGTCTCGAGGTGTGCGTGTCCGCACGGCTGCGCCTCGAACGGCGCTGCGGAATCATCACTGATGCCGCGTTCACCAACAACGACACCTTCGGGTGGCTGGAGATCGACTTCGCCCACAACGGAAACCAGGTCGGAGTCCAGGGCGGTGACTCGGGCGGCTCGGTGACCGAGCGAAACAACTCGTCAAGGGCCGTCGCGACCGTGGCAAACGCTGGAGGCCCGGCGCTTGCGACGTTTGGATTCCGATGGGGCTTCTTTCCTCGGGTTGACCCGATCCCGCTGCACTACGGCGGCTGGGCAATCCGAACCGGCAACCTCACCACAACGTTGTGGGAGAGCTTCATCGCCGGCCTATACCAGACAGCACTCCAACGGCGAGCCAACGTCGGCGAGATCAACGGGTGGGTCAGCCAGTACTCGTCGGGCTCGTGCAGCTCCAACGCCAAGTTCCAGATCGAGTTCTTCATGAAGTCGAACGAGCTGCGCACCGGCGTGCCCCTGACAAGTCTGACCGCGGCGCAACGTCGAGTACGACGGCTGTACTGGTCAGCGTTCGGACGAGCCGCCGATCCAGGTGGGCTGACGTACTGGGCCAACCGGATCCACAACGCTTCCAACCGAGAAGCAGAATGGACGTGGGTGGTCGACTACTTCAAGAACTCATCAGAGACCAACGTGCGAATCATCTCGCGCCGGAACCAAGAATGGGGCCCTTGTTCATGAACCGAGGCCTGACGCTGGCAGCAGTCCTGTTGCTCGGGGGCTGTACCTCGGACTCACCGGAACCCGCCCCTGCCGCGTCGGTGTCATCATCAACTTCGACGACGGTCCCTGACGCGGCGTCGGCGTGGGGTCACAGATACGTACTCGACGAGGCCACGATCAATGGCAATCCCTGGTCACCTGGCGGGGGAAGAGAACTCAGAGTCGAGATGCGAAGCGGCCTCTCAATGCGCTGGGGCGTCGGATGCAACGAGGCTCACAGTGTTCGCTCCAACGAAGATCCTTCGATCATCGACCAACGGTGGAGCCGCGAGCTGCAAGACTGTGGAAGTGTTGTGAACGGCGAGGAGGACGTCGTTAACACCTTCATGACCGAACGCCTCTCGGTAACTGCACTCGAGGACGGCAGTGTCCGGCTCGAATCCACCGAGACCGACTCAACCATGAACCTCGATCGGTCCGACTGGGAAACGCTCCACCAAGAGGCAGCCCAACCAGAACCCACCACCTGACCTCAGCCCCACCATGCCGCCGGCCGATCTGTGCGGTCCAATCAAATGGTCACCCGTTTCGACGAGACCGCAGCTCGAAGGCAACCAAAGCTGGCCACCCGGAGTTCGAAAGACATCTCATGACTTCCGCCAATAGACCCAAGTCCGAACCCCGGCGCCCCTTGTAGGCGGCGGGGTTCTTCCAATCCATGGGTAGTGGCCCTGTGGGCCACCCCAGTGGGCGTCAGTCAATGGCTCGGACCATGTCGGACCAGGTCCCTGCTGGTGAGCGCTTGACGACAACAGCAACTCGGGGATCATCCCAGGCTGATGTCTGGGCCTGACCTCGACTCGTCGTTGAGCTCGCGCGTGCGGTCGGGCTGCTGACGTTTCGCGCTGCGGCTCAGGAGGCGACCGCTTCTGAAGCCGCTCAGGTGCTCATGAGGGCTTGGTAGGAAGCCATCACGAGTGTTGCGCTTCGCAGATCGCCCAGAAGGTCGGCGGCCATCTTGTTCATCACGTAGCTGACGGTCATCTGATTGTCGAGGTCGGTGAGCGCAAGCGATCCGCCCCAGCCTCCCCAGAAGAAGGATCGCGGGCTCGGGAGAGGCAGCGACTCGCTCGAGAGCCCGAATCCCAACCCGAAGCGCATCGGCACGCCGAGCACCAGGTCGGTGCCCTCGATCTGGGGGTCGAGGATCGACTCGACCGTCTCGGGTCTCATGAGCGTGACGCCGTCGAGGGTGCCGCCGCAGGCGAGGGCAGCGTGAACCCGGCCAACCGACCGTGCATTTCCGAAACCACCGGCGGCCGGAATCTCGGACGCACGCCACTCGCGGGTGCGCGGTTCGGTTCCGTCGAGCGCGGCGGATGCAAACGTGCGGAACGCGAGAGAATCTTCATCGACCTCGGCCATCTGGTTGGCAAGACCATCTGGTGGCGGGACCAATTCGCCACACCGGTGGTCGTGTTCTGGCCCGAAGCCGATGTGGAAATCGGCGCCGAGTGGTTCGGCGATCTCCTGGCGGAAGAAGGTGCCGAGTGAGCGGCCGTCCACACGACGCACGATCTCGCCCATAAGGTTCCCGTGGGTGACGGCGTGATAGCCGGACGCGGTGCCGGGCTGCCACCACGGTTCCTGGGCGGCAAGCTGCTGCGCTCGGGCATCCCAGTCGTAGAGGTCGGACGCGGCGAGGGGTCGATCGAAGCCCGACAATCCCGATGTGTGGCTCATCACCTGAGCGACCGTGATGTCTTCCTTGCCGGCGGCGGCGAACTCGGGCCAGTACCTCGCGACGGGAGCCCCTACGTCGACCAGGCCACGATCCACACACATCATCAGGGCGGTCGTTGTCATGGTCTTGGTGGTGGAGTACACGTTGACGATGGTGTCCTCCACCCACGGATCACCAGCCGGGTTTGCGTCGCCCGCCCACAGGTCGACCACCGGCCTGCCAGCGACGGTGATGTACACCGACGCCCCAAGTTCCTCGTCGCGTTCGAAGTTGCCGACGAACGCATCCCGAACCGGTTCCCAACCACTGTCGCAATTGCCGCTGATGTCCATACGATCCCCGATCTGCGATACCAGGCGCGACGCTAGACCCTTGCCGGTGCTCCGACTTCATCGTCTGGGGCTGGGTGCGTCCCTAGAACGCACCCGGTTGCTCAGATGGTCAGTCGTCTGGCTGCCGTCGCCTCGTCGCCCGTGTTGGGCGTGCCAGAGGGCTCGATCAGCAACAGCTCGGCTTCTTCAGCTGCGAACGGCTGGTGTTCGACACCGGTCGGTACGACGAAGAGTTCGCCCGGACCGAGGTGGACGTCGCCGTCGCGCATGCGGATCGTGATGTGGCCCTTCAGGACCAGGAAGAAGTCGTCGGTGTTGTCGTGATGGTGCCAGACGAACTCGCCCCGGACCTTGACGACCATCACGTCGTGTCCGTTGAACTCTGCGACCGTCCTCGGTGACCAGTGCTCGTCGAACCGGTTGAGTTTCTCTTGCAGATTGACGGCTTTGTCGGATCGAGATGTGGCCATGCGCCGAGTCTGTCACCCGTCGGGCAACCCGGTCGCTCGTTCGAACCAGGTGTCGTTGCCGTACTCGCTGTCGGCCTCGTGGGTGATCTCGAATCCGCAGGCGAGGTAGAAGTTGATGACCTCGGTCCAGCCGCTGGTGGTCTCGAGCACAACACGGCTCTTGCCCCACGATCTCGCCGTGGCCATCAGTTCTTCGACTATCCGACGTCCGACACCCGAGCGCTGTAGGTCGCGTGCCACCGACATGCGAACGATCATGGCCGCATCGGTCGACCCCTTTTCGTCCGTCCACGGAAACAACGTTCCCGTACCAACGACCGAACCTTGTTCGGAACGAACCACGACCGTTCGTCCAAGGGCGTAGATCGACAACATGTCGTCGAGGTCGGGATTCAGCGACTCGTCGATGGAGCCCCAGTGGTCGCCGAGCCCGGTGAGGATCAGCCGCCGTACTTCATGCTGGTTGGCCGCATCGAGATCCTCGAAGTACATCAACTCGACGATACCCGGCCTCCGAAAGCGGTGATCAGTCCCAGGCTGATGTACGAGACACCCGCCACGAGGTCCCTGCGTCGCGCCAGTTCGGGTGAGTTGCCGAATCGTTCGCTGACCCATCCCGCCGCCAGTGCGTACCCCCCGTCGCTGAGGAGGCCCAGAACGATGAACACAATCCCCAGCACCAGGAGCTGGGAGGTCGTATGCCCCGCGGACACATCTACGAACTGGGGTACGAACGCAAGGAAGAACACCGCCGTCTTGGGGTTCAGCACGTTCAACACCACCGCATCGGTGAAGACCCGTCTGGTGCTCCAAGACTCGTCGACGCTGACCTCTGTGTCGACCGGCTTGGGTAACAGCGCCCTGATGCCGAGGTAGATCAGGTAGCTGGCACCGGCCAGCTTGACCGTCGAGAACGCGGTCGCCGAGGCGACGACGATTGCCGACAGGCCCGCGGCTGCGGCCGCTATGTGGACCAATGTGCCGACGTGGACTCCGGCCACGGATACGAGGGCGGCACGCCTGCCCTGGGTGGCGCCCCGAGCGACGATGTAGAGAACTGCGGGGCCGGGGATTATCAGCAGCAACAGGGCGGCTCCCGAGAACAGGATGAGAGTCGATGCTGCGGGCATCGACGAACCCTAGCCGTGGTGCTCGTGGCCGATGCCGGCAATAGTCGGCCCTTGTCGAACTACACCGGAACGGGCGTGCACCGCGGGAGCTCAGCGTCGAGTTTCTCTCGCCACGTTTCGAAGCGTTTGCGCCGTCTGCGGCGCCTGACCCGCCAGATGACGAGGATGACGAGCAGCAACAGGACAACACCTGCGATGGCGCCACCGAGCTTCGCCCTGAACAACCCCACGTCCTCGGCATCGTCGAGGAGTGCTCGAAGCTGTGCTGCCTCGACATCGACAAGATCGGGGTCGCCGGCGTCGTAGGCCGATCGGACCTCGAGCAACTCGGCATCGGGGTCTTGTCCCCACAAGCCGAGCTGTTCGAGAAGCGAAGGCTCGACCTTGGAGCGTTCGGTGATCGACTCGACGACGGCGATCGCTTCGAGCCAGCGTGTGATCCTCGCTTCCGAGGACGAATAGCTGTCGAAGGTGCGTTCGAAAATGCCTTCGCCGACCGCCGGGTCGTTCAGCGTGGCTGCTTCGGAGCGTGTTGTCAGCTCGTCTCGCAAGGCCAACACCGCCAGCCCTTCGTCGACCAGGCGCTCGATGTCCTCGAAATCCCACCGTTCGGCACGTTCGCGGATACCTAGTGGAACGAACCACTCGCCGCCTGCCTCGGTCAGGCGAGCGATGTCGTCGAGGGCTTCCCTTCGTCCGGCGAGCAGGTCGACCTCGCTCCCGAGCAGGACGTACTCGCTCAACACATCCTCGAACCCAGTGGAGCCAGCGAGGTGCTCGGAGACGTCGAGCAAACGTTTCCAGTCGACCGGCCTGTCGGTGCTGCCGTCGCCCTCTTCGTCGGGATATGTGGCGGTGCCGTCGAAGAGGGCCACCACGATGTTGTCCATCAGGTCGGGGCCGACCTCGTCGGACAGCTGGTACATGACCCAAGAGGATGTGCTGTAGCCCCAGTTCTCGGTCTCGTCGCTGGACATCATGTTGGACCATGTGTTCAGCTGGCGGGAGAACGAGGCGGGTTCGGGTTCTTCGGGTTTGGGCGCCTCTGCTCCGAGTTCGAGAGCCGCCAGGCGTGCAAACTCCTCGGCCATCGCCTCGGTGATCCAGCGGTCATCGGACAAGCCGTCGTTGAACCATGCGTGGCCGAGCTCGTGCAGGAAGATGGCGGTGTCGAGGTCCTCATCGATGACGATGCGGCCCTCGTCGCCGTCGTACCAACCGGCGTACCCGTGGAAGTTCGGTTCCGACGATTGGATGATCTCGAAGTCCTTGTCCTCGGGCCAGGGTTTGCCTATCAGGCGCTCGAGGGTCGGGATGCCTTCTCTGGCCGTCTCGACGGCGAACTCTTCCCACTCGTCGTCGCCTGGCCAGGACCGAATCGTGACCATCGACCCGGCGACCAGTATCGACCGTGGATCCAGTGCACCATCGTTGCGGGCGATGACGGTTACGAAGAAGTCGTCGGGATCGTCGATGTCTGTGGCCGAATAGACACTCCCGCCCGACTCGGTGTTCTCACTACGCATGTGGCTACCGGTCGTCTCGATCTCGAAGCCGGGAGGCAGCTCTATCGTGACGTCTAGTTGGCCCGGATCGGCTATTCCCCATGCACCGAAGAAGGCGTAGGCCGGGTTGATCCGGTCGATGAATTCGCTCCGTGGTTGTGAGCCTTCGATCCGGTAGCTGGCCACGACGGTGGTTGTGCGGCCGTAGTTGAGATTGCGGCGGAAGGTGACCGCGGCGTAGGCGAATTCGCCTCCCTCGATCTCCTCGCCGTCGATCACTTCGGTTTCGTACTCCTCGGTGACCAGTTCGTAGGTGAGGTCTGAACTCCCGTCGGTCACCAACAGGTCGACAGCGTTGTCGGGAACCGGTACCGCGAACCCGTCGAAGTAGTACGAGTAGATCGTGTAGCCCGATCGACGGTTCGCCTTGACATTCTTCAATGTGAATGTCGCCTCGACGGTCAACTGACCCTGTGGGTCGAGCCTGTATGCGTAGGCAGCATCGACGCTCAAGCCATCGGAGGCCTCAGCGCTACGGCTTCCGACTCCGGTCGCCACCGCCACGGCCACCAGGAGCACGGCGCCGATCGTGAGGCGCGCAACCATCGAACTCAACATCAGGTGACTTCGTCCCACCGGCATCATTGCTGAATACTTTGACAGAAGTGGTGGATCGAGTCGTGGACTCGACCAAGCCCTGGCCTTGCTTGGGTTCATAGCGACCTCCGGCAGCCGATGGGAACGGTGATGTTGTCCCACCGACCGCGCGATGCGAAGGCGCAGACCTTTTCGGAGGCCTGCAGCCGGTTGGTGCGTCAGCTTCGGATCGCCGTGAATGTCCAGACGGTGGCTTCGGTCGTCGTGGAGGGTTCGGACGCTCGCATCGAGTTCGTCGATGACTATGGCTTCAGGCTGCAGCAGGGCGACGTCTTGCTCGATTCCGAGCGGTGGACGGTTTCCGATGTCAGGAACAGTCCATCGCGTGCCCTCACCGAGGCGGGGCGCGGTTTCTCGGTTGGATGTGTGGTGGTGGTGGCGCTGCCGGAGATGGATGGTGAACGACGCGCTCTCGTGATGCTCGATCCCGTACCGCGGCGCGATATCCCGAAACTCCAGGAGCTGGCGGTCGGCCATGCCGACATGCTCGCGACCGCTCTCGCTCTCGAATGCCGCCTCGACGAGGCCGAACACAGCTCGCTGACAGATGAGCTGACAGGCGTCGGGAACCGCAGGGCGTGGGGGGAGATGCTGGAGAGAGAGGAAGCACGTTGTGCACGGCACGACCTCGATGGCGCCGTTGCGATCATCGGCTTGCACGGTCTCGGGGCCACGAAGGACGCGACGCGACACTTTGTGGGGGACGAACAGCTACTGCGTGGTGCGAGGTCTCTTCTGGACTCGCTGCGTGTGTCGGACTTCGTGGCAAGGCTCGGCGGCGACAAGTTTGGTGTTGTCTTGACCCACACGAGCGGGATCTCGGCGAAACAGGTCGTCGAGGTCCTCGACAAGCGACTTGAACACCGCGATGTGGATGCGGTGGTCGGGGCTGCCACCCGCAAGGGGTGTGGAACACTGCAGGCGGCCTGGGAAGCAGCCGATCGGGCGATGAGCGAAGCAAGTCCAAGCGGCGGGCGGTGAGACCTTTTCACAGCCGCGGGGCTGTGGGCAGATCATTGTGGAGTGTTCGCTTCGGCTAGATGTTGGCCAGCGGTCCTAGCCTTCTGGCATGCGAATGGGACCACACCACGTGATGGGCCACGATCCCGACGGGGTTGTGGGGCACCAGTTGAATCGATCGCTGGCGCGGCGCGCATGGTCGTTTGCCAGCCCCTACAAGGGCAAGATCACCGCCTTCTTGGTCGTGGTCGTATCGGCGGCGTTGCTTCAGCTCGTGCCGCCGATCCTGTTCGGGAGGATCATCGACGAGGGTGTGGACAACCGTGATCGCGGTCTTGTCACGACGCTCTCGATCATTGTTGTCGTCGCAGCGATCGCGGATGCGGGCCTGAGTCTGCTCGAGCGATGGTTGTCGTCGAGGGTGGGAGAGGGACTCATCCACGACCTGAGGGTCGCCCTGTACGACCACGTGCAGCGCATGCCGATCAGCTTCTTCACCCACACCCAGACGGGAACTCTCGTCTCGCGATTGAACAACGACGTGGTGGGTGCTCAGCGGGCCGTGACCGGCACCCTCGGCCAGGTGGTCTCGAACGTGATAGTTGTGGCGTCGACCCTCGTCACCATGGCGTTCATCGAGTGGCGCCTGACGCTGCTGTCGTTGGTGTTGTTGCCGTTGTTTGTTGTTCCAGCCAAGAGGGTGGGGCGAGTTCAACAGCGCCTGACTCGGGCCCAGATGGACGAGAACGCCGCCATGAACTCGATCATGACCGAACGTTTTGGTGTATCGGGCGCCCAGCTCGTGAAGCTGTTCGGTGATCCAGACGTCGAGGTCGGCGAGTTCTCGCAGCGAGCGTCGAAGGTTCGCGACCTCGGTGTGAGGACCGCCCTCTATGGGCGCACATTCGTGCTCGCTCTCGGGCTGGTGAGTTCGATCGCAACGGCACTGGTCTACTGGATCGGTGGGCAACTGGTGATCTCGGGTTCGTTGGCGGTCGGCACACTCGTCACGTTCGCATTGCTGGTCGGGCGCATCTATCGCCCGCTGACCTCGCTGACGAGCGCGCGCGTCGATGTGATGACCGCGTTTGTGTCGTTCGAGCGTGTGTTCGAGGTGCTCGACATGCCGCGCGTCATCGACGATCACCCTGGCGCTGTTGACCTGGTGGACCCGAGGGGAGCTGTTCGTTTCGAGGATGTCGTGTTCGCCTACCCACCTGCGGCCTCGGCCGCGGGGTCGCTCGGGTACCCAGGGGCCGGTGCCGGCGATTCCACGCCGGTGTTGAGTGACATCGATCTCGACGTCGCTGCCGGCACCATGGTCGCCATCGTCGGACCGTCGGGCGCCGGCAAGACAACTCTGGCGTCGTTGGTGCCGCGGTTGTACGACACCTCCGCAGGGACGGTGTCCGTCGATGGCCACGACGTGAAAGGTCTGACCCAGACCAGCCTTCGTTCCGCTGTTGGAGTGGTCACCCAGGATCCGCACCTGTTTCACGACACGGTGGCTTCGAACCTGAGGTACGCAAACCCGCGAGCGTCCGATGCCGATCTCGTGACGGCGTGCCGATCGGCTCGCATCCACGAGGTCATCGACTCCCTTCCGAACGGATACGAGACCGTCGTAGGAGAGCGTGGATATCGCCTATCGGGTGGCGAGAAACAACGGCTTGCCATCGCCAGGACCTTGTTGAAGGATCCGGCGATCGTGATTCTCGACGAAGCGACCAGCCATCTCGATGCCGAGAACGAAACCCTCATCCAGGCTGCGCTCGAAACGGCACTCGTCGGCCGCACCTCGCTGGTCATAGCCCACCGACTCTCGACGGTGCGATCTGCCGACGAGATCATCGTGGTCGATGATGGACGTATCGTCGAGCGGGGGACCCATGATCAGCTCGTGGCCCAACAGGGTTTGTACTGCGAGCTGTACGCGACGCTCGAGCGAGGCCAGGTCCGGCTGGTGCCTTGATACACCCTGGTGTCCCACCGCCGGGGCAGACTGGGGCGATGTTCGAACCTGACCAGCGGCCGGCCGAGATCCATCGATGACCGTCCGGACCTGGACCGTCGAACAGGTGTGTGCCGGCGTCCGAGAGGCTCTCGCGGCGTGTTTCCCGGACGGATTCTGGGTGCGTGGCGAGATCCAGGGCCTGCGCAAGTCAGCTGCCGGACACGTGTACTTCGATCTTGTCGAACCGGGCGCGAGCGGACGCGGCACAGATGCCAAGGTGGGGGTAGTTGTGTTTCGTGGCCCGCTGAGGGGCATCGAGGCTGTCTTGGGCAAGGTCGGCAATCTCGCTCTCGCGGATGGCCTGGAGGTTCGCATCAGGGGCCGCCTCGACTACTACGCGCCGCAGGGTCGAGTTCAGTTCGTGATGAGCGCTATCGATCCGCGACACACGCTGGGCCAGTTGGCGGCCGATCGCGACGCTGTTCTCCGAGAACTTGCGGCAGAAGGCCTGCTCGAAGCGAACAAGCAGCGTCGCCTTCCGCTCGTGCCACTGAGGGTTGGGCTTGTCACCAGCCGGGGCAGTGCAGCCCACCACGACTTCTTGCACGAACTCGACTCGAGTGGTTTCGCCTTCGCCATCGAGCTGGCTCAAACGAAGGTCCAGGGTGTGGATGCCCACCTGGCGATCGTTCAGGCGATCGAGTACGCGGGCGCCCTCGATGTCGACGTCGTGGCAGTGGTGCGAGGGGGCGGTGCCAAGGGCGATCTCATCGCCTTTGATCATGGCGACGTGGCCAGGGCCATCGCCAATTGTCCGATCCCGGTTCTGGTCGGCGTCGGTCACGAGATCGACAGATCCATCGCTGACGAGGTTGCGCACAGTTCCCTGAAGACTCCGACCGCTTGTGCCGGGGCTCTCGTGAGCAGGGTGCAGTCGTTTCTCGATGGCCTCGATGCTTCGGGACGAAGGATCAGGACCACACTCGAGGAACGCCTCGGTCGCGAACAAGAACGGCTCGATGCCGACACCAGACGGTTGGGCCGTGTAGCGGGATCAAATACCCAACGGGCAGCCTCGGGGTTGTCGGGTCAGACCGAACGGCTACGGCGCAGCAGCACCAGGGTGGTCGACGTCGCCTCATCGTCCATCGCCAGAACGGCGGGTTCGGTCCAGACGCTCGCTGCAACCCGGTTGGATCGCGCCGAGACGGAGATGGAGCGTTTGGTGTGGCTTCTGACCGCCGGATCCCGGCGCCGGCTCGATTTGGCCACGCTTGCTGTCGATCACGCTGCAAGCCTCGTGCGGGTGGTACACCCGGCGCGCACGCTCGCTCTCGGCTACTCGATAACGCGCGACCCATATGGAGCTGTCGTGCGGACCGTCGACAACGTTGCGGTCGGTGACTCGATCACCGTCGAGGTCGCCGACGGGACGATCGGTGTCGATGTGATCACAACCCGAACACAGACAAATGACGAGGAGATGCCATGACCGATCGAGATGACTCCGACGTCTCCTATGCGGAGGCAGTTCAAGAGCTCGAGACCATCATCTCGGCTCTGGAAGGCGACCAGCTGGACATCGATGGGCTTGCCGAACGTGTGGCCAGGGCAGCGAACCTCATCGAGGTGTGTCGTTCGCGCATCGAGCGTGCACGGGTCGAGGTCGACAAGGTCGTCAGCGGTCTCGAGGCGCAGGGCTGACAAAAGAAACTGGGCGAAAAAAGCGGTGGGCGGAGGGAGTCGGTGGGTCCTCCCTCCGCCCACCTGCGGGCGCTCACAGACCGGTGGGAAATCCGGAGCGCACATCATGTGACGAATGCGGCGTTGTTTGAAACCGCTATGTCTGGAGCGTCAGCATACGGAGGTGGCAGCGATGCGTCAACCTGGTGGGCCAGGAAATTGCGGCGGGCCTGGGGCCTGTCGTCAGGGCACGCTCAGAAGATGCGAAAGTGGTCGAATGGAAGCGATCGTTCAATACGGATCATGGTCCTCGACGCTCTCGGCTCAAGCTGTTGCTGCCGCCGGTACCCGGCTTGGGTCGGCCAGAAGGAGGCCGGATGGAACCGTGTTGTGGTGGGAGGGACGGCCCCGGGAGCGGGGGCGAGGTGTCATCGTCTCGATGCCGTCGGGGGGTGAGCGCACCGACGTCACGCCGGTCGACTCGAACGTCAGGTCGCGCGTCCACGAGTACGACGGTGGATCGTGGACCGTGTTCGATGACGGAACTGTCGCCTACGTAGAGAACATCGATCAGAACATCCGCCTGGTCGCCCCCGACTCCTCGATACGAGACCTCACCGTCGGCGACGACTCGACACGCTTCGGCGACCTGACCCCTCACGGGTCGTATCTGCTCGCTGTCCGAGAGGTGCACGGCAACGACCACGTCGAACCCGTGAACGACATCGTCGCGATCGACATCACGAGCGGTGAGGTTTCGGTCGTGGCGTCGGGATCGGACTTCTACTCGAGCCCGCGGCCCAGCCCCGACGCTGGTCAGATCGCGTACATCTGTTGGGAACATCCGGACATGCCGTGGGACACCACCGAGCTGCGCCTGGTCCGGTGGGACGACGGAGCGGTCGGGCCTGACACGTCGCTGCTGGCTGGGTGGTCGACCCAGCAGCCCACCTGGGTCGGTGACGACCTCGTGGTCATCACTGATCCAACCGGCTGGTGGATACCTCACAGGGTCGACGGACCAGGTTGTACGACACCGCTCGTCGACCACAACATCGAGTTCGGTGTCCCCCCGTGGGTATTCGGGTCGCACACCCTTGTACCCATGGGCGACTGCCTTCTGGCAGTCGCCCATGTCGAGGGCCGCGAACGTCTGGTTCGCATCGACGATGGTCAGGTCGAGGACCTCGGATGTTCCCGCGTGGCCTTCGACTCCATCTCGGCCGCGGGCGACAACAGGGTCATCGTTGCGGCATCATCACCCACCCGTCCCCCCGAGGTTGTGGTTCTCGGACCCGGTGGGTTCGAGGAGATCGTGGTCGGTGTCGAGGCGCCGCTGAGCGGCGACGACGTCTCGATCGCCGAACACATCAGCTTCCCCAGTGGTGAACGGACTGCGCACGCCCTGTTCTATCGGCCGGCATCGTCGACGGTATCTGCGCCCGATGGCGACGTTCCACCGCTGGTCGTTCTCGGCCATGGCGGTCCGACGGGGGCGGCCAGCGCTGGATTCGCCGTGGCCATCCAGTTCTGGACCCAGCGCGGTTTTGCCGTCGTCGACGTCAACTATGGCGGCTCGACCGGCTACGGCACCGCCTACAGGCATCTTCTCGATGGTCGATGGGGAATCGTCGACGTCGAGGACTGCATCGCCGCCGCACAACATCTTGCACAGAGTGGCCTGATCGACGCGAGCAGGATGGCGATCAAGGGTGGTAGCGCTGGTGGTTACACAACCCTGTGTGCCCTCACGTTCCACGACACCTTCGCCGCCGGTGTCAGCCGCTACGGAATAGGCGATCTCGAGGCACTAGCGCGCGATACCCACAAGTTCGAGTCGCGATATCTCGACCGGATGATCGGCCCCTACCCCGAACGTCGGGACCTGTATCGAGAACGCTCACCCATCAACTTCACCGAACTGCTCGACACACCAATGCTGGTCCTGCAGGGTTCGATCGATCCGATCGTCCCGCCGAACCAGGCCGAGGCGATGGTCGCCGCCCTGGCCGAGCGTCAGGTTCCGTACGCGTACCTGCTATTTGAGGGCGAGTCTCATGGCTTCCGCCAGGGCGAGAACATCACCCGGGCGATCGAGGCCGAGTACGTGTTCTTGTGCCGGGTGTTCGGAGTTGAGCCCAGCGGGCAACCCGAAGCGCTCGAGATTCACAACCTCTGAATCACAGTTTCGGGGCCGCTAGCCGTCTTGGCTCGTGGTCGTAGTGGTTTGTGCCGTCGCCGCAGTCGTGGTTGTGGTCTCGGCTGCTGCCACCGTGGTTGTGGTTGCGTCTGCAACGGTCGTCGTGGTTGTGGTGGCGTCTGCAACGGTCGTCGTTGTCACGACAGGTGGTGGGTCGTGTTTCTCGCATTGGCCCGACACGATCTCGTTGATGCGGTCGAACCGCGCCCCCGATCCAACGGGCTCCGGCTTACCGTTCGTGCCCAAAACGTGAGGGTGAAAGTCGAATCCGGTCAGATTGGCATCGGTGAACTGCAGCTCGAGGATTCCGGTGTCGGCTGTGATGGTCGAGCGGGGGTGCCAGGCAAAGTTGCCCAACGAGAACGCGATCAGCTTCCCGTCCTCGAACTCGACCGGCTGGAGGACGTGTGGATGGTGGCCGATGACAGCGGTGGCTCCGGCGTCGAGGAGCTGGTTGGCGAAGGTCACGTGTGTTGGTTCGGGGCACGTGTTGCGTTCGATGCCCCAGTGCAAGGTGACGATGACGACGTCGTTCGACTCGGCGGCGACCCGGACGTTGGCGAGTACCCGGTTGCGGTCGTTTCCGTCGGCGATGCCCGGCCGCGATGTGGTGGCCCCAAAACCCCAGGGCATCACGAGCGACGCCGCGATGAACGCGACCGACACCTCTTGTTCGGAATGACCGAGGGTGACGACTTTCGGCGTGTACGCCTCGGTGTCGGTGTTGCCGGCGCCGAGCACTGTCACCCCGGCGTCTGACAACAGGTTCATCGTGTCGATGAAAGCGTCGGTGCCGTAGTCGCGTGCGTGGTTGTTGGCGACCGTCGCCAGGTCGATGCCCGCTTCTGCGATGATGTCGGCCGCGATCGGTGGCGCTCGGAACGTGTACGTCTTGCCGGCGATGGCAGTGCCGCGGTCGGAGATTGTCATCTCGACGTTCACCATTGCCAGATCGGCGGTCGAGAGGTGTGGCTCGAGCGAGGCGAACGGGTCGATACCGGCGGGCGCAGTGCGATCCATCAGAACGTCGCCTCCCGCCATCAGGGTCCACTCGAAGGGTTCCGGCTCTGTGGTCGTGGTGACGACAGTGGTCGTGGTCGTGATCGCTGTCGTGGTCGTCGTGGCCGCTGTGGTCGTTGTGGTCTCGACCGCTGTTGTCGTGGTTGTGGTTGCATCGCTGCTGACGACCGTCGTTCCACCCGAGCAGGCCGCAGCAAGAACAACAACTGCCAGCGCTGCAACAGCGCGTGGGTATTGCTTCGATGTGTCACACATGACCCTCGACCCAGATAGTCGTTCTGCCGGCTGACTCGAAGCCCATCGACTCATAGGCCGGCACGAGGTTCTCGCCACAATGCAACCACACGGGACGGGTGTCGGTGGGGTCGGCCACGGCAGCGATTGCGGATCGTATTGCGCTGCCGGCGTGGCCCCTGCTGCGATAGCCGGGGTTTGTGCACACGCCGAAGATGCCGATTCCGTGTTCGGTCGGATGTGACGTTGCCATGGCGACCACCTGGCTACCGAGCTCGATGACGATGTGGGTCGATGGTGTGTCGAGCCAGCCGGGGCCATACAACGAACGAGCGGCCGAAGGGTTCACGCCGAATGCGGAGGCTTGCAGCTCGACAGCGGCGTTGAGGTCGTCTTCTGTGGCTATGCGGGAGTTGTCGCAATGTGCGCCCATGTCGGCTGCCGCCGTCATCACGATCCTCGAATCAATCCGGTCGAAGCCCTCGTTCTCGACGACACCATCCAGTTCAGTGGCACCTTCGACGAGGTCCATGGCCAGCTCGCGGCCCTGCCGCCGAACGAGTACCCTGGCCTGCTCGATGGTCGACAGAGATGCGCCGGGTAGTGGAATCAGGGGTCCAGACAGCTCACTCGACGGGGAGTCGGTTGAGAACAGGGTTCCGCCCGAAACGTCGTGGGCCCGGCCGCCAGGCATCCAGGACGTGAGTCGCGACCACACATCCCTCAGCGAGATGGCGACGAGTCTCGGTTCCACCTCCGGGAAACTACTGGCTCGGTGCACGGCTTCCATCGGCAGAGATGACCGATCGAGGTGGGCCGGCGCCGCGTTTCGACGCCAGGCCGGGAGGTGTCACCGCCTTTGTGCAAGTGCTGTGGCCATCTGCTCGATGGCTCGCTCGATGACCTCAGAAGAGGTTGCGAAGTTCAGCCTCATACACCCGGCTCCGTTCTCACCGAAGTCGAGGCCCCTGTTGCCGACCACTTTGGCGTTGTCGAGGAAGAACTTCGACACCTCGTCGCCGAGGCCCAGAGCCGTGCCATCGAGCCAGCCGAGGTATGTGGCCTCTGGCTTTACATAGTCGATCTCGGGGATGTGTTCCGCGAGGAGGTCCCCGAGCAGGTTGCGGTTTGTGGTGATGAGCGATTGCATAGCTTCGAGCCAGTCGTCGCCTTCGGCCCACGCCGCCTTTGTGGCGGTGAGTCCGAAGATGTTCAGACCGCCGACGGAGTGGTTGGGCAACTCCTCGAGACCGGCGAGGACTTGTGGTGAGGTCGTGTGCATCTGGGCGAGCCTCAGAGCGGCCAGATTGAATGGTTTGCTGGCCGAAGAGAACGTGACGGTGCGCTCGGCGATGGCCGGTCCCAGCGAAGCGATGGGAATATGCCACACGCCCGGATGAAGGATCTCGGCGTGGATCTCGTCGCTCAGCACCAAGAGGTCGTAGTCGACTGCCAGACGCGCCAGCCCCTCGAGTTCGTGACGGCGCATGACCCGCCCCATCGGATTGTGGGGATTGCAGAGCAGCAGAGCCTGAACCTCACCCGCTATGCAGGACTGTTCGAGCCCTTCGATGTCGAGCGTCCAGCTATCGCCATCGCGGATCCAAGGGTTGTCGACCAGCTGGCAGTTGGTGGTCTCGAGCGACGCGAGAAACGGCGGATAGATCGGGGTTTGGATTGCGACCCCAGCTCCATCGTCGAGACAGGTTCGGAGCACGAACTGGATCGCCTGGATCACGTCCTGGGTCAAAATGACGTCGTCGGGTTCGATCGACCAGTCGTACCTGCGCTGCATCCGCTCTGCGAACCCTTGCCTGACATCGGCGGCGAGGGTCGGCATCGGATAACCGAGATCGCCGACCGAGATCACATCGCGCATCGCCTGGGTGATCGGCTCTGCGATCGGGAAGTCCATGTCGGCCACCCACATGGCCAGGACATCCTTCCCGTAGCGTTGCCACTTGGCACCCGGCCGACTTCTTAGTATCTGAGGAGAATCGACTTCGAACATGGATACACATGGTGGCCGAAACTCGAAGCGTTGGCTATTCGGCCACTCTGCGTGCTAGACATCATGCTCGTATGGATTTGTCAGCCACCCTCAGCGTCGTTCTTGCTGTAGCTACTATCACTATTGCCACGGCGGTCGCGGTTGCCGTCATCGTCGCGCGGGCTCGGCGTGTGCAGCAGATCTCGAAGCGGACCACTCGGCGTTCGCGTCGACACGAGCTGCATTGGACTGCCATTCGCTACCGCAATCAGGGCATCTTGGGCGCCGATCTCCAGGAGGTCGTGTGCCGTCAGGCCAACTGCTCCCCTGGTGAGGCCGATGCAGCGATAGTTCGTGTAGGAGCAGACCTCTGAGGTGGCGCGTCATCGCTCTGCCGTGGGTCACGGGTTCGATGTTGTGTGAACCCGAGGGGGTTCACCCCGCAACGGAGATGACCCTGCCAGGCACTGTTCTGTCGCCGAGTGAACCATGGAAGCCGGCGTCTCCGAAGGCGAACACTCCACCATCGTCACCCGCCAGCCAGTAGCCGCGGCCGGTTGGTGTGGGAGCGATGGAAACAATGGGTCTGGCCAGGGTGAGGGCTCCGGTGGAGCCATGGAAGCCGGCGTCTCCGAAGGCGAAGACTCCACCGTCGTCGGCGACGAGCCAGTATCCCTTGCCGGTCGGTGTGGGGGCGATTCCGACCACGGGACGTCGCAGGGTGAGGTGACCGGTCGAGCCGTGGAACGCGGCCCTGCCGTAGGCGAAGACACCGCCGTCGGAGGCGACGAACCAGTACCCCTTGCCGGTTGGATGAGCCGCCATGCCGACCACGGGCTGGCGGAGGCGCAGGTTGCCGGTCGAGCCGTAGAACGGCGCCTTGCCGAAACTGAACACTCCGCCATCGGCTCCGAGTAGCCAGTAGCCGTCGCCGCTCGGATGTGAGGCCATGTCGACCAGTGGGGCTGCCAAGGCTTTGCCGACCATCGATCCGTGGAACTTCGCGTCGCCGAATGCCTCAACAGCGCCATCCTGGCGGCACAACCAGTACCCGGTGCCCGACGCCAGCAGGTCGATCCCCGCAGTGTCGCCACCGATCGATCCTCCGAAAGCCGGCTTGTTGCCGAAGTTGTAGACGCCACCGGCGTCGGTGACCATCAGATAACCCTGCCTGGACCCGGGAACAGGTGCCGGCCGCTCGAACGTGCTGTTTCCCGGTCCTGCCATGAACAATGGGAGCGCTTCGAACTCGCCGCCGAGCACCTCGTTGCTGTCGGCACCGAGCCACGAGTCGAGCACCGTCGCATACATCGATCGGAAATCGACGACGGGTTTGAGATTCTGCCGGCTGTCGAGATCGGTCAGCGACGGGTAGTTGCCGACCAGACCGCCCGATACATTCGCCCCGATCACGAGGGCCACGCTCGCCGTGCCGTGGTCGGTACCTGCCGATCCGTTCGTCTCGGGCCGGCGGCCGAACTCCGAGAAGGTCATCACCGTTACCCGGCTGGCGAACTGTGGATCGAGGGTCGAGAAGAAGCGCTGAATGCCGCTGTCGAGGTTGGCGAGTTGGCCGGCGTGGGTCGAGCTCTGATTCGTATGGTTGTCGAAACCGCCGAGTGATGTGTTCAGTATGCGCACCCCGACGTCGGCGTTGATGAGGCGGGCCGATCTGGCCATCTGGCGTTCGAAGTCAGATCCTCCGTTGTCCTGCCCTTCATAGGCGGAGGACAGCTGTTTGGCCAGGTCGAGTGATCCGACGCTGGTCTGTGCCACAGCATCGGCCCAGAGGCCGTGGGGTGAGTCTCCTTCGGCCATCTCGCGAATGGCGTCGTACATGCGCTGGTGATCGTCGTCGGTCTTGATCCCGAAGTCGATGCCGTGGGTCGACAACCCGGTCGCTGTCGCCGATCTGCCCCTCAGATGAAGTGGAACAGAACTGCCGAATACCACCGCCTCGAGATCGGACCGTGTTGATCCGAGACCGTCCAACCAGCGACCCAACCATCCGTCCTTCGGGGCCTCGTCGGGTGAACTCCCGGCCTTGCCATGCATCCAGTGCGCCATCGAGTCGAAGTGACTGAGCGAGGGTTCCTGATAACCGATGCCCTGGATGATGGCGACCTGCCCAGAGTCCCAGCGCGCCCTCAGGTTGGACAACGAGGGGTGCAGGGCGAGCCCATTGCCGAGATGCAACATCTCGCCCTCGTCGATGGCGAGACTGCCGCGCAGGTCTTGATAGGCGGGCTGGTTGGCAGGGATGACGGTGTTGACACCGTCGTTTCCGCCCCCGAGCTGGATCATCACGAGCACACCCTCACCTGATCCGAGCTGTGGGCCGGCGAGCGCCTCGTAGCGGCCCAGGGTGGGCCCCACCGTTGCGATGGCACCGCCAACGGCCGTCATCTGAAGGAAACGGCGGCGGCTCAGCCCTCCTGGAGTTCGGTCCAGGGGGGTCGATAGTTCTTGGTGGATCTGCTCGAACTCGAGGTCGATGGTCACGGTGAATCCTCCTCGTGGGTCAAGCGACCTGGATGTCGGGGCTGAGCATTGTGAGAGTCAGCAGGTTTGTGTGCTGGGGCCACTCCCAGGTGGCCCGCTCGGCGTACAGGTAGTTCTCGAGCGCAGCCTTGGTTCGTGGAGCCGCATCCTCGATACCGAAGAAGCTCAACACGAGTTCGACTGCCTGGGGTGCACCAATCGACTCGATCTCGATCAGGTGTTCGCGTTTCACGGCCTTCCAGGCAAGGTGCCTGACGAAGTCGGCCTTGGCCCACGAAGCACTCGACGACACCCAATCCTCGTTTGCGCCCCAACCCGAAGGGTTGGGAGGGTAGAACAGGGCCATTCCCATCGACTCGAGCCACCAGTCGGGCCTTGCCTCGTCGGCGCTGCTGCCTGTTCCCCACAAACACTGCACCACAAAATCGACGGGTGTGCGGACCTGGGCGATCCTGGCCTCCTCGGACCAGAATTCGTCGCTTCGCAAGATCGCTCTGAGAAGAACCCAGACCTGCAGGCCACCCGCGAGGAATTCGGCCGCGAACCGGTCCACCACGGCGTCGGCCGGGTCGGGATATGCGAAGAACTCGAACATCGCCTTGACGAGGTGTCGGGCCGCTGTTTGTTTCTTGGACCCCTGGAGGATCTCGTCGATGACCTGAGGGCCGTCCCAGTCGCGGGTGATACCAAAGATCGTCTTGTTCCGATAGTCGTGGTAGTACGGATCGAACTGGTAGACGGTCCGCTCGTCGTCGAGCATGTGACCCGTCCAGGCCCTGGCCGTTTCGACGATGTCGTTCTCGGTGTAGTTGCCGACGCCGAGCAGGTGCAGTTCCAGGAGTTCTCGGGCGAAATTCTCGTTCGGGTTGCCCGCCTTGTTTCGATAGTTGTCGAGGTAGGAGAGCATCGCCGGGCCGACCGCCATCTGGTGGGAGAGACTCCGGTAGTCCCCGAGGCCGTGGTTGCGGAACAGCTGGTTCTGGTCCCAGGTGTGCACTGCGTAGTAGGCGTCTTCTGCCGAGGTGGCGAAGTGGCCGTGCCAGAAGAGCGCCAGTTTCTCCTGTAGGGGGCGCGGAACCGTTCGCATTCGTTCGAGCCACCACAGGACGAGATTGCGGTGTTGCTCCCAACGTTTGCCCTCGAGGTCGAGGGCTCCCGGAGGAGGGGTCGAGGCGGGATTGGCCCCGAAGTCCATCAACATGTCGATGGCTTCGTAGCGATCGAGCCCGGAGATCTCCGTCACCTGTTCGGACTTGACTGCGAAGGCCGTCCGCCGAAGCAGGTGTCTGGCATCGGCGCGGTCCACTGGGTACCTCCTCGGGAACTCCCTGGGATTCTGCCCGTTCCGTTACCGAACCGTAACACGGCTCGAGGACGTTGGCGGGTCAGATCCTTTGTGCATAGGGCAGTTCGGCCGCGGAAGGTGCTCACTTGAGCGATTGTGTTACAGAATGACTATTGGTTTGTCATGTTGGGGTGATCACAGATTGTCGAGAACCGCATCGCTGAACGCCGGCCACCTAGTGATTGCCCACTCGCCGAACTCGCGATCGGTCAAGACAACACAGGCCACCCGGGCATCGGGGTCGGCCCAGATGAAGGTTCCCGCTTTTCCGAAGTGGCCAAATGTCTGCGGCGAGTTGTTCTCACCCGTCCAGTGGGGCTGTTTGGTCGAACGGATCTCGACGCCGAGGCCCCAAGTATTTGGGTCCTGGAGGCCGTAGCCGGGCAGAACGCCTGGCAGGTCAGGGAAGACCGGACTGGTCATGGCCGCCACCGTCGTGGGTGCCAGGACGTTTGATGTTGCACCGAGGAGTTCGCCGGCGACCAGCAACAGATCGTCGACCGTGCCGCGTGCTCCGTGAGCCGGTGAACCGTCGAGGGTCGTATTCGACATGCCAAGGGGTTCGGCCACACCTTGCGCGAAATACTCGGAGAAGCCCATTTCCGCTTCTGCGGCCACGGCCTCTGCGGCTATCTCGAACGCCGAATTCGAGTAGATGCGGCGCCGTCCGGGTTCGGTCAACAGCCGACGCTGATCAGGGGCCAAACCCGAGGCGTGGGCCAGTAGATGGCGAAGTGTCGATCGGGGAGGGCCAATGGGCTGATCGAGGTCGATGATTCCTTCCTCGAACGCAACGAGGATTGCCATCGCGGAAAGAACCTTGGTGACCGATGCCAGGGTGAAGGGGCATGCGGTGTCTCCGATAGTCCAGTGACGCCCGTCGAGGTGCACGACCCCGCAGGCTGCGTTGTTCACTGGCCACTCGTCGATCAATTCGAATGCATCCACGGCGTCGAAGGTACCGCTCACAGAGAGGCGACCGCGATCTGCATGCCTTCGGCAAGGTCCATTTCCAAATCGGGTGTTATGCGCGTGATGGCCAGGGTGGGCCGGTGGAACGCAAGTACCTCGTTCACGCCGGCGATGAAGAGCCAATCGTTGTTGACACCCCAGCCGATCGACCTGGACTGGGTGATCGGCAGCGACACGGTCTCGTCGCTTTCCATTTCCCAGATGACCGGTGTGGCGGCGGGTTCGGAGTAGACGAGATAGGCGTCCAGTTCTGGCGAAGCTTGCGATTCGATCCACCACAGTGCATCGAAGTTCAGTGCGGCGGGCACGTCCTGGGAGGTCGATTGATCGAGGGCGATGTCATGGCGCTCGATCGAACAGTCGAGGGTTTCGCCGCAAACCCTGACCAACAGGGTGTCGGCACTCGAGGCCAGCAAAGCTCCGGGTGAGAGCAGTTCGTATGTGGGTGCACCCACGGCGCCGCTGTACACACCTCCGGAAGGCCCTCCTCCGACCAACAAGTCGTCTCCGACAAACCCGAAGGGACCCGACTTGGGCGGGACTGCAGGTAGCTCGACGTGTTCGCCCGCCAGATCGACCCTGATGGGGACGAACGAATCACCGCCCGGATACGGCGTAGAGATCCACAACTCGTCGTCACCCCAGACCAGCACGGAGCCTCCGGCGGTGAGCTGCCTGAAGGTGCCCTTCAAAGGATCGACCAAGCTGACGCCGGAACGGGTTTCGATTGCGAACCCATCGCCGAGACCCACGGCGTTCTTGACCGTGTCGACCCCGAGTGTGGTCAGGTCGACACTGGTGGCTCTTCCGGAGTCGACCTCGACGACCACTACTCGGGTGTCGTTGAAGGTCCAGAGCATGAGAATGCTCTCGGTCGGGTTCTCGGCGAAGGCGCCTTTGTCATCGCTGAACTGGATGGTGGTTGTGGTGGACGGCGTCGCTGCGGCACCGGGACCGTCGTCCTCGATCACATCGGTGGCCGGTTCGGTGGTCGTGGCGAAACTCGTCGGTACGGATTCGGTCGTATCGGGGCCCTCGGTCGAGGTTCCACCTCCACCCGAGGCCACCGCCACGACGACGACGAGTAGGGCGACAAACAGGGCGACGAGGACGCCCCGCCTGACGCGAGGGTCGACCGCTACTACCTCCCCGTGCAGATCTGTTGGCTCGGCTTCCATCAGGACGGGCGTCGGGGTGCTGCGAAGTGGGCCGGTGGGGGTCACGGTTGCTCAGCCCGGCTCCATCGACCCGGCTGCCGTTTGCCCGGACCACCGCCAGGTCCTGTCGTCGACGTAGTGGGCGAGCCTGATCAGGTGTGACGGGATCATGGGGTCTGGTAGATCCTCGGGTGAGAACCAGCCCACGGCGAGCATTTCGTGGTCGTTGACCCTGGGGTTGTCGTCGGTCACGCCCAGATAGACAGTCGTCTGGATCCAGTCGGTTTCGTCGGGCCTGTCATAGGGAGCGACGTAGATGCCGAGCATGCCGGTCAGGGTGACCTTCACCCCGGCTTCCTCCAGTAGTTCGCGCCGTGCCGCGTCTTCGGGGTGTTCGCCGTAGTCGACGAAACCTCCCGGGATACACCAATGACCGTGGTATGGCTGGTGGCCTCGCTTGGCGAGCAGGATCATTCCGTCGCGTTCTACCAGCACGTTTGCGGTTGGGCCCTGCTGCACCAGTTTCCACAGCGGGCCGTGTGCAGGGCACGTCGGTGCGCGAGTGCCCGAGGTGTCGACGGGCGCTGGTGTTCCGCAGTAATAGCAGTGGCGCATCGCTTCGACCCTACCCCCGCTGGAATCTGATCCGCTCTGCGCCTCGTTGTGGCGGTACCTTCACTACGGATGACAGGAAGTTCGTTCGGGCAACGGTTCAGGGTTTCGACCTTCGGCGAGAGTCACGGTGGTGGCGTCGGCGTGGTGGTCGATGGTTGTCCACCACGTTTGGTGATCGACGAGACGACCATCCAGAGGGACCTCGATCGACGCAGGCCGGGGCAGAGCCGGCTGGTGACCCAACGAGACGAGGACGACCGTGTCGAGATCCTCTCCGGTGTGTTCGAGGGTCGGACACTCGGCACGTCCATCGCCATGTTGGTACGCAACAACGACGCCCGATCAGGCGCCTACGACGATGTCCGAGAGATCTATCGGCCCTCACATGCCGACTACACAACCGAGGCCAAGTACGGCATCCGCAACTGGCAAGGTGGGGGTCGGGCGAGTGCCCGCGAGACCATCGGCCGCGTTGCTGCTGCGGCGCTTGCCCGACAGATGCTGGCCCAGGTTGCTGGTGTCGAAGTCCTCGGCTGGGTTTCGAGCATCGGGCAGGTCGATGCCGATGTGGACGCCTCCACCGTCACTCTCGACCAGGTCGAGGCTGACCCGACACGTTGTCCCGACCCCGGTGCTGCCGCGGAGATGGCCGAGGCCATCGCGCGCGTTCGCGAGGAGGGCGACTCCTTGGGTGGCATCGTCACCTGCGTCGCTCGTTCTGTTCCGGTGGGATTGGGCGAGCCCGTATTCGACAAACTCGAGGCCGATCTGGCCAAGGCGACCATGTCGCTCCCGGCTGCAAGAGGTTTCGAGATCGGTTCGGGTTTCGCATCCACCCAGATGACGGGACGCAGCCACAACGATCCCTTCGTTCCTGGCCCCGGTGGCCGTCCGCGAACAGCCACCAACAGAAGCGGAGGTGTGCAGGGCGGCATCTCGAACGGCGAAGACATCGTCATCCGTGTGGCGTTCAAGCCGACGGCCACAATCTTCTCCGAACAGCAGACCGTCGACCACAACAACAACGCTGTGACGCTCGCTGCCAAGGGCCGCCACGACCCGTGTGTGCTTCCGCGCGCTGTGCCGATGGTCGAGGCGATGGTGTTGCTGGTGCTCGCCGATCATTGGCTGCGCCAACAGGCGACCGACGTTCTTTAGGGCTGCGGGTCGTCTCGATCGCGCAAGAAACGTTCGATCTCGTCGGCGAGATCGTCTCCCGACACCAGCTCGTTGCGACTTCGTAGGTCGGCGTCCTGCTCGAGTCGGTGTACGTACTCGAGCACTTCCTCGTCGGTGGCGATTGCCGAGTCGACGCGCTCTTCCCAGTCGCGTACGGTCGAGTCGAGGCGCTCCGGCCAGGTTTGTACACCCAGCACAGTGTTGAGCCGGCGCAGCAGCGCCTGCTGTCCCTTTGGGTTGGTGGGGCCCGATACGTAGTGGGGCACCGATGCGCGCAGCGACATGATCGGGACACCGGCCCCATCGAGCGTGTCGTGAAGTACGCCGACGATTCCTGTGGGTCCCTGATAGCTCGGACGCGACAACCCCAGCCGCGATGCCAGCGTGGGGTCGCTGGCACTGCCCTGGATCGGAGCTGCCCGGCTGTGGGGAACAGCGGCCACGAACGACCCAACCGTGATGACCAGTTCGGTCGAGGTTTCGACCACGACTTCGAGCAACGAGTGGCAGAACGTGCGCCACTGGAGCCTCGGTTCGACGCCGGCGAGCAGCAGCAGGTCGTGGGCCGTGTCGGTCTGGGCTGCGAGGATCCGGTTATCCGGCCATTCGACGCGGGTACGACCGTCGGGGCCGATGCCGACCTCTGGTCTTGTCTCCTGGAAATCGAAGAATTCCTCGGGATCGATGTTGGCCACCGTGGAGGCGTCGTATCGGTCGGCGAGCCAGCGAACAGCACTGGTCGCACTATCGCCCGCGTCGAACCAGCCCTCGAACGCGACCAGCAGGATCGGCCGTCTGAGACTGGGGGCTTCGTGCCATTGGACCTGTGTCACGAGAACAGGATGCCGCGCCGCGTGCCGAGTAGCTACGTCAGCGAGGCCCGGACCTGTCCGAGCAGCTCGACCGATCGCATCGCCAGGTCGTCTGAGACCGACATCTGACGTACGGCGATGTCGCTTGCCCCCAGGTTTGAGAGCTCGGCGAAGTGTTCTGTGACCTGAGCGACGGTTCCGACCGCGACCTCGGCCGGTGCCATTCCCCGGTACCCGCTCGCGAAGATCTGGTCGAGTTGTCGGCGTGCGGTCACCTCGTCGTCGGCGACGAATACGTCCTGGCGAACCACAACACGTTGCGGCTCGTGTGAACGCCTCGCACATATCGACATGAATCGGTCGATGACATCGCCGACCGTCGCCGGCGATCCCGGTGCCACATAGAGGCTGGCGCCGAGTCGGGCCACTCGATCAAGAGCGATATCCACTCCGCCCCCCATCCACCACTGGACAGGTCGTGTGGGTTTCATCGCCAGGCGTGCACCCGTGATGCCATACCGCTGCGAGTCGACCGATTCTCCGCTGAACAGTGCCGCAATGACCTCGACGGACTCCTCGAGGTCGTGTCCGCGGCGGTTGAAGTGTGCGTTCATGGCGGCGAACTGGCTCTCACCCCAGCCGATTCCGGTCTGGAGCACGAAGGACCCGGGGTGCATGGCGGCCAGAGTTGATACCTGTTCGGCGACCAGGAGCGGATTCCACAACGGGAGCAGAAACAGACAGCCGATCGGGCGATCCGGGTCGGCGGGCCATTCTGCGACGAGGCGACCCATGATCGGCACGTTCTGCACGTACAGGTGGCGGGTGTTGTGGTGATCGCCGACCGTCAGGAAGTCGAGCCCAGCAGAAGCTCCTGCCCTCGTTCTGGCGACCATCTGTTCGATGGCGTCTTCGGGCGTACGAGACCCGAAGGCCGACGTCAGGGACAATCCGACGCCGACCATTCGTATCTCCTTCTCGTCTGTGGTTAGTACCGTCGCTCGGGGAAGTTGACCCGCCCGATCTCACCGAAGTTATCGATGTCGACCGTCAGGATCCCCTTCTCTGCAATCGTGTGCAGCTGATCGCCGACCACGACCGTCCGGCGGATCTGGGCACGCCAGTCGCTTTCGACCCACGTATGGCATTCGTTCTCGTCGGAGGGAGGAGCTTCGATCGCGACGGGCTCGGCCTCTTCGGGTGCGATCGCGTCGCTCGAAGATGCCTCATCGTCTGTGATTTCGGTCGGTTCTGCGACGGGCTCCTCCAGCGGTTGGCCGCTGTCGTCGAAGGCCTCGATCAGCTCGATCGATCCATCCGGATTGATGCGTTCGATCGACCAACCTTCGGGGCCGTAGCACTCGCGCATCAGTGTCGTTTCCTGCTGGGAGATCCGGCCGATCTCGGTGATCGTGCCATCGCTGACGCGTAGGCCGATGGCCCCGAAGAATGATTCCTCGACGCCGTCCTCGTCGTTCCAGCCATAGGAATTGACCGGGATCACCACGAGCTCGTCCTGTGGCCACCACAAGAATGCGCGGGCATCCCACTCGGTGTCGCTGTAGGCGTTGTCGAGGCTCCACTGAGCGACACGTGTGGGGTTCGCCCGGTCGGAGATGTCGAACAACGAGACCTGTGTGCCCGTAGTGCGGCCCTCATCGGTTGCGTCCTGGCCCACACCGAGCAACATGTCATTGCCGAGCGGGTGCAGATAGGCCGAGTATCCGTTGATCTTCAGCTCGCCGAGAACCTGTGGGTTCGTCGGGTCTGTCAGATCGATCGTGTACAAGGGATCGGTTTGGCGGAAGGTGACGACGGTGGCCAGGTCGCCCAGGAACCGGACGGCGAAGATGCGCTCTCCCTGGCCCAGGTTGTCGACCTTTCCAACCACCTGGAGCACGGCCCCACCATCGGACGCGACCGTCTCGAGAACGTAGAGCGAGCTCGACGACTGGTCGCGTTCGGTCCAGTTGACAGGGTCGTGTGTTGTGGCGATGCGAAGACGTCCTTCGTGTTCGGACAACGAGTACTGGTTCAGAACTGTCCCTGGAACCGAGCCGCTGGCCAGGTAGTCGGTTCGAACCGGGTCGGAGATGTCGAAGCGGTGCAGAGCTGTGGTGACCTCGGGGACATCGTCTCGGGGGTTGCCCTCTTCGTCGTAGTACTCGTTCCAATCGATCCACTCGGTGGTAGCGACGTAGAGCGACTCGGTGCTGGCGTAGACGGTCTGGCCGTCCGCCATGACCGAGACGGCATCGGGCTCTGACAAGGCGCCGGCGCCGAGATCGATGGTCACGACGTTCAGCATGTTCAGACCCGAGAAGTCGGTCGGGTGATAGGCCTGTTCACAGTCGACGAGTGTGCCTTCGTCGAGCACAGAGCCGTCAGCGTTCTCGAGCACGTAGTACGGCAGCCAGTTGGCAACCGTCGAGTTGCGGATCAGGTCTCGGTTCGCCTCGGTGGCGTTCTCTTCTGCATCTTCGGCTTCACGCTGGGCCTCGAGGCCGCTGCCCCCGTACTCGGGATAGGCCCACTCGAAGCCGACGGGGCCCGACTGCACAACAATTCGGGCGACTCCATCGATCATGCGTGAACTCAGGTACCAGCCGTCGAGGTGCAGCCGGCGCTGGGTGCTCAGCGAGGAGCCGTCGATCGAGACCTCGATGAGAGTGGAGATGGCACTGCCGGTGGGAGCGATGCCGCTTCGGGCGTCGGCCAAGGGGAGGACGTTCCACTGGTTGGTGTGGGAGAGGAGAAGGACCGTGTCGCCGGAGAACAACATTTCTTCGACCCAGGTATCGACGGGCAGTGCGAGTGAGTCGACCAGTTCGGGGGACGGACCGGTCACGTCCAGAAGATGTAGGACACCCTCGGCGATGACGAGCATCCGCTCGCCGTCGGTCTTCACCAAATCGGGTTCGTCGACGCCTGTCTCCTGCACGTTTGTGCCGCTGAAGTCGACGCCGCCGGTCCGTGATCCGCTGGCGTCGCCGTCGCTCGCCATTGCTTCCCCTGCCTGAACCGTTGCTGGAGAAGTTCCTGAGTCGACAGAATCCTCCATCACGTCGTCGAATCCGCGCCACGGTCCGCCGTGCCAACCGTTGTCGAGTCCCCAGGGGCCGACGACTTCGAGGGCGTTCGATTTCACATGGTCGAGGAAGGCGTCGCAGGAATCGAATGGGGCGAGAGACGAGATGAGGCCGATGTCGATGCCCGGTGTGCCGATGTCGATTGTTGAGTCGGTCGTCGAGCTGCTTCCACCGTCGACGGAGTCGTTGCCGTCACTCGTGCACGCTGCGGCGAGCAACACAAGTGTGATGAGGGTGATGAACAAGCGGCGCATTTCGGACCTCCGACGTCTTGACGAGTTGGCCTTGTCGACAGATAGGACGTTTGATCAGTCGGCTCCGGTTCCCGACACGCAAGATCTTCTCTGCCGGATCGGCGCAGAGCGAGAGCGGTGTGGTGGGCCAGACCACGGTTCCTGGCATCGAAGGTAGTGGCTTGCCTGTCGCATCACATGGCCGACCAGCAACACGTGAGGCACACTACGACGAGGGGCGCGGCCGTCCTGGTATTTGTCGCGTTCGTTGGCGGATCGTGTGCGTCGCTGGCTCCAACAGTTCCGACGACCGAGCCGCGGTCCACCGAAGGGTTCGAGGCGGGTGTCGAGGAATCACTCGTCGAGGACACCCCCGACGGTGTCTCGTTCGAGGAGTACGAATCGTCGGTACGACAACTCGTGAACTGCATGCAGGAAGCGGGTGCAGCAATTACCGAACCGGCCTTCGACGCGTCGAGTGGGCTGTATCGATACGACTACGACCCTGCCGGTGAAGCGGTCTATCAGGACTGTTTCGAGAGTGCTTTTGGTGGCCTCGACACGACCGGTCTCGGTGCCAACCCCGAGGTTCCCGAATCCGAGGTCTCTGGGCCTGTTGGCGATTGGTCCGGTGCGGCGTCCGGGAGCTGGCTGGCCTTGCTCGACTCTGTGCCCTTGACCCCGAACACACGCTGGGCACCTACAACAATCATCGATTTTGCCCGCGCGTCCGATGCCTTCGGAATCGATCGTCCTGGGCCCGACGCCAATGGCGCACGGGTACTCAGCTACTTGGGAGACCTGGCTGCATCGGCCGGAATCGTTCCGGCCGGGCCTCTGGCGGCCTTCGGGCGAAGTGCCTACCCCGATCAGGTTCGGACCGAGCTCGGGTTCGATCACCGTGACTTTGATCAGCTCCTGGGCGCCGGTGTTGGCTCCTACTACCTGGTCATTGGGAGAGGTGGTTTCGATTCTGGAGCTATCGAGGTGGCCGTCAACGGCGATCCGGTGTGGTCATCGATGCTCGAGACCACCGAACACGAGGGTGTCTCGATGTACTCGTGGGGGCTCGACCTCGACATCGACCTCGACCACATGTCGCCGACGAGACCGACTGGGCACAGTCGGCGGCTAGCGGTGGCAGGCGACGAGATCGTCTGGGCCCGCTGGACAACGGGGGCCATCGAGGCGATCGACGCCATCGTCGACCAGGGTCGGTCATTGGCCGATGTCGAATCACTTCGTTCGCTGGCGGTCATCGGCGACGACGCAGGCTTGTTCAGTGGGGTGATCACAGCCTCGGTTGCAGAGTGGGTGACCGACATCGCTGGTTCGCGATCTGTCGAACATCTCGTCGCGCGACCAGATGCACTGCTCCTCGGTGATGGCGTCGATGATGAGGGCCGCTTCACCTTGATCGCTCTGCAATATGTCGACTCCGCCATCGCGGAGGCAGAGATGCAGTTGTTCACGGCGAGGATGGAACTTGTTGCGGGGCAGGAATCGGTCGATGGCCTTGTCACAGAACTGGACGAGCCGAGGGCCTTCGAGACCGCTGTGATCGGATCGACGCTGATCGCGAAACTGTGGTTGACCGACGATCCGATGGTGCCCGCCGGCGAGTTGGTCGTGTTCGAGTGACGTTTCTCAGGCGACGCTGTTGACGAGCTGGTCGATTGTGTCGACGTCGGCGTCGACAGATTCCTCGGTGGCCAGGTCCGTGAGGGTTCCGAACAGCGCTGTGGTGATGACAATCGACTCATCGGCCGAGCGAGCCTCGGCTTCGAGCCTGCCCCCGATCACACTCTGGACCGCTCCGGTCACCGATCTGACGAAGGGCCGGTACAACGCCCCCTGGGTGCGGACGAGGCTTCGTGCGTCGGTGATGACCTTGACCGTACGGAGTCGATCCGTGCTCACGTTCCACGCCCAGTAGGAACGGATGAACTGATCGACCGAACCCGAACGCATCGATTCCAGGGCGATGGCGTGGCGTGAGGAAATCTCCTCGAGCGCCTCGGCCAGCAGGTCGTCCTTGGAACCGAAGTGATACACGAACGTGTAGGTGCTGGTTCCGAGCTGGTTCGCCAGGGGGCGCAGCGACGTCTGGTGGACGCCTTTCTCGAGCAGGTAGCCCACGACGTCACCGAGTAGTTCGGCTCGACGTTCTGGATCGGGCTTTCGTCCCACGGGCGGCTTCTCTCCTTTGGCTGGGCATCTGTGCCCTGCGCACACGTTCTCCTACGGATGTTCGTGGGTCCGATTCAAGGCAAAGGCGTGAGAAGATCCCTACGTGACATCAATTCTGTTGCCCCGTCCAGACGATTGGCACCTCCACCTCCGCGACGACGAGATGCTCTCGGCGGTGGCTGGCTACTCCGCGAAGCGGTTCCGCCATGCGCTGGTGATGCCCAACTTGCGTCCACCGATCACGTCCTCGGCAGACGCTGCCGCCTACCGTGCTCGCATTCTCGACCAGGTCGACGAGGGGTCATCGTTTGTTCCCCTGATGACGTTGTTCGCTTCGTCCGAACTCGACCTCGAGGATCTTCGTAGCGGCTCGGAGTCCGGTGTTGTGAAGGCCGTGAAGTTCTATCCGCCGGGTGCAACCACCAACTCCGACCAGGCGAAGGGGTCGCTCGGCTCGCTCCACGAACTGATGGAGGTACTCGTCGAACTCGACATGCGTTTGTTGGTCCACGCAGAGTCGACCGATCCCGACGTCGACGTCTTCGACCGCGAGGCCAAGTTCCTCGACAGGCAGCTGGCGCCGGTCTGCGAGCGCTACCCCGAGCTGAAGGTAACCGTCGAACATGTCTCGACGGCCGCTGGTGTCGACTTCGTCAATGCACACCCACAGGTCGTCGCTTCGGTGACACCGCATCACTTGGCGCGCGAACGTGGCGATCTGCTGGCATCTGGCATGAAGCCCGATCTGTTCTGCAAGCCGGTCATCAACTCCGCGAGCGACCGAGCTGCTTTGGTGGCAGCCGCCACCGGCGGCGATTCGGGCTTCTTCCTGGGGACCGATTCTGCGCCGCACACCTCGACCGCCAAGTACGCACCGACGGTTGCCGCCGGAATCTTCAACGCTGCGTACGGGCTCGAAGTGGTCGCTGAGGTGTTTCACCGAGCCGGGGCCATCGACAACCTCGGAGCGTTCGTGTCGGTCAACGGTGCCGCCGTGTACGGGTACGAGCCGTCCGACGAACAGATCCGGCTGACACGCGTTGAGTCGCGCGACGTCGGCGAGTCCAAACTCGTCACAGCGATCGGCGATGTCGTCATGTTCGGCGTCGAGGAAGCCGCTCACTGGATCGTCGAACCCGTCTAGTCATCGCTCGTTGGTTTGGGTCACAATCGAGCGATGAGCAGCCTGGACAACACCGACTACATCGACGCCGTGGAGGACGTGCTGCAGCGCACGCTCGAGCTGGCGCGAGGCTTGACAGAGGACGATGGTCGGCTGCCGACCGGCTGCCCGGGTTGGTCTGTCTTCGACAACATCGCCCATATGGTCGGCCTCGAACAGGTGCTCAACGGTGCACCTGACCCCGACATCGACCTACCACCGCTCGATCACGTCGAGTCGGACATCGACATCTATATGGAGAAGCAGGTCCACGTCAGGCGTGAACTTCCGCTCGTGTCGGTTGTCGACGAGTTGTCGGGCCTGATCCCCCGACGGATCGCTTCGTTGCGCGAGGCTGCGGCCATGGGAGACCCGCTCTTGCCCGGGCCGTTCGGCGGCCGAGCGATGTCAAAGTCTCTGCCTGTTCGAATCTTCGACCTCTGGGCCCACGAGCAGGACATCCGGCGGGCTGTCGGGCTCCCGGTGCGAGACGATTGTGCTGCCGCCGAGATGTCGCTCGAGCGATCGATCTTGGGCTGGAGCCGTGCCATTCCCGCGATGGCCGAAGGGCTCGACGGTGTCGTTCGCATCGAGTGCACGGGTCCAGACCCGAGCGAGGTGACCGTTCCCATCGGTCAGGGTGGCGCGGAGCTCGCCCGTATTCGAGGCGACCTCGATTCTTTGACCAGAACCTTCTGTGGTCGCGGCGATGTCGATCCAAGCCTGTTGTCTGGCGACCCGACCCTTGTCGAGCGCCTCAGCGACAACCTCAACCTCACTCCCTGAGGCTGCGTTCGCTCGAGAGGCGGACGAGATGTGTTCCCCGTGGCTGGGCGGCCAGCGATCACGCCCTAGCCTTGGGAGATGCAAGAGAGTCCCCTCCCAGATCTCGACGACGTACCCGAGGGGCATCCACGGCGACAGCTGATTCTCGCTGTCATGTGCCTGTGTTTGGTGCTGATCATCGCCAGCGTCAGTTCGTTGAACGTCGCCATCCCGACGATCGTTCGCGAACTCGCTCCGACCAGCACGCAGCAGCTCTGGATTCTCGACTCGTACGCACTCGTCTTCGCCGGCTTGTTGTTGTTCGCAGGTGCCCTTGGCGATCGTTATGGCCGCAAGCCGGCTCTGTTGGTCGGCTTGGCAATATTTGGTGGAGCCTCGACCGCCGCAGCGTGGTCGAACAGTCCCGAGCAGGTCATCGCCTTTCGATCCGTCATGGGGGTGGGGGCGGCATTGATCATGCCGGCGACGCTCTCGACGATCGCTGTTGTGTTTCCTCCAGCCGAGCGGGCGAAGGCCATCGCCGTCTGGGCTGGTTTCGCGGGCGCGGGTGGGGCCATCGGACCCTTGATGAGTGGCTTATTGCTCGAGCGGTTCTGGTGGGGATCGGTCTTCTTCATCGCAACACCGATCGTCGTCTTGGCGAGCATTGCCATCGCTGCCGTGGTGCCCAACAGCCGCGATACCCGGCGCCGCCCCCTCGATTTTGTCGGGGCGCTGCTGTCGGTGATCGGTCTGACCGGGATTGTGTTCGGCATCATCGAGGGGCCCGAGAACGGCTGGACAGCCCCGCTGACCATCGGTGGATTTGTCCTCGGAACACTCGGCTTGGTCGGGTTCGTCTTGTGGGAGCTTCGGCGTTCCGAGCCGATGCTCGACCCGCGGTTGTTCCTGATTCCGAGGTTCGGGCTGGGGAGCCTGACCATCACAGCGGCGTTCCTGTCCATGTTCGGCATGTTCTTCCTGATGACCCTCTATCTGCAGTTTGTGGTCGGGTACACGGCCCTGGGCGCGGCGGTGCGCCTGCTTCCGTTCTCGGCAGTCATGATCGCCCTGGCACCACGCAGCCCTCAACTGACCGCCAAGTTCGGAACCCGACGGGTGGTTTCGGCCGGGTTCATCATCCAGGCAACCGGGTTTGCGGTCGCCCAGTTCCTCGAACCCGACTCGTCCTACCTGGTCGTCGTTGCTGCGGTGGTGCTGATGGGTAGTGGCATGGCACTGCTGATGCCACCGACCACGAACGCAATCGTCACCTCGCTCCCGCCTGACAAGGCTGGGGTCGCGTCGGCGGTCAACGACACAACACGCGAGGTCGGTGGCGCCGTGGGCATTGCCCTGATGGGAACGCTGATGACCTCGGCGTATCAGAGCTCGCTCGGCTCGGCGACCGATTCCCTGCCACCCGAGTTGGCCGAGGTTGCCAAGGACTCAATCGGTGGAGCAGCCCAGGTGGCCTCGATCCTGGGAGGACCCGAAGCGGCCGGCTTGCTCGAGAAAGCGAACGAGGCCTATGTCTCTGGAATGCACACGGCGTACTGGGTGGCGGTGGCGACCGGACTCGTCCTCGCCGCCGTCATCGGGCGTTTCTACCCCACCGATGAGCAGGCTCACACGATCCACTGACAGCAGATTCCCGCAGTCTGCGGCTATTCTGGCTCCATGGGTGATATCAGCCGTGTGGAACTCGGAACCTCGATCATCGAGGCCGAGATGATTGCTCAAGCTGCTGCGGCTGCCGGTATCCGGGTGGAGCTACTGAGAAACGGGCATCCTGAAACCGGTGGTCTTGTTGCCCTCGGGCACTCGGCGCTGCTTGTTCACAGCGAACGCGAATCCGAGTTGCGGCTACTATTGGCCGAGTTCGGCTACTGACGCCGGCTCGAGGCCGCCAGCCGTCCGACCGCGATGCCTGAGCACTCGATGACTTCAGCCATGCCCGAGATGGTGAGCAGATTCCCCGGGGGTCAGATCGGTAGCGGAGACTTGTAGGTCTCGATGACGAACCGGGGTGTGAAGTCGTGGCGCATGAGGTTCCGTTCCGATGGCCCTCCGGTCAGCGCCGATGTCGCAGCCAGGTCGCAACCGTGCTGAGCGGCCAGCTCAAGCCGGTAGTCGATGAGGGCGGCCTGGACACCTTGGCGGCGTTTCGCTGGGACCGTGGACATGCCTCCGAGAGTCGCGAGCCTGTCGCGAATGGTTGTCGTCGCGCAGCCGACCGGTTCGTTGTGAGCCGGATCGAAGGCGAGCACCATGAACTCACCGTCGACGGCGTGGGCGGCGAGACTGAACGCGTTAGAGGCGCGGCGTTTCGCTGGGTCGGTGTGTCCCCAGCCGATTGCGGTCGTGTTCTGCCACAGCCGAAGATCGGTCGGGTTCTTGAC
>JAAETH010000293.1 GCA_024228575.1 Actinomycetes bacterium
CGATCGCCGCGGGGCCCACCCCGGCAAAGGAGGAGGTTCACACCTCATGTTGAAGAAACGGCTGTTGAGGCTGTTGGCCCTGTTGTTCGCGTTCGCTCTTGTGGCCGCGGCATGTGGCAGCAGCGATTCCGACGGGGGAGGTGCCGACGGAGACGACGATGGCACCGAAACCGACGAGGGAACCGACGACGGGGGTGACGACGACGGAGGCGTTGAGGCAGGCGATACCGCCGAGGGTGACGTCGACACCGAGGTCGAGGAGTCCGAGGATATGGCTGTCCAGGGCGGCGAGATCGCCATCGGCCTCGAGACCGAGCTCGTGGGCATGCGGCCGTGGGAAGACACCTGCGGTTCCGCTTGCTACAACGTGCTGACCACCATCTACGACAAGCTGCTCGAGTCGACGTCCACTGGTGGCGTTGGGCCGTGGCTGCTCGAGGACATCGCCCCCAACGAGGACTTCACCGTGTGGGTGGGCAATCTGCGCCAGGGCGTCATGTTCCACAACGGGGTCGAGCTCACCGCCCAGACCCTCGCGGACATGTTCCCGATCCAGCAGGAAGGCTCCCAGTCATCCGGCCAGATCGCGGCATCGAAGCTCGCCAGCGTCGAAGCAACCGGCGACTACGAGGTCACCTGGACCCTGAGCGGCTCGAACTCGGCCTTCTCGGCCTATCTGGCCCGAGCCCAGATCGGTATGGTGTTCGAGCCTGCCGAGGCCGCCGCCGATCCCGACGGCTACAACGAGAACCCCATCGGTACCGGACCGTTCCAGTTCGTGAGCCGCGACCTCGATAATGAGACCATCGTCGCGCGCAACCCCGACTACTGGTTCACCGACGCCAACGGCACCCAGCTGCCCTACCTCGACCAGATCAGCTTCCGGCCCATCCCCGACGAGGGCACCCGCCTCGACTCCACCCTGTCGGGTACCACCCAGGTGGCCCATACCCTGCGTCAGGGCACCATCCGTGACGGCCGTGCCGCCCGCGACGGTGGCGACGACATCGAGCTGTTCGAGTTCCAGGGCAACAATGTGGGTGGCGGCATGTTCAATGTGCTGGTTCCGCCGTTCGACGACGTTCGTGTCCGCCGGGGTCTCACCAACATGAACTCGCAGGAGAACGTGATCGAGGCCCTCGGTGGTACCGGCATCTCGCTGCCCGGCACCCAGTGGTTCAGCCCCGACTCGCCGTGGTGGTCGCAGAAGGCCGCCGACAAGTGGGCCGAGCTCAACTCCTTCGACTTCGACGGTGGCGTCGCTTCGCTCCAGGAGTACGTCGATGACCCCGAGCGCTCGGACGGCAAGGCGGTGGGCGATCCCATCGACGCCGAACTGTCCTGCCCCCCCGACCCCACGCTCATCGCCGCCATGCAGGTGCTCGAGCAGACCTGGACGGCCAGCGGTCTCGTCAACGTCGAGCTCACCAACTTCGATCAGCAGACCCACATCGGGTACGCCCTCGGCTCCGACAATGGGTTCATCGGTAGCCACACCACCCATTGCTGGCGTGTGGCCACCGACGAGGACCCGTCGACGTTCTTGAACGCGGCCATCGGTACGCCCCCAACGGCCGAGGTGGCAGTGGCCAACGGTCTTCCCGACACTGCCGTGTCGCCGATCAACTGGTCGAACTACTTCGACATGGAGGTCTTCGGCTGGACTCAGGAAGCCATCACCACCGACGACTTCGATGAGCGCTATGCGCTCTACGAGCAGGTCATGGTGAAGCTGGCCGAAGACGTCCCGATCTGGTTCTCGGGTCACACCGCTACTGCCTTCATCGTCGATTCGAACCTCACGGGCCTCGCCTCGTGGGTGCTCCCCGACGGCACGCTCGGCGCTGGTCTCCCCAATGTCGAGGGTCGCTGGGCCCAGGCTTGGCTCCAGGGCTGATACATGACTGATTGCTTCGGGAGGAGTGACAACTGATGGGAAGGGTTCTGGCAGTCCGGTTCAGCCGGCTCCTGGCGACCTTGTTCGCCGTGACCCTGCTGTCCTTCCTGATGACGTCGCTCCTCCCGGGCGATCCTGCGGTGGCGATCCTGGGTCAGGACGCCATCCAGAACGAAGAACTACTCGAGGAAGTACGCGAGGATCTGGGTCTCAACGACCCCCTCCCCGTGCGCTACCTGACTTGGCTCGGCAACGCCGTGACCGGCGATCTCGGCGAGTCCTACACCAACCGGGGCCAGTCGGTGATGGACACCATCCTCGACCGGGTTCCGGTTACGGCCCAGCTGGCCTCCATGGCCATTCTCATCGCCGTGGCTCTGGCCGTGCCCATCGGTGTCATCGGCGCCTACAAACAGGGCCGATGGCCCGACACCACGTCATCGGCTGCAGTGCAGGTGGCGCTCTCGGTGCCCAACTTCATCACCGGCATCTTCCTCATCTGGCTGTTCTCGGTGCAGCTGGGGTGGTTACCCACCTCGAACTGGAATCGGTTCAGCGAGGGGGCGTGGGACAACTTCAGAACCGCCATCCTCCCGGCCACCGCCCTGGCCACCACCCAGATGGCCATCTTCTCCCGCCTGGTCCGATCCGACATGATCGCCACGCTCAAGGAGAACTATGTCCTGGCCGCCCGGGCCAAAGGCCTGAGCAACCGTTACATCCTCGCTCGTCACGCCCTGCGGCCCAGCTCGCTGAGCCTCATGACGATCATCGGGATCAACTTCGGAGCACTGTTGGGCGGCACCGTTGTCATCGAGACCCTGTTTGCCGTGCCGGGCCTGGGCTTCCGGCTGATCAACGCCATCAACCAGCGTGACATCCTCGTGATCCAGGGCATCACCGTCTTCGTCGCCGTGGTCTATGTCGTCATCAACACGATCGTCGACCTCCTCTACGCCGTCGTCGATCCGCGGATTCGGAAGGGCTGAATCGATGTCGACCACCGAAGGGGCGCCCCACACCCCCGATTTCCCGAGCGACCGGCTCGCCGATATTTCGTCGTCGGTCCAACCCGACGCCGGCGCCAACATGAAGCCCAAGCGGGCGAAACCCCACGAGATCTTCCGCGACATGCCGTTCCTGGTGAAGCTCTCGGCCATCTGGCTGGTGCTCATCGTGGGCGGCGCCATCTACGGCAAGCTCGATGTCGCCCTGTTCGACGGCGCCCTTCCGCTGCAGGACCCGAACTTCCAAACCAACAACTTCGACCCCTCGACGGGTGAGTTCGGCACCGGAGACCCGCTCGAGAGCCCGTCGGGAGCCCACTGGCTGGGAACCGACGCCATCGCCCGCGACACCTTCGCCCGCCTGGTGCACGGTGGCTGGGTCAGCATGATCGTGGCCGTCGTGGCGGCCGGCTTCGGCTTGATCGTCGGTGGCCTGCTGGGCTCCCTGGTCGGCTATGTCCGGGGCCGCACCGAGGTCTTCGTGATGTCGATGATCGACGTGATCCTGGCCTTCCCCGCCCTGATCC
>JAAETH010000294.1 GCA_024228575.1 Actinomycetes bacterium
CCTCCCGGCGATCGATGACCACCGATGACGGTACAGCGCCCCCACCGGACGCTGCGCCACAAGCTCAGCTGGGCGCTCATCGGGCTCAGCCTCGTCTCGTTCGCCCTGGTCGGCGGGCTCAACTTCATCGCCGCTCGACGGCTGCTCGACACCGGGGCCCGAGAACAGTTGTCGAGCATCGGTCAGGCTCGGGCTCGCAGCATCGAGCTAGGAACCGAGCGGCTCCGCAATCAGGTCTCGGCCGTGGCCGCCGACCTCGCCGTGGCCGTTGCCCTCGAGGAGCTGGATGAAAGCTACCAGGAGCTGGCAGATGTCGACCTCGAGCCCGACCTCGAGGCTGAGCTCGACATCCTCTATCAGGATCGCGTTATTGATCCGGTCGAGGAAGCAGGCCTGGGCTCGATCGACATCAACGACTTGCGTCCTGGTACCTCGACGGGTCGCTACCTCCAGTACCACTACCTCGTTTCCGCCGCTGCCGCTGGCCTAGAAGGCCGCGATGTTGCCGACCCCGATGACGGTTCTCGCTACAGCACCGTGCACGCAGAACACCACCAGTTCCTGTCAGAGCTCATGACCACGCTCGGTGGCGTTGATCTCCTGCTCATCTCGACCGAAGGGGAGATTGTCTACTCGGTGGAGAAGCGGATCGACTTTGCAACGAATCTTGGCGCGGGCCCATACCACAACACGGTCCTGGCTGAGGCTGTTCTCCAGCGACTGTCCCAGGTCGCAATAGGGGGCTCGGTCATAGCCGACTGGGAGATCTACC
>JAAETH010000295.1 GCA_024228575.1 Actinomycetes bacterium
GATCACCAAACCAGAGTTGGTCGAGACCCTCGACGAGTTCGCGGGTCTTGTCGGCATCGCCGGTGAGGGCGTTGAACTTCAGAAGGGTTCTGTCGGGACGGTCTGCGTCGCCGTGGGAGACGAGCTGAACAAATCGTGCGGGGTCGTCGGCCTCGATGATCGCCATAGCGGCTTCGATGTCCTCGGCGGGCACGAAGAGTGGGCTGTCGTTGTTGGCGAACAGGGCGTCGAGTGCGACTCGTCCCTCCTCGCTCAGCGATTCGCCCAGAACCCCGAGAGATTCGGTCACCTCACCGACCACGGCTTCGGGGCGCCGGATCGGGTCATTGAGTGCTTGTTCGAACTCGATCAGGTTGCGGATCGTGCGGTCGTCGCTGAGGTCACCCTCGATCACGACGGTCACCGGTTCGGTCTTGCCTCCCAGGCCGTCGGTCAAGAACTCGAGGTCCTCGCTGCTCTCGGAGCCCTTCGGGACGAAGTCGGAGCTGCTGAAGCTCGACTCGAGATTGGCAGCGAAACCTCCGAGAATCACCGTCACAATCCCGAACCCGATGAGGATCGCACCCGGCCGGCGGACGGCGGCGACTCCGAGGCGCTCGATGAGGGCGCCCGCTCCGGGAATCGCATCACCGATCAGCTGTTTGGCGATTGGGCGCCCGGCGGTTGACCGCCGCCCGTCGAGGATCGACTTCACTGCGGGGTTGAAGGTCAAGAAGATGAACAAACCCGAGCCGACGCCGGCCGCAGCGACGACGCCGAAGTCGGCCAGGCCGGGGATGTCGCCGAACAGGTTGGTGAGAAACGAGATGATCGTGGTTCCGCCGGCGAGTCCGAGCGGCAAGATCAACGCTGCCACCGCTTCCGACATCGCCTCCTGTGGGTCGGAGCCGGTAGCGAGCATCTCCCGATAGCGCGATACACCCTGGATGCCGTAGTCGACACAGAGGCCGACCATCATGACCGGCACCATCGTTCCCAGATCGCTCGGCGCTCCGATCAATCCCAGTCCTCCAGGCCCGAGCAGTCCCTGGAAGCCGAGCGCCCAGACGATCGTGAGGACCAGCCCACCCATGGACAACGCCACATCAGAGCCCGTTCGGTAGAACAACACCAGCAACAACGCGATCACGCCGAGTGCGACCAGCATCAACAAGAGGGTCGACGATGTTGCGGCATCGTCGGAGTCTTTGGACGTCTTTGCCTTCGAGAAGGTCCTGGCGTCGAGCTCGCCGAGGTCCAGATCGTCTACCTGGTCCTCGAAGCCGAGCTGTGCCGCCTCGAGGCCATCGGCATCACCGTTGGAGTTGACGGTGAAGACGCCGACTCCCCCCACGACGACGCCGGTGTCGTCGCGTGCGATGGTCGACTCCAGGGCAGCCAGAATCTCGGCGGCTGCCTCGTCGGAGGAAGCTGCTTCAAGTGTTGCATCGATCTGCGCCTGGTCGAGACTCCTCAGGTCGACGGTTGGATCGCCGGTCAGCGCCGCGAACAGATGACCCGGCGAACTCATCCTTGCGGACCGGTCGACGAACCGGCCCAGCTCTGTATCGCTCGCCGCGGACTCGGTGACCTCGCGAACTGTCGCCAACCCTTCCGGCGTCAGAACGTCACCGCGAAAGATGATCTGCATGCCTTCGAGCCCAGCCGAGCCGGGGAAGCTCTCATCGAGTGCCTGCTGGGCCACAACCAGCTCGCTTCCGTCGGGCAAGAACGCGTCGGGATCCTTGTCCTCGGTGAGGCTGAAACCCACGACTGCGAGTGCCGTGATCGCCACGATCACGCCGATCGCCACCCAGGACTTGCTGGTGACAAACCGGCCATAGGCGTTGAACAACCGCATCTCTATCTACCTCGGGGGGAATCGGGTCAGGGCACGCCAGCAGCACGACCGTGCCGGCCCTGACTTTCTACCCCACCGGCAACGAGGTTGGCTAGGAGGTTCCTGGCTGACTGCCAGAGTGCTCCATCAGCTCGGCGAGTCTCTTCATCTCGAGCATCATCTTCCGGCTCATCACAAAACTGATCACTTCGAGCGGGAAGCGCCCAAAGGTCAGGCGGCTCTTCCAATCCGGGCTGTAGTCGTAACGTCCCCTGGTCAGCAGCCGGCTGGCGCCATCGGAGCCAGGGTTGACGACGAACTGCCAGGTCGACATTCCCCAGTTCTCTCCGGAACCGGTTTCTTCGGGTGCGCCGAACAGCACGAGAGCATTCGGGGGTTCCACGACCTCTACTCGCAGCGGGGGTGCCGTCGGGTGCAGGTAGATGTCCTCGCCAACCGTTGGATGTTGATGCTCGGGCAGGATCTCAACGGTGTTGGTGATCTTGCACCCGACCAAGTTCTCGAGTGACTGGTAGGTGTAGAAACCGCCGCGGCCCTGTCCGATCTGGGCGATCCAAGGCCACACCACCTCGGGCGGTGCATTAACGTCGATTCCCAGGGTGTACGACCATTTCGGTTCGGGCACGCACTCGTCGCCCGACAACGGGTCCATTTCCTCCGTGCCCACCGTGCCCCACCGCAGCCGCCTTCTCCCGATGAACGGAGTGGTGATCAGGTGCCAGACGATCAGGCCCGCACCCTCGAGGGCAGCCAGAACGCCGACGCCGGGAGATCGGCCCGCGCGATATCGGGACCGGATTCGATCTGTGACCCGACCGACCATGTTGCCCTCCTCGATGCCCGCCCAAATATCGTGCCCCAGCGCCGGCAGGTCGCCCAGGGCCGGAGGTCACGGGAAGGGATTGTCTGCTGCGCGCCTGTCTCGGCATCTGGATCGCTGCCGACGCGAGACCGGTAGCTTTGCTGACCGTGACTCAGAACGATCTTCCGATTCAAGGGGACCTCCCCCCTTCGGCACATGGCCCGCAACACCATCACCTGCCGAATGGTCTGGTGGCACGGGTCTCGGTTGCCCTCGTCGAGATGTCGATGCGACATGCGAAACGTGTCGTGGTGATCGCATTGGTGCTCACCGCCGTCTTCGCCGTCATGTTCATTCGCCTCAAGGTCGACACGGACCCCGAAAACATGCTTCCCGCCGATGACGAGGTGAGGGTCTTGAACGCGGAGATCCGCGACCAGTTCGGCACCGGCGACATGATCGTCGTCGGGGTCTTCGCCGATGAGGACATGGTGACGGCCGACCGATTTGGTGCCGCGATCACATTCCACGACCGCCTCAGCGAGGTCGACGGAGTCGACGAGACAACCCTCATCTCGGTGCGCACCGCCGCTACCGGCGAACCACCCTCCAGCGACGCAGATGCCGACGCCCTGGCAGAACACATTGCCCTCGACCCCCTCCTCGGCGGCAACGTGTTGTCAGATGACGGCGACACACTCGCGTTCTTCGTGCCACTGGACGACAAGTCCGATGCACAAACGGTCCGCGACGCTGCAAACGACATCCTCGACGACACCCCCGAACTTGCTGGTTTCGAACGCCACATAGCCGGTCTTCCGCTGGCGCAGGAAGCCTTCGGCACCCAGATGTTCGTACAGATGGGCTTGTTCGCTCCCCTCGCCGGGCTGGCGATCTTTGCCCTGATGCTGCTGTTCTTCCGGCGCTTCGTCCTCGTCGGCCCCGCGATGTTGCTCGCAATGCTCTCGGTGGTATGGGCGATGGGGCTCTTGATCGGTACGGGCAACACACTCCACATCATGAGTTCGATGATCCCGATCTTCTTGATGCCGATCGCCATCCTCGACTCGATCCACGTCATCAGCGAGTTCTTCGATCGCTACGGCCGAATGCGCGACCGAACCAGCGCTCTGCGAACGGTCTACGACGAGCTGGCCGGGCCGATCACCTTCACCACGATCACGACCGTCGTCGGATTCCTCGCGCTCGCCCTGACACCCATCCCGCCGGTTCGGGTGTTCGGTATCTTCGTCGCGATCGGCGTGGCCATCGCCTGGCTCGGAACGATGACGATACTTCCCGCGGTTCTCATGTTGGTGAAGGAGGAGTCGATCGAACGTGCGGTCGGCGACAGAGCACCGGGCGACAGCTGGTTCGCCGGTGTCGTGAGACGGCTCCCGCTCGGCGCCACCCGCCATCGAGTGCTGGTCCTGGTCGGTGCAGCGGTCCTCGCAGCTGTGGCCGTGCCCGGGGTCGCCCAGATCGAGGTGAACGACAACCCGGTCAGGTGGTTCCGCTCGGACCACGAGGTTCGCGTCGCCACAGAACGCCTGAACGGCGAGCTGCCTGGCACGTTCGGCGCAAGCCTCGTCCTCACCACCGACGATCCGAGCCTCTTGACCGACCCCTCCACCATCAACTCCATCGAACAGCTTCAGGCAGCCTTTGACGACGACGCCATCGTCGGCACTTCCGCGTCATACGTCGATCTCCTCGGCGGAACCGAAGGCTCTGAGGCGATCGGGGTCCTCGACGGAGCTCGTGAGGCATCGCTGCTCACGTCCACCCTGATCACCGATGACGGCACAAGGGCCAACATCCGCCTCCAGCTGCGCAGCGGCGACAACCAAGCGATGCAGTCCGTTCTCGACCTCACCGAAGAGCAGTTGTCGCTCGCGCCCCTTCCAGCTGGGGTGACATCCGACTGGGGCGGTGAGAGTTATCTCAACCTCGTCTGGCAGGACAAGATGGTCTCGGGGATGCTCGTCGGCTTCATCATCACGCTCGGCATCGTGTTCCTGTTGCTCGTCGCGCTGTTCCGATCGGTGCGTTGGGCGGTCATCGGCATCTCCCCCGTGTTGTGGACGATCCTGGTCGTCTACGGTGCGATCGGGCTCATCGGCAAGGACTACGACATGCCGATTGCCGTGCTCTCCACACTCGTCCTCGGCATCGGTGTCGACTTCGCCATCCACTTCGTCGAACGATTCCGCGAGCTCCAATCGGACCTCGGCAGCAGCGCAGCCGCGACCGAAGCTTTCGCGGAGGAACCTGCCAGAGCCCTCACCCGCAACGCCGCGGTCATCGCGGTCGGGTTCCTGCCACTCCTGTTCTCGTCACTGACCCCGTATGTCATCGTCGGCCTGTTCCTGGCAACGATCATCGTGCTCAGCTGGTTGGCGACCATGGTTGCGCTTCCGGCCCTGGTCGGCGGTAGCAGCCAGGCATCAGAAGATGGCTGACTCGGCCTGACGGTTGTTGGGCACGCGCTGCCGCTGACCAGCCTCCGCCTTGCCCGTGAGCATCTCCGTCAGCCGACCTCACCTCGATCGACGTACTGCCTCTGCAGCTCGAACTTCTGGATCTTGCCCGAGGCGGTCAGCGGCATCTCATCGATGAACCGCCAATCGCGCGGACACTTGTGCGGTGCCAGAGTGCTGCGCACAAGCTGGCGCAATTCGTCATCGTCCACCTCACCGCCCGGTGCGAGCCGAACAAAGGCAACAACGCGTTCACCCCACTTGGGGTCCGGCACGCCGACGACAGCGACCTCACCCACCGCCGGGTGAGCGAAGATCACATCTTCTATCTCACGGGGATAGATGTTCTCGCCCCCGCTGATGATCATGTCCTTCAGCCGGCCGAGGATCCGACAGTAGCCCCGCTCGTCCATCGATCCGAGATCGCCGGTGTGTAGCCATCCGTCATCGTCGATCGCGGCCGCGGTCGCCTCGGGATTGTTGTGGTACCCCGCCATCACGCCGTAGCCGCGTGCACAGATCTCACCGGTTCTCCCGATCTCACAGACCAGGCCGGATTCGGGATCGATGATCTTCACGCCTGTCTGGGGCAGCGGAAGCCCGATCGTCTCCGCCTTGTCGTCTGGAGAGTCGCCGGATCGGGTGCCGAGAATGGTGCACGACCCCTCGGTCTGGCCGAAGAGAACAATGAACTCGATTCCCAGCGCCGACTCGATGCTGCGCACAAGATCGGCCGGCACGGTCGAACCCCCAATGCCAACGGTGCGCAGCGACGAGAGATCCCTGTGCTGGAAATCAGGGTGCTCCATAAGAGCGATGAGCATCGTCGGGACACCTCCCATAGCCACCACCCGCTCAGACTCGAACAGTTCGAGAATCAGGCCTGGATGGAACAGCTCGGGCTGCACGAGCGTCGCCTGACAAGCCACAGAACCGAGTGCCCCCACCACACATCCTGCGACATGAAAGAGAGGAGCAGGGTTGAGGTAGCTCTCGCCCGGCCCGGCGCCGAGCCTCTCGACCACAAACCTGCCGTTGTTGGTGAGGCCACGGTGATGCAGTACCGCTCCTTTGGGGGCACCGGTGGTGCCGGAGGTGTACTGGATCTGCGCCGGGTCGTTTGGCAGCACGCGGGGCAGGACCTGTTGGGGTGAACCCGTACGAGAGAACTCCTCTATGTCATCCCAGACGATCGCGGTGCGGAGGCTTGGAAGCTCTTGTTGCGCGGCCTCGATCCACTGGGTGGTGGGGTTCTCACCGAGGCCGGGGACGAAGAAGACTCCGGCTGCACCCGATTGGTGGAGGGCGTAGGTGATCTCCTTCTTGCGATACGCCGGGTTCAGCGGGACTAGCACGAGGCCGGCCATCCCCATCGCGAACTGGAGCAAGTTCCACTCCGGAAGGTTCGGAGCCGAGACAGCTACTCGATCTCCCGGGTCGAATCGCCCGAGCAAGGCTCTGGCCATCCGCTCGGAGGTTTCGTACATCTGGGCGAACGTCCACTCGCGGCGCGATCCGGGCTCGAGCCCTCGTGAAACCAAACCGATCTGGTCGGGGGCGTTCTCTGCCGCTCTGCGAAGGAGGTCGCCCACCGTGGTATCGAGAACCGCTTCGGCCGTGTCCGGCCGCACCTGCGACGTCTGTGGAATCACGAGTCGACCGCCGCGCGCAGGTCGCCACATGACGACGAGGTGGTTGCCCTTGCCTTGTGCCGGCGTGAAGTTTCCGATCTCACCCGACCAGACCCGGTTCGGCTTCGAGCACAAGCGGGAAGAGCTGGTTGTTCTCCTTGTGGATATGCACGTGTGTGTCGGCCTCGAGCTCGGCGAGACCTTGGTAGAGCAGGGTGTAGCTGGCGCAGCCGTCGGAGGGCACGGCGTAGCCGCCAGTAGTGGCTCGAAGCTCGGCGAGGAGCGCTCCTGCGGCGTCGTGTTCGGTGAGCATGCCGCCGATCGAGTTGCTGAGCGCGTCGTAGGGAAACGAGGGGGACTCTGCCGCCGTGGCCAATTCGCGGATCATGGGGAACAGGACGCTCTCCTCCTCGATGAGGTGTGGTTCCAGTTCCGATCTGATCTCTGCGGTGAGTGTGGCCACTCGGGTGAGTTCGGGGTGATTGGTGCCGTGGACACCAGCGACCTTGTCGGCGAGAGCGGTGAGCCGGGGTAGCGCATCGCTGAGGTAGGCGTGGTGGGTGGTCTCCAGGTGGTCCACCAACCCATCCATTCCCTCCCAACCCGGATCGGACGGTGCCTCCGGCGTTGCTTCGATCATGGCGATCACCTTCTCGAGGTCCAGGCCGGCGTCGGCGACCGCGTCGGCGAGCGGCCGTTGGCCGCCACAGCAGAAGTCGAGTCCGAGGCGGTCGAGATCTGCAGCCAACGCCGGTTGAGCGGTGACGAGGTCGGCCAGTGTGGTGGAGGGATCGGTCGAGGGCATGAAGTGTCTCCTTTGGTACGGGTCAGTTTGAAATGAGGACCGGGATCGAGTCTCCGTCCTCGGTCCGGGTCCGGACCTTGATCGTGCATCCCCCTGCGCGGGGATCGGTGGCGTGCAGATCGGCGGTGAGCCCCGGGCTTTGTGTCGCGAGGAAGCCGTCGATGAGGCCACGGTGCAGCTCACAGACGATGGCCGGGTCCCGGGAGGCGACCGAAGCGAACGGGCAGTTGCCCAGGGTGGTGACACCGGGCAGTGTCTGGACGGGTTGGAATCCGCCGCTGGCGAGTTGGCGGACAAGTCGATCCATCACTTCGACAAGATCGTCTGTGCCGGCGGTCGCCCCAGAGGATTCGGCGCAGAATCCGACGTCATAGGGGTCGTCTGTGCTGGATGCGATATCGAGGAGCAGCTCGGCGAGGCGTTCATAGGATCCCGACACCGAGCCGAACGCACCGAGCGCGTCGTCACGCATCGTGTACAGCTTGCGGGGACGGCCCCGCACCGGATTGCGCTCGTCTGCCTCGACGATGAGCCCTGCTTCCAGCAACACTGCAAGGTGCTGGCGAACGGCGTTGTGGGTCACGCCGAGATGTTCGGTCAATTCGGCAACACCGGCTGGTTCGACTGCGGTGGTGAGGTATCGAAACAAGCCGAAACGGCGGGGATCTGCCAGCGCCCTGGCCTGTCGCTGCATTTCATCGGAGAGTTCCATCGTCATGGACTCCTGTTGGTTCGGGCAGGCATTCGACTACCGGTGCGCACCGTGATGACCGACTCGATCACCGGCTCACTTCTTTTTTCTAGTCTCCAATGTATTTAAACCTGTGTGGATTGTCAATACCCGGAGCAAGTGTGCAAGGCGATACCGATCAGATGCTCGTCGGCCACCGGAACCAACTCACCCTAGGGTTGGCCCCTCAGCGTCTCGAGGAGGACCCATGTCGAGTTTTCGTCGGCTCCATGCAACACGGCCGAGCAGGCTCTGGAAGCGCCATCCCGCCGTTCGGTCCGAGGAGCAGCTGACGCTCGGGGAGCGAGCGGCGGACAAGATGCGCAATGGTATGGGTTCATGGGGGTTCGTCCTCGGGTCGATCATCTTTCTCGCGGGCTGGATGATCGGCAACCGCGATGTCGGGTTCGACCCCTATCCATTCATCTTGCTGAATCTGGTCCTGTCGTGTCTGGCGGCAATGCAAGGAGCCATTCTCCTGATCGCCGCGAGACGATCCGACCAGGTCTCAGCCGAGCTCGCGACACACGACTACGACACAAACCTCCGATCTGCAGAGATGATCGAGAGGATCGCCGCGTTGACCACCGAGATCCACGAGCAGACCGTGCAGGCGAGCCCATCCAATTGAGTTGACCGCGCCGACCAACGGTTGTGCACAGCTCGTGGCGGCCCTCAGACAGGCAGGTCTTCAGATCCATCGGCATGCTCCAGCGTCGGTCTGGTGAGTGAAAGCTCCGCAGCGATAGCGGTTGCTATCAGGAGCAGCCACGACCCGACGAGCACACCGACCAGAGCGGTCACCCCAGCGCCCAAACCGCCGTAGAGGGCGGATGCACGGCTGACCAGGCGCGGCACCACGAACACGGCGCTGTTCTTCACAACCTCCAGACCGATCGTCAAGAAGAGCGTCGCTATCAGAAGTGCCCGTCGATCCGGCTCGCAGCTGCCCAGGCGAGACAAGAACCAACCGGCCATCACCGCCGTGGACAGCACGCCGACACCGCCGGCCAGCACACCGCCGACACCTTCAACGGACGTGGCAAACCCACTCGCAGACAACGACCCGGCGATCAGCACCGCAGTGACGATCGCCCACGGGATGCTACGAAGACGAGCCGTCCACCCGACATCAGCAACACCCCACACCGCGTCCACCGCACGACGCAGCGCACCGGTCACAGCCAGCGCCGCCCACACCAAACCGGCGATGCCGACGAGCGACGACGCCACGTGAGCACGCTCGGCGTGGGCGATGGAGTCCTCCACCAGGACGGCGGCGTGGCCCTCGACACCCAGCCACTCGACAATCCGGGGCGCCACATCACTGTCGCGGCGACTGATAAGGCCCAACACGCCCGAACCCAAGACCAGCAATGGCAACAGGCTGGCCATCACGTAGTAGCTCAATCCGGCCGCCAACAAGGACACCCTCGCCGCGCGCAACCTGAACCAAATCGCCTCAACCATCCGAACCACGGCAAACTCGCTAGGAGCGAGGACCGGGGAGGTTGCCCACCGTCCTCACCCCCTGGTCGCGAAATCCGAAGTGGAGCAGCAACCCGCCACCGATCAAGGCAGCGATCCCGATCCACAGCGTGATCCAGGCGATCGTGATGACATCGGAGGGCGCAGCCCCAAACGCCGGCTCTGCCGTCACCGGGCTCGAGGCATCGGCGTTCATGATGATCATGGTCCAATCCCCGGACTCGATCGTCCAATCCAACGTCTGCAGTCCAGTGCCGGTAGCCGTTGCCACCCAGAACGGCTCGGAACCCGGAGGGTCGAGGGCGCCTGTCCCTCCATGGACCGAAAACTCGACATCGCGTACCGAAGCGCGGTCGTCGCACCGGCCATGAAGAGAGCGTTGGATCCCGAAATGGTGCCCTGCATCCGAACGTGGTCGGGTTCAGCGACGAACTCCAGAGCGGTTTCGAACCCAACTGCTTTGGTGTAGCGAGCTCTCATCATGACAACCTCCCGCACCAAAGTAGCGCCCGATTGAACCAGCGGGCCGCCGTCCAGCGCTTGTCGCAACGTGCCATCACCGTTGCGCTGACCTGGACGAACGTGGAGTGGCGGGTCATCGAGCCCGACACGGCAACCCGTGGTAGCCGTAGCCGACCCGTGGATTCGGTCAAGGCTTCTCGTGTCCGCCTTCGATCATCGACGATCGGGAGGCGACTCGTTCGCCGGCGCCAGACACCTGGTTGGTGAAACCTTTGACGATGAGCCATCCAGCCAGGACCATCTCCTGCACGCCGATCGGAAGAGTGAGGACAACCGAGAGCGTTGAGCTCGGGCTGTAGCCGTACAGTCCGCGAATTCCGGCTATCACGATCAGTACCGCGCCAATGAATCCCCACCCTGAGAGCCACCGAGGAACGAGTTCGGATCGGTACATGAGGCCGTAGAGGATCAGGGCGCTGAAGCCGAACACGGTCGCTGTGCCCAGGGTGTCGGTCCACTCGCGCGCTTCCTGCAGCAGCACACCGGAGGGCTCAAACGTCGCTGCCTGTGATGAGCCTTCGGCGAGGAAGTCTCGGCTCAACGTCAGCAGGAGCAACGAGCTGATACCGCCGAGGATGATCACGACACCCTCGACGATGCGGGCCCCGACGTAGCCGACCGCTAGACCTTCGTGCTGCCGCTTCAGGTAGGGGAAGAGCAGGGCGGCAATGCCTATCACTGCCCCGGCCAGGATCAGCTCGGAGACGACCGATACGATCACACGCGTCTCATGTGACGCGAAGGTCGTGAGATAGTCGGAGTCATCGCGGATCGGTCGCACGAGACGATCGCCAACGATGGCAGCTCCCGTGGCGACGATGAACAGCACTCCTGTCAGCCGTGCTGTTGTGGTGCTCGATTGCATGTGTGTCTCCACTTCTGTCTGGATCACGACTGCGGGGACACCCCAGTCGTATCGGTGGGCCTCATCCCGACGCTCCGTGCACGCCGGTGTTCGATCGAGCGATCACGTCAGAGCGCTCGTGTCGGCTTCGGTTGCGAGTCGCTCAACAGAACGGTGCCGAGCCAGGTGAACCACACGATGAGTCCGATCCCGAAGATCGCGCCAACCGGTTCGAGCGGTAGCACGACGGTGATCAGGCCTGCGACTCCGCTGAAGGCGCCGATGTAGTTCAGCACTTTGGGCAGTGCTGCGGTTCGGAGTGCGGCCAAGCTGACGAGCAGAATCCACACGCCACCGGCGATCTCGTTGCCGCCACCCAGACGAGGCCGAACGCTGTGGCCGCCTGGGCCAGCGCCGGGGCGCCAGCTCTCAGCCGCTCATGCAGTGCGAGCACCACGGGGACCAAAAAGATGCCGAACACGATGAAGATCACGATGTTCCAGACACGGAGGGCCGCCTGGTTGTCCACCAAGAACGCTACCGATTCCGATGGTGTCGGATCTCCCGTGGTGTAGTCCGCCAGGAGAGTCACGAACATGGCGATGCCAACGATGGACGTCGCGGCCTCGATGAGCGCAGCAATACCACCGACTCTCTGCCTGGCATCCATCTGCGCTCCTTGCTATGACCCCGTTGAGGCTTCAGGTCACAGCCTGACGCGCAAACACGCGAGCACCCAGGGTCGTATGTCCGTTTGGGGAGACCCACAGGAGAAGACGTCACTCACGACTTTCCCCGCCTCGTACCCGATGTTGACGAGTCGATGGGCATCTGGTGTGCAGGGGGCGTCGTCGCCCGCAGTTCTCGATGCACCGTCGCCGAGCTCGACGACGAACCGGTTGGCCACCTCGACGAGACCACACAAGCTCGTCTCGACCAAACCCTCGGGCTACTCACTCGACATCGTGTACTGAACCGCTGCTGTGGAAACACCAACCGGGTGTGGCGAGGCTGCCGGGGAGAAGCCGTCTCTGCGCTAGCTCATCCTCGGTCGGCCAGGTCGTACTCGGCCATGTAGTACGGGTGGTCAGGATCGAACGTGGCGAGCGGCACCGGGTCGTCGACCCGACCGAGCAGCCGCCGGCCAGACCCCTCGACGCCTTCGACCCCGTCGCCGAGGTCGTGGCGGGCCAAGTCGAGGAGCCCGTGGAGTCGGGCGACGATGTCGGGGTGGTCGACGGCGACATCGGTCGTCTCACCAATGTCGTTCGTCAGGTCGTACAACGCTTCGATCGGTCCTTCGCCGCCACGGAGGCCGGGGGTCTTGTACACGTGCAGCTTCCACGGACCGGATCGCACGGCCTCGAGGTTCGACCCGGAGTAGTAGTAGAAGGCCTCGTGGGGCGACCCAGAAGATCCGCCGAGCACGTCGCCGATGTCACGACCATCGATCGTCCGATCGTCCGGCAACAAGGCGCCGGCCCAAGCGGCAATGGTCGGATAGAGGTCCATCGCGGTGGTCATCTCGGAACTGACGGCCCCGGAAGGGAGACGGCCGGGTGCCCGCACGATGCATGGCACCCGTTGCCCACCTTCCCAGGTGGTGCCCTTGTTGGCCCGCAGGGGTGCGTTGGAACCTTCGCCCGGTCGGGCGAGCGCACCGTTGTCGCTGGTGAAGATCACGATCGTGTCGTCGTCGAGGCCGATTGATGCGAGCTCGTGCAAGATGACGTCGGCCGCCCAGTCGATGCACGCCACCGCTGCCCCGTACGGGCCGTTGCGCGAGGCCGCTGCGAAATGCTCCTGCACGTAGATCGGGAGATGCACGTACATGTGGGCGAAGTACAGGAAGAATGGCTGGTCGCGGTTCTCTCGCATGAACCGGATCGACTCCTGCAGGTACCGAGAGGTCAGCGTGGCCTGATCGGGTTGGGCCTCGACCACGGCCTCGTCGAGCATGAGCGGCAGCGGTGGGTAGTCGAGCGAAGGCAGCGTGATGCCCAGCTGCTCTTCCAGGTCGGCGCGCTCTTCTTCGGTCAGCACGAGCGTGCCGGTCTGGCGGCCCATGTCGTTGCTGTAGGGAAGTCCGAGCCATTGGTCGAAACCGTGACGGGTCGGCAGGAACTCGGGCTGGTCGCCGCAGTGCCACTTGCCGACCATCGCGGTCGCATAACCCGCGTCGCTCAGCAACTGGGCAATGGTGACTTCGGAGGGGTTGAGGCCAACCCCCATTCCCGGGAACAACACATGGAGCCCGTCGAAGCTGTCGAAACCGATCCGGGCGGGGTAGCAGCCGGTGAGCATGGCGCCGCGGGACGGTGAGCACACCGGCGACGCCATGTAGAAGTCGGTCAGTCGTACGCCCTCGGCGGCCATGCGATCGAGCGCCGGCGTGTCGTGAGCGGTCGAGCCGTAGCAACCGAGGTCGCCGTAGCCGAGGTCGTCACAGTTGATCAGGACGATGTTGGGTTGGGTCCGCATGGATCAGCCTCCGGCTCGGGCGGGCTCGATGGATTCCTCAATCCCGACCAGCGCCGCGGCGAGGGCGGTCTCAAATCGGCTGGACACCGAGCCCCACCCATCGCGGCGCACCAGCGCATTGACGTTCGGGTACGCCGCAACGCCTGTTGGTGCGCCCCCAAACATGCGGCGCACCGTACTCCGCAGCCGGTTGGTTGTGCAACGTACGACCGGCTCCGTTGCGCCGTCTTGCGACTTATGCGTCGATGACCCGTTCGCGCTGATCGACGGCACCGTACACGTGGCGTCAGATACCGTTGACCATGACGTAGGTCTCGTCTACGGACCACCGCTCACCCACTGCGGGACGGCACGGTCTCGCGGCGCCGATCGACAGCTGTGGCGACCGCCCTCCGAACTCGTGGCTACCAAGCGCCTCCAGACTTGAGAAGAGGCTCGAGTTCGCCGCATTCGCGGCGCGAACGCTGGCGATCCGACTCGTGACTATTGAGTGGGCAGGAAGCGCTGATCGAGCGATCAGCCGTGCAACTCGCGTCACGTCGGGTGGATTTGCGGCGTCGTTGTGGCTATTCCGTGCGGCGATACCGAGTAGGTGCTCCCGATGACACGGCGGGAGGCACGAAGTACTGTCCTTCGGATCCGAAGGAGGTCCGAGCAGTGTCGATGTACCAGGCCCGTCTGCCCCAGCTCGATGGGAGCGTATTCCTCGGGTATTTCGGCATGGAAACCGATCTCATCTTCAATCGGGGTGTCGACCTGCCCGGGTTCGCCTCGTACCCCCTGCTCGAGACGGTAGACGGTCGCGGAACTCTCCGCGGCTACTGCTCTGATCTAGTTGACTTGGCCCGCGAAGTCGGCGCGGGAGTTGTCCTCGAGAGCCCGACATGGGTCGCGAACCGGGACCGGGGCGCAGCACTCGGCTACGACGCAGAGCGGCTTCACCAACTGAATCGGGCCGGCATGGACCTGATTCGCGAGGTGCGAGACGACAACGCCGACGTCGAAATCGTGTTGAGCTGCTCGGTCGGACCCCGACACGACGCCTACAACCCCGAGTCCTACATGTCGGTGGCCCAGGCGGAGGGATACCACACCGAGCAGATCAGCTCAGTGGCCGACACCGGCCTTGACATGATCGGCGCCTACACCCTCGCTTATCCCGACGAGGCAGCAGGAATCGCCCTCGCCGCCCGCGATGCGTCGCTGCCGGCGGTGGTGGGCTTCACCGTCGAGACCGACGGCAGACTCCCGAGTGGGCATTCGCTCGAGGAAGCCATCGGGTTCGTCGACACCGCCACCGACAATGTCGTGGCCTACTACCTGATCAACTGCGCGCACCCCGACCACTTCGACAATGTGCTCGAGGATGCGCCATGGATCCATCGCCTTCGTGGCGTGATCGCCAACGCATCGCGGTGTAGTCACGAAGAGCTCGACAACTCCGAGGTACTCGACGAAGGTGACCCGGTGGAGCTGGGCGAGCTCATCGGCGGGATACGTGCCCGGTTCCCCCATATCGGTGTGGTTGGCGGGTGTTGCGGCACCGATATGCGACACATGACCGAGATCGCGCGGAACGCACACGCGGTCAGGCCCTGACGCTGCGGCTCACAGCTACTCGGTCATGACGCAATTGGCTAGAGGAACGGTGTCGCCACAGCTCCGGCCTGCGCGGCATCGACAGGAGCCACCGCATCGGAAACACACTCGAGTGCCAACGCGAACCTGTGACCAGCTGTGGTGAACACATACCCAACCCGAGACCCGAACGTCTCCCGCACGATCTCGTCATAGAACTCCAACCTCACCGACATCACACCGCGGTCCCCAGCCGACCGCTTGGAAGAGCCGTCACAGACCGCCGCGTCGACCGGCACCCTCCCTGCCGTTGCCGGATACCCCGGCCCGACATCCACCAGCGCGACAACGACACCCCCAGGATTTCGGCACCCCAGCCAGCAATCCGGCATTGCGATCGCCGGCCAGCGAACGAGACCCGCACATATCGGGAGCGCAGAATCTCGATATCGAGGCGATAACGACCACTCGGCATCAAGCCCAACGGCGGCGCCGGATATTTCGCGGCGACGGACAACCGAGTGCGGCAGTTCGGGGCGCGTTCGACGGTCTCGAAGCAAGCGAAAGGGGCAGTTGAACGCTTCCTAGTCGAGGTTGTGGCGTCTCGTGTGGCAGGGGGAGCAGCGGAGTTCGAGTTGTGTGGTGAGTGTGTGGCCGGTGATTTCGTGGGCTGGGACGTGGTCGTAGTTGAGCAGGTCGCGTCGTCCGCAGTCGATGCAGGCGGTGTCGCGGGTGTTGACGAGTCGTTTCTGTCGTGGGGTTGGGTGACGGCGCCGGTTGGTGGCATCTATTGGGCGGCGTTTGCTGTCGTGGATGAGGGCTCTGATGAACGCGTGGGGGATGAGTCTGGCGACGGTGTTTTGGGTGAGTGGTGTTCCATCGTCGAGATGGCAGCCATCGCCGGTCACGTGTATGACGATTTCGTACAGGTACCGGCCGCCACCGGCCTCGATGACATCGCCGAGAGCGTCAGCGCGTTGTTGGGCGACTGTTGGCCAGAATCCGTCGGCGCCGCGGTTCGCTGGAGTGCGCATCATGGTGGTGTTGAGCGCTGTGATCAGTTTGGCGCCGGCGAGGGGTGGCAGCCGAAACGATCCGCAGATGGTGCCGTCTGGATCGGTTCGGGTGGTGACGTGCCTCTGGCGTTTCTGGCGGGCTTCGATGACATCGTCGTCTTCGTTGCGTATCGACCAGGCTGCGAGGGCGGTGCCGATGTCGGAGGCGGGTACTTTGGCTGCGAGTTCGAGCAGTTCGGTGTCGTTGTTTGGGGTTGCGAAACGTGTGAGGGCCCGCACCTTGGAGAACGACAGGTCGCCTGTTTTGAACGCTTCCGCGGTGGCGCGAAGAGCACGCAGAGCGCGACCGATACGGATCCATTCGCGCAGAGTGTTGGCGCAGTGATCGGTTCGATCGGCAAGCCAATGCGCAGCTGACGGCGCGCCGTCGGCTACCCATATCGGTCCGTCGGCGAACTCGACGCAGGCCACGACCAACTCGTAGTGGGTCTGGGTGAACCGTCTCGCCGTCATCACCAGATCGGTTGCTCTGTTGCGTTCGGTCTCGAACTGTTCGAGGGTCACCACCGTCATATTGTCTTCCCCTTTTGCCCTGCTGTTCGGTGTTGTTTCGCGTATGCGAAACCTTACTGAGGGGGTGGGACACTCACCGGAAAGCCGATTCGGCCATTGAGAGTGGCGGGAAAGACACATCGAGTGCGATCCGCACCACCGC
>JAAETH010000296.1 GCA_024228575.1 Actinomycetes bacterium
CCGACGCTGGTGCCGATCCCCCCGGCAACTCCGCTGCTACCGCCGGAGCTGTCTGTGACAACACCGTCGCGCATCTTGCCGCCAATCCCTAGAGAGCCCACCGCGCCGCCGGTTCCTCCACCCTCGCCGCGCGTACCACCGATGCCGCCTTGACCCACGGCCGCATCGCCGCCGGTGGCGTCGAAGCTGCTGGTTTCGCCGACATACAGACGCCCGAGCACCAAGATCTCGAAGGCCCCTCCGCCGCTGCCGCCACCACCGCCGTCGCCGCCTTCGCCGCCTTGGCCGCCGTCGCCGGCACCGCCGCCGCCGCCGCCGCCGCCGCCGCCGTTGCCATCGTCGGCGCGGATGTTCCAGCCGCCAGTGATGCCTTCCTGGACGAGGTCGGCGCCGCCGCCACCACCACCGCCACCACCACCACCGCCGGCACCGCCGGCAGCGCCACCGCCACCGCCACCGCCACCACCGCCGGCACCGCCGCCGCCGCCGGAGATCAGGGTGCCGCTGCCGTTGTTCTCGCCGCCGCCGCCGTCGCCACCATCCCCGCCCTTGTCGGGGTTATAGGCATCGGCGTTGTCGGGTGGGATCGGCCGGCCGCCGTATCCCGGGCTGCCGTCGTCGGCGCTGCTGCCGGTGCCGGTGCCATAGCCCAGGAAGCCACCGCTGCCGAAGAACTCGCTCGATGTGTACGAGGGATTGCTGCCGGTGCCCAACGTGCCGCCGGCTCCGCCGTCACCGCCGTTGAACCCGTCTGCACCGGCGGTGCCGGCGGTGCCATCGGTTCCGCTGGATGCAGAGCTGCCGCCACCGTAGCCACCGCGCGTACCGGACTGGCCGTGGTGGGCTGTGTTGCTGCTGCCGGACTCGACGCCGTCTCCGCCATGGCCGCCCGCGCCGCCGTCGCCGCCAGAGCCGCCGGAGCCGCCCGCGCCGCCGGGCTTGCCGATGCCGCCGGTACCGGCATCGCCGCCGCCGAGCCGGCCGACCCCGGGGATCAGCACGCCGTTGTCGAGGGTGGCGTTTTCGCCGGAGAGGTCGAAGCTCAGGCCGGTGCCGAGCTGGGCGTTGTTCTCCACCACGATGGAGAGGGCATTGCGTCCGCTGACCTCGATGGTGCTGGCGTCGGGGATGAAGAGATCCCCGTGGAAGGTGAAGCGCACCAGATAGAGCTCACCGCTCACCGGGTTGGCCACCAGGTTGCCGGATGCGTCCAGATGCTCGATGGTGAAGGGGGTGTTGTTGAGGCTGCTGATCTCGGTGGCGCTGGTGCCCGAGCCCAGGGTCAGGCTGGGGTCATCGTCACCGCTGTCGGGATTGTCCAGATTGCCGGTATGGAAGGTCAGGGTCTGGGCCATGACGCCGGTGTCGGCGGTGGCGACGTCGGTGGGCTCTGTGGCTGCCGCGGCATTGCCCACCATGCCCTGGGTCAGGGTCAGATCGTCGATCCGGGTATAGAAGGCGTCATTCAGGTACACGCGCATGGTCACCGAGGTGACGTCCACCATCTCGCTCAGGGTCACCCGCTGGGCCGCATCTGCACGCACCACGGTGACGTTCTCGGTGACCGTGACCCCATTGGCGGTGGTACCGCTGAACTGCCAGGTCTGGTTGCCGTAGGTGCGGGTGTCGTTCACCACCAGGGATTCCAGGGTGAAGGCGTTGCCGTCGTCGGCGGTGATGACGATGTTCTGGCCACCCCAGGTGCCGCCGGGGTTCAATTGACCATCCCACTCATAGAAACGGCCATTGCCGCCGAAGCTGTAGCCATCCTCCGAGAAGCTGTTGACGCCCCAGCCCAGATCGCTGAAGCTCACCAGGGACTCGATACGACTGACCGCGATGACATTGTCCACCTGGACATCGGCGGGCATGATCCAGCTCAGCGAGCTCAGCACCTGATTTAGATCGGTGAAGATGACCGTGGTGGGCTCGCTGTTGGCGGCCACGTGCACGCTGAGCCCGGAGAGCTCGGTGCTGGTGAGGAGGGTGCCGTTCAAAGTGGTGGCGGTGAATTCCACGGTTCGGGCGGTGTCGCCGGTGTTGGCCAGATCCAGCCCGTGGACCGCGAAGCCGCCCCCGTCCACGGCAGTCAGGGTAAACGTGCCGCCCGGGGTGCCGGCGGTGACGCCGGAGCCATAGGTGCTGTCCACCGCGAACCCGCCGCCCTGCAGGCGCATGCGGTCCTCGTCGTAGCTCACCAGTCCCGTGGCCGCGGTGGCGCCGTCCAGGTCCAGGGTGTCCAGCGTCCCGCTCGAAGGATCCAGAACCACGGCCTGAACCACCGGAGCACCGCCGGGCAGGGTGAAGCTGACCGAGGTGACGGCGTTCATGGTGGTCGCGAGCAATGTGGAGCCGATGGCCATGTTGGTCTGGTAGTCGAGCGTCTCCACTACCGTGCCGCCGGCCTCCAGAGTGCCGGTCAGCACGATGGAACGGTCGAGCCCGCTGCTGCTGTCGTCGTAGATCACCAGGGCCCCGAGATCGAAGGCCCCGGCGTCGGTGCGGGCGATGGTTATCAGCGAATCGCTGGCCACCAAAAGGGAACCGTGGTTGGTGAAGGACTGGCTGGAGGTGATGGTGAAGCCGTCCTCGGAGTAGCGCTTGTCCGTATCCGCGTTGGAGAAGTCCGGTGTGGCATTGGGCTCGGCCAGGGACAGGTTGGCGAAGTGCTCGTCGCTGTCCAGGGTCCAGCTCAGGCTGGTCAATGCCCCCATGGTGCTGAGATCCACGATCTGCAGTCCGCTGTCACCGTCGAAGGTCAGGGTGTGCTGGACCGAGCCGCCGACCGCCAGCACGCCGTTGAAGGTGACGCTCTGGGTGCCGGTGCTCCCGGAGGCGAGCTGGATGGCCAGCGGTGCGAAGGCGTTGCCGTCCTGGTGGGTCAGAGTGACGGTATCGGTAGAACCGGCGGTGCCGACCCCGGCGTCCTGACCGCTGCCCAGCAAGGTGAAGCTGCCGTCGGTGGCCAAGGCGTAGTTGTCCTCCAGGGCGATGATGTCGCCGGCCTGGACGCCGTTGAAGCCCAGCTCCGCCCGGGGTTGCAGAGTGAACTGGCCGAAGTGCTCATCGCTGTCCAGGCTCCAGGAGAGGCCGGTGAGATCCGTGCCCAGGGCGCTGAGGTCGACGCTCTGCAGTCCGCTGTTGCCGGTGAAGTTGACCGTGGTCTGCGCCGTGCTTCCGCCGGTGGTGACTCCGGTGAAGGTAACCGACCGGGTGCCCGTCTCGCTGGAGGCCAGCTGGATGCTGAGCGGCGCGAAGCTGCCGCCGTCCGCCATGGACAGGCTGACGGTATCGGAACTCGACGCGGTGCCCAGGCCCGTGTCCGGACCGCTGCCGCTGGAGACAAAGCTCCCATCCGTGCCGAGTCGGAACCCTTGGTCCAGGAAGGAGACATCATTGGCCTGGAGGTCATCGAAGTCGACCAGGGTCTGGGGCTCCACCGAGATGATTCCGAAGTGCTCGTCGCCATCCAGGCTCCAGGAGAGGCTGGTCAGGGCATCGCCCAGGGCGGTGAGATCGGCGGTCTTGAAGGTGCCGTCGCCGGTGAAGTTGAACGTACTCTGCACCGTGATCGCGGTGCCGAAGCTGAAGTCCAGCACGGTGCCGGTGAAGGTGGCGCTGGCCAGGGCGGTGTCCGAGGCGAGCTGAATGGACTGGGGTGCAAAGGTGGAGCCGTCGGCCATGCGCAAGGTGATGGTATCGGAGCTGCCGGCAGTCCCCAGTCCCGCGTTGGCGCCGCTGCCGCGCGCGGCGAAGCCGCCGTTCGTGGTGATCTCGAGGCCGTTCTCGCCATAGCTGCCCCCGACGTCCAACAGACCGTCGAAGTCCATGACGATCTGGGCCTGAGAGTAGGTGACGGCGTCCGCAGGGGCCAGGATCACGGATCCGAAGTCGAGCTCCACGCGGTCTCCATTGATCCGGCCCTCGACGTCGGTCAGGGTTTCGGTGGCCACGTTCAGGGTGTCGCTGCCGGAGCCCGCCAGGATGCGGATCTCGTCGGCGCCGGTGCTGGTCAGGACCTCGACCGGAGTGCCGGGACTGGCCAGGCGGTCGGCGCTCAGGATCTCGTTGGTCAGGTCCCAGGCGATGCCGTTGCTGGTATCCGTGTTACCGGTGTTGTCGACGATCAGGGACTCGATATCCAGCCTCAGAGTGCCGAACTGGTCGGCTTGGGGGTCGCCCGGGATGTCGACGGTGACCCGGTCGTCGATGCCCTCGCCACCGCCAATGACGGTTTGGTCGGAGAGCTCCAGCACGGTGAAGCGGTCGTTGCCGGGGCCGCCGTCCAGGTTGAGACGAGTGCCGGTCAGGTTGGTGCCGGCGTCGAGCACGAAGCGGTCGTTGCCGCTGCCCAGCTGGAGATTGAAGACCGTTATGTCATCGAAGGTCAGGTCCGCGCCGGTGACACCCTTGAGCACGCCGGAGGCGCTGTCCACCAGATTGCCGGTGGGAATGGCGGCTACCGCCTCGGTGCTGGTTGAACGGTCCACGGTGAGGATGTCCACGCCCGTGGTCGCGCCCGTGATGCTCAGCGGCGCGCTGATGTCGACCACGGTGATCGAGTCCGCATCCGAGTCATTACCCAGGTCGATCTGACCGGACACCGAGAGATCGTTGACGGTAATGTTGTCTGCGCCGGCCCCGGCATTCATCACCAGCCCGGCTCCGGCGTCGTCGATGACGACCACATCCGGCGCATCGCTCAAGGTGGCCTCGATGGCCGCCATGATGCTGTACTCGATGATGCCGGTCGCGGCACCACTGGTGATGGTGCTGGCCCCAAGGGTGAAGCTGGTGGCCTGGTCGAAGCTCATGGCCAGGGTGTCGGTGTCGCCGGCCTTGCCGGTGACGCTGAGGTCTTCGAAGAAATTGCCGAAGGTGCCGCTGACGATGAGCTTGTCGTTGCCGCCGCCCAGGGTCAGGTCGGTGGTGACACCGACGCCTTTTACGGTGAGCTCGTCGACCCCGTCGCCGAGGTCGATATCCAGTAATTCGATGGCGCCGAAATTGACGCCCTCGTCGGTATCCCCCATGCCGAGCCCGGTGAGGCTAGTGGCGCTTAATATGCCCTCCGTGCCGCTGACCGTGGTGTTGGTGTCGCTGTCGCCGGAATCGTCAATGGTCAGGTCATCGGTCCCCACACCGCCTTCCACGCTCAGCTTGCCGAGGATAGCGTCCAGTGAGCCCGAGCTACTGCCCACGGCGACGCTGTCGTTCTCGGCCCCCAGGTCCAACCGGGTCCAGACGGTGTCCGCGGTGGCTTCCACGGCAATGGTGTCGCGCTTGGCACCCAGGTTCAGCCTGAGCTCGTCCAGTCCCTTGTGGTGGATGGTGCCGACGAGCCCCGAGATCTGGCCCTCGAAGCCGGTCTCACCGGAGGTCCCCAGGGTCAGGGTGCGAACCTTGGTGCTGGCGCTGTCGTCAAGCAGCAGCACATCGCCCTCGTCGTCGCCGCCGTCGATCTTGAAGGTGCTCTGGATCAGGTCCAGGGTGCCGCCCGAGCCGGAGTCCGGGGTGCCGATGCGGATCAGATCGCCGCCGCCGCCGCCGGAAACGGTGACGGGCACGGTGGCGTTCAAAGCAGTGAGGTTGATGTCGTCCCCGTCCGCGCCGCCCGTGAGGTTCAGGGCCGTGGTGGGGGTCAGGGTGCCGAACAGGTGCAGGTCCGAACCCTCAATGGGGTCCAGGCTCTCCTGGTCCACCAGAATATTGACGCTGGTGCCGGCGCTGATCTCGGCGCCGCTGGCCAGCTCGAAATCGTCGCCGATGGTCAGGGTCACCGCACCTTTGTCCGCCTGGATCTTGTGGCCGGACGCCAGGAACAGGTCCTGGCCCGGGTCGTCGTCATCGGCCACGGTGAAGCCGATATTGCCGTCTGTAGAGCGGATGCCCGCCCCGTTCACAATGGTCTTGACGGTGGCCGCCCCGGCGATCTCGGTGGCATAGAGATCAAGCTTGGACTTGAGGCGCAACGCTTCGCTGCCGGCGGTGCTGTCGAGCTCCAGGGCATTAGTGGCGCCGCCGATGGCGCCGACCTCGGCTTGCAGGGTGATGCGTGTGCCCGAGATGTCCGCATTGGCATTCTCGGCACTGGCATCGACGATGTCCTTGTCGGCGAGGATGTCCACCGTGCCTCCCGCAACGACCCCGACGACTCCGAGCTCGAGGCCGAAATGATCCAGGTAGATGTCACCGCTGGCCGATGCGGTCAGAGCCAGGGTGTTGGTGTCGGTGGAGGCCCGGCCCTGGAAGCGCTGGGAGCTGGTGCCGATAGCCCCGGCCAGTGCGGTAAGGACCAGGGTCTTGCTTTCGATCTCGTCGGCGGAGTCGTTGCTCAGGATGTCCCCGAGCGCAGCCAGCAGGCTGGTGGAGCCATAGGTGTTGTCGATGACACCATCGACTTTGATGCCCTTGGCGCTGGTGACCTCGATGATGGTGGACCCCGGGGTCAGATTGTCGTTGATGGTCAGGGTGTCCGTGTCGACGCTGGACTTGTTGACCAGGTTGCTGGCGGTGGCGGCGCTGTTCACCACATTCATGCTGCCCAGCACCACATCCACCGCCGCGGCGCTGTCGATGGTGACCCGATTGAAGCCCTTCTGATACGTGACGTTGGTGGTGCCCTGAATGGTGCGATTGGTGGAGCCGTTGCTATCGTAGTTGGTGGCGTCGATGGTCAGATTGACCTCGCCCGCCAGACTGCCGCTGTTGCTGATATCATCGATAGTCAGAGTGCTGCCGTCCACCTTGGTACCGTCGGTGCCGTCGTCGGAATAGGTGATGCCGTCTTGGGTCAGCACGGTGCCGTCGTCAGCCACCTCCAGGATGGGGCTAGCGGTGACCAGCACGATGTCACCGTTGAGGGTGATGGTGCGGTCAAGGTCCAGCTTGGCCCGATCGCCGCTGCTCGGATTCTCAACGCTCTTGCCGAAGGTGGGGCCGTCCGCGTTGGGGGTGCCGCTGACCGTGGGGTTGCGCTGCGTCTCCACCTCGAAGTTGACGATCTGGGTGGTGATATTGGAGGCCGCAAGCGGGCTGGAAGCAGCCTCGGTGATGACCCGTCCGCGGGCCTGCAGATCGCTCTGGGCCGTGGCCCGGGCAGCGCCGACCAGAGACAGATCGATCTCAATCCCGGAGTACGTCGCCGGGAGCGACGCCTTGGACCGGGAGTTGGCGGTCAGGGTCATGTCGCTGTGCTTGGCCAGCAGGTCCACCTGGTCGCCGCCTTCCAGGTGGGAGCCCGCGCCTATGATCACGTCCGCGGCGGTCTTCATGCGGGTGTAGGCGTAGGCGTCCGCATCGACGCCGACCGCGCCGCCAAAGGCATCGGCGTCGCTCTTGGCGACGATCTTCTCCACCTCGGCGGTCATCTTGATCTCGTCCGCGCGCAAGGTGCCGCCGTCGATCCGGGTCAGAATGCTCGCCGAATCGAATCCGACGCCGCCGCTGCCGTTGAGGTCCACCTCGGCCCTGGCCGTGGGCACGCCCACGCCGCCGTAGCTGTCCGCGTCGGCCTCTACATCCAGGTCCGTGGACATGACAGACTTGGCATCGATGGTGTTGGCTGCGCGGATCTCGGCGGCGTTGATCTGTATGCTGGTGGAATGGATGGAGTCGATGTCCGCCTTGGCCGAGGATATGGCCACCAAGCCGCCGCTGCCGGCGGTGGCATCCACGACGCCCTTCTCGCTGGAGTCGGCGAGCAGCAAGACGTTGGCCGTGGTGGAGCGGATGTCGGCGTTGTCCTGCACCACCACGCGGGTGTTGGTAGTGAGGTCCACGTTGGCCTCCTGGGCGCCGATGCCAACGATGCCGCCGCTATTGCCATTGGTGTCCGTATCCGCCTGATTGTGGGAGCGGGCCTCGATATCGATGTTGCCGCTCGAGAGCAGGGTGGCCGCACCAATGGTGGTAGTCGCCGAGCCTTTGCTGGCGGCAGTGGCCCAGGTCCCGTTGACGCCGATGAACAGGGCGCCGCCCGAGGATGTAGTATCCACCTGGGCCTGCCCCCCCTGGGCGGTGCCGTCGGTGTCCACGTTGAACAATGACTCGAGGGTGATGGCGCCAGCCTCGATCAGCGTATCGTCGCCGACCGTGGTGGTCAGAGTCGGGTTGATGGTGGCGTAGGCCGAGGAGAGGCCGCCGCTGGCGGCGGTGGCCACATTGATGCCGAATGCCTTGGCGTCGGCATCCACGGCGCTGCGCGAGGTCAGGATCACGGCCCCGGAGGCATAGATTTCATTGCCGTCGCCGGTGCCGGCGATGACGCTGGGGTTCACCTTCGCGTTGGTGAGCGTAGCCGCACCCGAGACGATGCCCGCCGCCCCGGCGTTGGCCTCGGCCTTGGCCTGGGTGGTCTGTGCGAATGCATCGATGGTGAGCGACCCGATGGTTCCGACCGAGTTCCCCTGGCCATCGACGGTGCCGAAGCGTGTATTGCTGCCAAGTCCCGCCTGGACCTTACCGCCGAGATCGACCTTGGCCTCGGAGATCCCGACCCCCACGGCTCCCACCCCACCGCCGGTGGCGTTGGCATCGATGTCGCGTACATGGCTGGCCTCGATGGCCACCGCATCCGCCTGCACCACCTGCACGCTGTTATCAATGACCGCGGACTGTTCGCTGTCGATCAGAGCCTCAGAGTATTGGATGCCGAGCCCCAGGCTGGCCGCCGCCGCGCCGGCGAAACTGAACAGGTCCGCGGTCTCGCTGGCGGAAGCCTGAACGCTGATGTCGTCGCCGGCGGCGATCACGGCGCCATCGTCGATATAGGCTTCGGTGACCGTCTTGACCTGGATGGACACAATGGAGCCGCCCACCGCCAGGGCGCCGCCGGAGATGACCCCGGACTTGCCATCGAAGATGACAGTCTCGCTCGCCTGCACGAACAGGTCGTCGCCGACGGTGATCTGGGCATTGTCGTCAATATAAGCGCCCACGTCCTGCACGGACCGGTCCACGGTGCCGGCCCCGGCGATGCTGGCCGAGTTGCTGTTGAGCTTGTCGCGCACCGAGTTGGGCGTGGTGCTGTCGCTCAGGCCCGAGCTGGCGAGCACCGACCCCAGGGCGCTGTTGGTGCCGTCGGTGACATCGCTGCCCACCTCGTTGAAGGCGGCGCTGGAGGTGCCGCTACCCACGGAGACCACCACGAAGGAGCCTGCCAGGCCGAGGCCGCCGGAGAGGCCGATGCCGCCGGAGATGGCCTCGATATCCTTGATGGACTCGGCCTTGACGGTGACGTCGTCCTGGGCGCTGATCTGCGACAGGCTGCCGATATGGGCATCGACGGTGTTCTCGACCTCGATATAGCTCAATGCGCCGCCGACGCCAACGAGCCCGCCGGCGGATGCCGCGCCGGTGAACTGGGTCATGTCGAGATCGTCCTTGGCCTGCACGACCACGGACTGGCCGGACTGGTCGTAGCTCGAATCCGTGTTGACCTCGGCGGCCCGCGAGCCACCGCCCTCGATCACGGCGCGGGTGGTGGCTGTGGAGACATAGAAGGCGAAGGAGCCCATGAAGGCGGCCTTGCCGGCGCCGCCCACGGTCACGGCGGTGGTGTCCACCTCGGCCATGGAGTTAGCCTCAACGGTGGTGTCGCCCCTGGCGTTGGTATGGGCGGAGAAGATGCGCGCCTCGGTGATGTTGTTGTTGAGCATCACCACGAAGGTGCCGCCGCCGGCGCCGAGACCGGACACAGAGACCGCGCCGGCCCCGGGAGCGAAGTCGACGAGATCGGTGGCGAGCACGTCGATGTCGCCTTGGGCGAAGAGATCCACCTCTTCGATGCTGGCCTTGCTGGTGGTGTCGAGGCTCACGAAGTCCACGGCACCGCCGCCGGAATAGCTGCCGGCCACGCCGAGACCCACGATGACGGTGACGGCCTTTTCCTGGGTCAGGCTCGAGACCTCCACATCGTCGCCCGAGTAGAGGACGGCGCGGGATGTGAGGTCGCTGTCGCCGATATAGGCCCGGGTGTCGCTGAACAGGAACAGGCCTTCGGCGGAGATGCCCACGCCGGTGCTGCCGGCGCTCATGCCGGCGGAGCCGATGACGGTCAGGATGTCGGTCTTCTGATGGGCTTTGACCTTGATGTCGCCGCCCTTGTCGGTGCTGCTGTTGACGTTGGTGTTGTCGATGTAGGCATAGACGGTGTCGTCAATGAAGGTGGGTGCCAGGTTGATCCCGACCCCCGCGCTGCCGCCGCCGAAGCCGATGGTGGCCGAGATCAGCTCCAATTCGTCGGTAGAGCTGGCGATGACCGATAGCCCGTTGACGTTCTCGGTGGTCTCCGCCCCGGTGGTGTCGTTCCAATCCTTGACGCTGGAGACGGCCCCGTCGTTAGCGCGGGCGAAGACGGTCGAGTCCTCGATATAGGCGCGCACGTCGTTGGCCAGCACGTTGATGCTCAGCGCCCCACCAAGCCCGGAGGCCGAGGTGCTGATGGCCACGGCGCCGCCGTAGGCTTTGATGTCCGCGTCGTGGTCGGCAAGCAGGTCCAGGTTGCGATCCACGTCCACCGTGGAGCCCTTGATATAGGCATGCACCTCGCTGGCGATCACCGCGGTGGCAATGGAGCCGGCCACGGCGGTCTGTTGGGCGCCGGAGGCCCCCACAGCGATGGCCTCGATGGTGCCGTCGGCAAAGGCGCGCAGGGTGTAATAGCCATCACCCACGGTGATGGTGGAGTCCTCCGCATAAGCCTCGGTGCTGTCAACGATGATGTTGAAGGAGAGGGCCGCACCGACCGCGGTGCCACTGGAGCCGGTGGAGATGGCGATACCGCCGGACAGGGAGCGGATGGTCGAGGTGTTGCTGGCGGTCTGGGAGAGACTCCCGCCGGCGCCGTCGAGGATCACCATGGAGCGGGTGATGCGGGCGGTGATGTCCTGGTCGGTCCAGTTGATCGTGAGCTGACCGCCGACGGCCACGTTGCCGGCCCCGGCGCCGCCGACGCCCAGGGCCTGGAGGGTGCCGTTGCCCGTGGCGCTCAAGGTGAGTCCGATGGCGCCCAGAGAGGTATCCTCCAGATAGGCGTCCACGTCCGTGGTGATCGTATTCAGGGCGAGGGAGATGCCGACCCCGTTGGACTGGTCGGACTTGAGATTGCCCACCGCCAGGCCACCGGAGATGGCGTTGATCACCGAGGTGTCCGCGGCAGTGACGGTTGCGGCGCCATCGCTGTCAATTCCCGTATCGCCGTTCTTGCCGCGGATGGAGGCCTGGGTCTTGGTGCTGATGACATTGACGCCCAGGCTGAAGCCGATGGCGTTCGAGGTCGCGCCGGTGGATCCGGCGAAATTGAAGGCCAGGCCAAGTGCCGCGGCCCAGATTGAACTGGTGGTATCCGCGGTGATGCTGATGGGCCCGCCAGCGTCCACCGAGCTGTCCTCGATGTAGGCGAGTGTGCCCGCGTTATCGCCCAGGTCGTTGCTGATGACGTTAATGGCGATTCCGGCACCGACACTGGTGGAGCCCTTGTTGCTGTCGCTCTTGAGGGTGCCGGCGATGCCGCCGGCAAAGGCGCCGATAAAGGCGGTGTTGTCGCTGTCCAGGGTCAGAGCGCCGGTAATCAGGTCGCTCGCGTCGATGTAGGCGGCCGTGTTCAGGGATATCACGTTGACGACGATGGTGCCGGCCACGGACAGGCTGCCTGCCGCGGCGGCGCCCGACAGGGCGACACCGATGATGCGGCCCTTGGCCTCTGCGTCCACCTTGACCTCGCCAACCGCGTCGATGGCGGAGTCGGTGATATAGGCCTCGGTAACATTGGCGATGGCGTTGGCGACGATGGATCCGGCGACGCCGTCCGATCCGTTGCCCTCGGTGACGGACGCGAAGACCACGGCCCCGGCGCCCATGTAGATGGCCGTGTCGTTGTAGGCCATCACCGTGAGGCCGCCGGTGGTGGTCAGCTCGGCGTCTTCGAGGTAGGCACGGGTCTGGTCGGCGATGACCGCGACCGTGATGGTTCCGGAGACGTTGAGCCCGCCCTTCTTGGTGCCGGAGTCCGGGTCCCGCCAGGACGACCAACTGGCACCTGCCCCATAGACCCCGTTCTTGGACGGGGTGGAGATGGTCGCCGCGAGGGAGACCTGGATGACGCTGCCGGTGTTGGCGGCGGCGACGGTCACCTGTCCTCCGGAATCCACCTCGCCGGTAATGGCGCTGGCTTCGCCGAAGCTATGGGCGGTACCTGTGGCGAGGCTCGGATTCAGATCGATGGCCGCGGTCGGGGTGGCGGTCTCGGCCAGCTGGATGCGCTGGGCGTCGACCCGGATGACGCTGTAGGTGGTGCCATGGTGCAGGCCGCCGATGCTGGTGCCGCCACCGTTGCTATAGTTGATCTGGTCGCCATCCGCCAGACCGTGGAGCTTGTTGAAGTCAAGGATATCGGCGGCGCCGTCCACCGCGGGCTCGGGCCGCAGCACCGAAGCGATGGCGTGATAGTTGCCGGTGACCTCGCTGGCGTCGAGGTCCAGCACCTCCGGTGTGCTGGCCGTAGCCTGGGCCTCGGTCTCGGCGAATTGAAGCTTGCTGCTGCTGCCGCTGACGGTCACGACATAGTAGACCTGCCCCTCGTTGAGCCCGCCGATGGGGTCACCCTGGCCGCTGGTATAGAGCACCGCCTGGCCCGTGGTATATCCGTGGGCATAACCGAGATTGACGGTATCGTCCTCGCCATTGGTGTCGGCGTCGGACAGGGCCGTGCTGCCGACGAAGGTGCGGGCGAAGCCGTGGGTGTCCTTGGTGGTCGTGGTGGGGTCCAGGGCCAGACGCAGGCCGTGATCAGTGCCGCTCGAACTCGTGGTATCCAGGTCCAGCCGATGGTCCTTGTGGAAGAAATGGGCGTCGGTGGTAGTGCTGGAGCCGCTCAGGCTGACCCGGTTCGAGGTCTGGATGAAGTACTGGAACTCCTGGGCGCCGGCGGCGGAGACCTCCACCAGATTATTACTGCCGTCGCGGAGCTGGAAGCGTGTGACCTGGTCGTCGGCGGAGAGGTTGTCCAGCTCGACTGTGTAGGTCGCCCCGTCGGTCAATCCGATAGAGGTGCCCTGGTTCCGGAAATAGATCAGGGTGTCGCCACCCTGGTAGCCGTGGCCGGTAAAGACCTCGAAAGTATCGAACTTGGCGGCGTTGGTGGCGTCGCCGTTGTCGATCACCGCGCTGGCGTCGAAATAGCGAATACGGCTCGCCTCCGCCGCCTCGGCGGTCGCCGCCAGGGCGATGCTGGTGCCGTCCAGCACGACGGCGTAATAGCGCTGTCCGTCCACCAGGCTGCCGAGGGAGACCGTATCCTCGCCCCGGTCGTAGGTCACCGTATCGCCGGTCATCAGGCCGTGCTCGTAGCCGAGGTCGATGCTGTTGTCCGTCTCATGGGTGGTGCCGTTGATGGTCACCGCGGATGAGGGATCGAATCCTGGCTGCAGGCTATGGGCCGCGCCGGTGGCAAGCAGGGGGTTCAGCGTGACGGTGCTGCCATCGGCCGCGTTCTTGAGCTTGAACGCCTTGGTCTCATCGGTGATCAGTTCGACGTAGTAGACGTCGCCGTGTTTCAGCCCATCGATGCTGCTACCGCCGCCGTTGTCATAGACCAGGGCCTGACCTTCGCTCAGCCCATGGTCGTAGCCGAGATAGATCTGGCTGTCGATGATGTCGGAGAATGGAGTGAAAAGGATTCTGTCCTTGTCGAGGGTGTCCGCCAACCGGTCGGTCAGGGCGATGCTGGTGCTGTCAACCACGATCACATAGTAGGTCTCGCCGTCCGTGAGGCCGCCGACCTCGCTGCCCGTGCCCTCGCTGTAGACCACCGCGTCGCCGTGCTGGAAGCCATGGGTATAGCCCAGGTCGATGGTCATGGCCCCATTGGCGGTGGTGACGTCCGAGACGCCGAAGGTGGCGCTGGCCTCGGCCTGGGTGCGTCCGATGGTGAAGGTGTCGTCGGTCTTCGCTGTCACCACATAGAGCCCCCGATCCCTCAGGCCGCCGATGGCGAAGTCACCGCCTGACGTATAAACAAGCTGGTTGCCCACGCTGAAGCCATGGTCATAGTCCATGACGATGGTGTCATCGCTGTCCACTCCCAGGCCCGGGGTATAAGCCTCGTCATCCAGGGTGTATTCGTCCCGACCGATATAGGCCTCGGTGGTGCGACTGATCACGTCCACCGATACGGCCATGCCGGCCCCGGAGCTGATGGTCTTGGTGATGGCCCCGGTGCCGCTAAACTGGTCGGTGTCGTCCTGGGCCAGGATCAGCAGGTTGTCGGTGGTGGAGGCATAGGAGCCGAGCAGGCCCGGCACCGTGGTGATTGAGCCGATGGCGTTGTCGTCAGACGTGACCTTTCCGTCCCCATCGGTATCCAGCAGGTCCACGTTCTTGGCGGTCAAGAGTCCGGTGAAGTGGTCCGGGCGAAAGCTGTGACCATTGCCGCTGCCGGTGCCGGTGATGTTCTTCAGGTCTGTGGTGGAGCCGGTCAGGTCTGCGTTGACCGCCGCCTCGGCGCTGGTGGCGAGCTTGAAGCTGGTGTCGCCGGTGACCACGACGAAATACTGGGTGTCGTTGGTCAGCCCGGCGATGCGGGTGTTGGAGGCCGGACCCTTGCTGTAGGTCACCGGCTGCCCGGTGATCAGCCCGTGCTCGAAGCCCACATCGATGACCTCTGTCGAGGTGTTGATCGCATCGGTGGCGGTGGGGTCGAAGCCGCGGTAGAGCGAGTGCATCCCATCGTCGGTGCCCGTCAGGGTCACAGGCAGGGCGACCCCCGCCAGGGCGTTGGCTTCGCTGCTGGCCAGCTTGACGGTCTGGGCGTCCACGACGATGGCGAAATAGGTGGTGCCATCGCTCAGGCCACCGATATTGGCGCCATTGCCGGTCTGGTTGGCGTCGTTGTGATAGATCAGGGCATCGCCGGTAGTGAGTCCATGATCATAGGGCAGGGTAATGGTGTCTGAATCCGCATCCACCCGTTGCTTGGCCAGGTCGTCCGGGTCATAGGCTTCGGTAGGGCTGAACTGGGGGACGCTGGTCTGGAACGTGGTCCCGTCCTGGCGGGTAGTGTCGAAGCTCAGGGGCACGTTGACGGTGCCGTTGCCCAGGTTGATGTCCGCCTGGTCCGAGACCTTGGCGATGGTGCGGTTGTCCACGAACCGCCCGGTGAAGGCGCCGTTGAAACCGAAGCCGTCGGACAGGCCGCCCTGGATACCGATGCCGATATTGCGCCCGGTGTTGTTGGTCATCACCAACAGGCTGGCGGCATCGATAATGGCCCCGGCCTTGACCTCGGCCTTGTTGTCATTGATGTAGCCCGTGACCATCACAGCGCCGCCGACCCCACTGCCGCCGGTGGCATTGAAGGGCACCAGGGGGGAGCCGACGAAGTTTATGGTGTCGTTGTCTGTCTGTGCCAGGATCTGGATGCCGCCGCCCGCCGTCACGGATGCCCCATTGCCGATGGTGGCATAGTTGTGGCTGTCGGTGATCAGCAGGTTGAACATGCCCCCGTAGGCCTTCTCCTGGGCACTGGCAATGGCCTCCGCCCAGCTGGTGAAGTAGGCGTTCTGGATCCCGAGGTTATAGTTGAACTTGTCCATGAAGGTGGTGATGTTGACGTTGTCCGGATCCAGCATCAGCTTCAGCCAACCCGCGTCTCCCTTCGGGATGTCGTAGGGGACCTCCGCCTCGGAGCGGATCACGATGTCGCCGGCGACATCCACCACCGCGCTCGCGCCGATGGTCACGTCCACCTCGTTGGAGAAGTACCCGGCGGTGATGGCCGCCGAGATGCCGGTCTCGCGCTGGCTGTAACTGCCGACTCCAGCCCCCTTCTTGACCGTCTGCTTGGAGCTGTTCAGGAAGCTGATGGCGCTGGTCTCGGGCAGCTCTTGGGCACTGCCCTGCAACAGCATGTCGCCACCCACGGTGACGGTGGCGGAGGGGCCGATGCGCACCTCCACGTCGTTGAAGGCCAGACCGACGTTGACGGCCGCGGAGACATCCAGTTTGCTGGCCTGACTCTGGGGCTTGAGTGCATTGCCGGAGGATGGCACCAGCTTGTTGAA
>JAAETH010000297.1 GCA_024228575.1 Actinomycetes bacterium
GCCCGGGTCGCCAATCTGGCCGAAGGAGGCCAGATCATGGCCAGCCTCGTCGTCCACGAAATCGCCGCCGGCCAAGACGACATCCGTTTCGGTGAGCCCATCCTGGCCGAGCTCAAAGGCTTCGCTGAACCCCAAACCGTGTACGAGGTGCTCTGGGGATAGGCCAACTGCCTGGGAGTTCGACCCGAGCTGGCCAACGATGGGATCGGCCGAAGGTGGGTGCAGTACGGTCTTTGTCAGGACATTGGGGGTCGACCATGGAGCACGCCAGGATCGAGGGGTCGTTCGTAGCCCTCATCACACCGTTCAACGCCGACGGGTCGATTGACTTCGTCGGTTTCGAGGCCCTGCTCGACTTCCAGCGCTCAAACGGCACCAGTGCTGTGCTGATCATGGGTTCGACGGGTGAGGTGTCGATGCTCTCTGTCGAGGAGCGCCACGAGATCGTGTCCCGCACGATGGAGTTCCGCCAGGGCGACATGAAGCAGTACTACGGCTGCACCGGCCCCCACACCCAGGCCACGATCGACTATGTGTCCCAAGCGGCAACGGCCGGTGCCGATGGGGCCATCATCGCCGCCCCGGCATATATCTCTACTTCCACTGACGACATCGTCGAATACTGCCTCGAAGTGGCCGACACCAGCTCGATCCCGCTCGGCTTCTACAACAACC
>JAAETH010000298.1 GCA_024228575.1 Actinomycetes bacterium
ATCATCAGCGAAGGGAGCACCGACCGCGACATCGACGATCCCGTCGCCATCCAAATCACCAACCCCAGCCACCGACCAACCAAGGGCATCGGAATCGTCGAGAATGGCTGTCAACCCGCCGACGGTGTCGGAAATCTTCTGCTCAGTGGCGACCGTCCCACCGGCAGAAGTGGTCGGGGCATCGAGATAGTCAGGCTCACCATCCCAATCCGAATCCAACGCATCACGAGGATCACCATCACTGTTCGGATCCGCGTTCTCCGCCGAGGTGAGGGTGCCATCGCCGTCATCATCAGAGTCGAGGTAGTTGGGGGTGGTGTCACCATCAGTATCCGGCCCCGGAGTCGTGGCGGGGTCGCCATCTAGATCGGTGTTGGAGTCCTCTTCCGAATCACACAAACCATCACTGTCGGAATCGGCACAGACCACCGTCGCCGCCAACGAGAACTCCGACGTCGACCCGTAGACAGGCCCGGCGGACTCCTCGGTTGCGGTCAGGGTGGTCACGTCGCCGGTGGCGCCGTTGTAGGTGAGCTGGAACGACTCGGTGCCTGATCCGGTGTGACTGATCGTGGCCGCCGACTGGTACACCTCACCTTCGCCGTAGCCGGTGCCGTCGGCCCCGGACGGGTTGGTGAACACCTCGACCCGATAGTCACCAGCGGGGGCATCAAGATCAAAATCGACCGTGACCGTGCCCGCAGACTCGACAGCCCCGGTGACGACGGGGAAGTTGAGCAGATCGTTGCCACCGCTGTCGGCATCGCCTGCGTCGTTGACGGTGACGGTGCCGGCGTAGACATTGCTGACGTCGAGATCGATACCGAGGCCCCCGTTGGCGAATATCGAGTTGCCGAGGATCGAGTTATCGACCGAGGTGGTGCCTGCGATCGAGATAGCGGAGGCAGGAGAAGAACCTGTGTTGGTGATGAGATTCCCCGCGTTGGCAGCAACACCTCCGATCCGGTTTCCGGTCGAACCCGAGGTGAGCGAGATGCTCGTATCGTTGTTCGCCACCGCACTGGTCCCAGCGGCATCGGTACCGATCAGGTTGCCCTCGATCACCGAGTTGTTCGTACCGCTCCCCCAGATACCAGTATCAATGCTTCCGCCAATGGCATTGGCCGCCCCGGTCGCTGTACCACCAATCTGATTGCCGTCGGACTCCATCCAAATACCGGTGTCCTGAACGCCGGAAGCGGCGGCACGAGTCCCGGCGGCATCGAGGCCGATGTAGTTGCCCTGTACGGTCGCCCCGTCACCCTGGAGTCTGACCCCAGCCCAACTGTTGGCCGACACGATATTTCGACTGGCGGGATCCTCGCCGCCAATGATCGAGCCCGTAGCACCAGACAGAACATCCACCCCGACGAGAACGCTCCCCGTACCCCGTTTGAACCCTGTCGGGTCAGTACCCAGATAGTTCCCGATGACCGTGTTTCCCGCACCCGAAGCGAGCTCGATGGCCGCATTGTCCGCAGTCGCACTCACAACCAGACCAGACAATGTCGTCGGCCCAGCATCGACCCGAAGACCACGGGTCACGCCCGACCCGACGAGCTCGATCCGCAAGACGGCATCGGACGGGCTCGGTCGTGTCACCGTGTTCGCCGTGGCGCCAGGCTGGCTGTAGCCATCAATCGTCATCGGGGCAGTGATCGCCGGCAGATCGGAAGCGAACCCAATCCGGAACCAAGAATGAGACGTCAGGGGGTAGTCGGGATCGAAGTCAACAATCGAACCGTCATCGACGGCGGTGACCGCCTCGACGCCGAGCGACGACCCTGTGCTGTCATCCTGATAGTAGAGATGATTCGGATCAGAATCGGGAATGTCGAAGTCGACGGCCTCGACAGTGGCCGAAGCGTTGGCTTCCTCGATGGCGGCCCGCAGGGTGCACTCGGGATCGCCCTCGCTGTTCGTACCCCCGGTATCACACACACTGTCGCCGGGGGTGGCGTCGGACGAGTCGCCAGTCGAATTGACAACAACACTGCCCGTCAGATCAAGCACATACACGGCCCCCCGATTGGTGCCCCCGTCATCGTCATACTGGGCACCGACAACAAGACCGATAGTCCCGTCGCCATCAAGATCACCGACC
>JAAETH010000299.1 GCA_024228575.1 Actinomycetes bacterium
GAGAACGCTGACCCCAACGCGGATGGTGCCCCCCGCGATGCCCTCGACTCGGATTGGGCTGGTGAACCCGACTAGTTGGACCTCCCAATCACGGTCGCCTCGGACGGCACGGTCGCGGCCGAGCAGAAGATCTCCGACACCGTCGGCGGGCTGACCGCTGTTCTCGACGACAGCGATGGCTTCGGAAACGCGACGGCCTCGATCGGCGATCTTGATGGTGACGGGATCGTCGACATCGCAGTCGGCGCCTACGCCGATGGTGACGGTGGCGCTAATCGGGGGGCCGTATATGTGCTGTTCCTCAACGCCGACGGCACCGTCAAAGCCGAACAGAAGATCTCCTCCACCACTGGTGGGCTCACAGGACCCCTCGACGACAGCGACTATTTCGGTCGTTCAGTGGCCGGTATCGGTGACCTCGACGGTGACGGGATCATCGATATCGCGGTCGGCGCGTACCTCGATGATGGGGGCGGCACAGATCGCGGTGCCGTCTATGTCCTGTTCCTCAACACCGACGGCACCGTCAGAGCCGAACAGAGAATCTCATCCAATGCCGGTGGACTCACAGGACCCCTCGGCGACAACGACGGGTTCGGTCAGTCGGTGGCCGGAGTTGGTGATGTTGATGGTGACGGGATCGTCGATATCGCGGTCGGCGCGTACCAGGATGACGACGGCGGCTCCAATCGGGGGGCCGTGTATGTGCTGTTCCTCAACGCCGACGGCACCGTCAAAGCCGAACAGAAGATCAGCGACACTACCGGTGGGCTCACGGGCACCTTCGACAACTCCGACTACATCGGCACTTCGGTGGCCGGGGTCGGCGACCTCGACAGTGACGGGATCGCCGATATCGCCTTCGGCGCGTTCGGCGATGACGACGGCGGCACCAATCGGGGTGCCATCTATGTCCTGTTCCTGAACGCGGGCGGTACCGTCAAGGCCGAACAGAAGATCAGCGACACTACCGGTGGGCTCACAGGCACCTTCGACAACTTCGACTACATCGGGTACTCGATGGCCAGGGTCGGCGACCTCGACAGTGACGGGATCGCCGATATCGCGGTCGGCCCCTTCGGTGATGACGACGGCGGCACCAGTCGCGGTGCCGTCTACGTCCTGTTCTTGAACGCTGATGGCACGGTCAGAGCAGAACAGAAGATCAGTTCGCTTTCGGGCGGCCTCACAGGCCCCCTCGACGACAACGACTACTTCGGTCGTTCAGTGGCAGGTATCGGCGACCTCGACGGTGACGGCAGGATCGACCTGGCTGTCGGCGCCTACTTCGATGATGACGGCGGCACCGACCGGGGTGCCGTGTATGTGCTCGACCTGACCGGCATTGTCCACGTCAACTCAACTGGCGACTCGTCCGACGCCACCCCCGGCGACAATATGTGTGACAGCGGGGGCACGAACAGCGAAGGCGATCCCGAATGCACCCTGCGGGCCGCCATCGAGGAGGCGAACGCGTCCGCCGACATCACGGGCATCAACTTCGACATTCCGACTTCCGATCCGGGCTATTCCGCCGGACCGGTCAGTTGGACGACGCAGCCGTCCTCAGTGCTGCCGTCGATCACGCAGACAGTCACCATCGACGGCTCCAGTCAACCCGGTTGGGTCAGCACGCCGGTTGTCGAGATCGACGGGAGCCTGGCTGGTGCCGGGGTCTGGGGCCTGGACCTGGTTGCCGACAACGTGACTATCCGTGGTCTGACCATCAACGGGTTCACGGAAGACGGAATCCAGGTCGACAGTGCCTCGTCAGGCGCCACCATCGTCGGAAACCATATCGGTCTCGATCCGAGCGGCCTGATCGATCTCGGCAACGCGCGGGGAATCGAGTTGCAGAGCGGATCGGGCCCGACGACTGTTGGTGGTGCAGCGGCGGCCGACCGCAATGTGATCTCCGGCAACGCAGGCGACGGCATCATCGTGTGGGGGTCCGATGCCAATACGATCATCGGCAACTACATCGGGACTGACGCCACCGGGAACGCGCCGATTCCCAACGATGCCGACGGCATAAGTCTGTTGAGCTCGTCGAGCAACAACATCATCGGCGAGGCGGGGGCCGGGAACGTACTGTCGGGCAATGGCGATGATGGTTTCGAGATGGGTCCCGGAGGCGGGAACATCGTGCACGCCAACCACGTCGGTCTCGGGGTCGACGGCACGACCGTGGTGGCCAACGGGAGGCA
>JAAETH010000300.1 GCA_024228575.1 Actinomycetes bacterium
GGTGACGTCCCCCTGACGCCCTATCCCGACTGGAGCCAGTCAGACACCGCGCTGGCATCCATCGCCAGGCTGCTGCGGGGGTTGCACGACGCCGCCAGTGGGTTCGACCCTCGGGATCACAGCTGGAACGACACTCTGGTCGCCCCGTCTACGACCTCGCCCAACTCGCCCGCCTCTGCGTACCCATCGAAGACGACCTCGACCAGAACCGGATCGGGTGGAAGCCGGCCGACCGGCCGGCCCGACTACGGCTTGTCGCCGATGCCTACGGACTCGACCCAGACGGCCGGGCGGAACTGCTTGCTGTCATGCCCGACGCCATCGACCGCATCGAAGCGGCCGCCCGACGCAGCTTCGGGGCAATGGACGCACAAGCCACTGAGATGCTGGCCAAGACCGGGGGCATCGAGAAATACGACCGGCGACGCGAATGGTGGATGCACAACTACGACGAGTTCGCAGCCGCCCTCCGCTGAGACACATCTCACTCGACGCCAATTTCCGACGTTGCGGCTGAACGCAACCAAGTCACTTGCCTCGTTCGGGCGCATCCGATGGAGGACAGCAGCAACGCCA
>JAAETH010000301.1 GCA_024228575.1 Actinomycetes bacterium
GTTGGTTGCAGTGCCCACGAAGGCCGACAACAACATGGCCGTCGCGGCGATGGCGAGCGCCACGCGACCGTGGCGTTCAGAGTTCTCAGCGATCCGAAGACAGTAGTGGGGCCTGGGCTCAGCCGGCACTTCGACTCTCCCGAAGTGTCGAACGATCTCCTCATCGAACAAGCGCAGTCGCCCGTCATCTGCCGCTCGGGCGCACGGAACTCGCTCTCAAGTCAAGGGGAGCAGGCGCTGTCGGCCGGTACCGTCATCGCATGCCCGATCTCGTCGCCTCCATCTTCAACGACGTGATCGGGCCGGTCATGCGCGGGCCCTCGAGCTCGCACTCGGCGGCCGCGGTTCGGATCGGGCGACTGACCCACGATCTCCTGGGTGGGGTCCCCGACCAGGTCGACATCGAGTACGACACTTTGGGTTCACTCGCGACCACCCACAAGAGCCAGGGCACCGACATGGGGCTCTGTGGTGGCATGTTGGATTGGGAGGCCGACGACCCCCGCCTGCCCGAGTCGCCGGCCGAGCTCGCGCGACGAGGCACATCGGTGACCATCACAAAGTCCGAACTGGGTGATGCCCACCCGAACACCTACCGACTCGGCGTGCGACGCGGAGATGTTCGACACCAGCTCGTGGCACTGTCGACGGGCGGTGGCATCGTCGAGGTCGTCGAGATCGACGGGCACGGGGTTCGGTTGTTCGGCGACCATGTCACGACCTTGGTCTTCGTCGACGACGGTGCCGATGAGGTCGTCGCCGGTATCGAAGGTCTGGGCGATGCCGACAGCTGGACCGTGTCGGGCGACCTCGTCGTCGTCCTCTCGCAGGCACCCCTCGACATCGAGGCGGTCGGCGCATCACCCGGGGTTGTGTCGGTCCATACGCTGCGTGCAGTTCTTCCCGTGCTGACGCGGCCTGGCCTGCAGGTGCCCTTCAACCATGCCTGCGAGATGGGTGGCGATCTCGAAGCCGCACCACTGTCGGACTGGGCGATCGCCTACGAGTGTGAACGCGGAGGCATCGATGTGGACGAGGTCCTCTTCCAGGCTCGTCACATTCTCGACATCATGCGAAGCGCAGTCGAGACCGGTGTTGTCGGCACCGAGTACGCAGATCGGATCCTCGGCTGGCAGTCGGGACGGTTCGCCTCGATGGCTGAATCTGGCTCGTTGCTCGACGGGGGACTCCTGAACCAGATGATCGTTTGTGTCACGGCGTTGATGGAGGCCAAGAGCGCCATGGAGGTCATCGTCGCGGCGCCGACGGCGGGTGCTTGCGCCACCTTTCCCGGTGCACTTCTCGCGACGGTCGACGCGGTCGAAGCAGACGGCGAAGCGGCGGCGCGAGCCCTGCTCGCCGGAGGGCTCATCGGTATCTTCGTGACGAACCGTTCGAGTTTTGCCGCCGAGGTGGGCGGATGTCAGGCCGAAACCGGTGCCGGTTCTGCGATGGCGGCCGCAGCACTTGTCGAGCTCGGCGGAGGTTCGGCCGCTCAATCGTTGTCGGCGGCAAGCCAGGCGATTCAGAACCTCCTCGGACTGATCTGCGACCCGATCGGCAATCGCGTCGAGGCGCCATGCCTGGGCCGCAATGTCAGTGGTGCGGCCAACGCACTCAGCTGCGCCAACATGGCGCTTGCCGGATACGAACACCTCGTCCCGCTCGACGAGGTGCTCGATGCACACCGATCGGTCAGCGAACTCATGGCGCGCGAACTGCGCTGCACGGGTCTGGGCGGTCTAGCGGTTACACCGACCGCACAACACATCGAACTCGATCTGACCCGCCGCCGTCGCTGACCCCCAAATAGCCGGCTCAGCCGTCGGTCTCCCATTCGGACAGGGCGAGTCGCGCCAGGGCCCACGCAGTGCCATCGAGGCCTTCGGTGACGAAGTTGACCGCTCCGTCCTCGAAGCTCGAGTCGCTCGTGAGCGGATATCCAAGACCGGCAACGTCGATGAATGCGGTCCACTGTGCGTCTTGGCGGACGTAAAAACCACTCGGGTCTCTCACCATGACCAGGTCACCGACGGCGTCGACCTCGCCCGCATAGATGAGCCGCTGACCTGCCAGCGACGAGTGCCTCCGGACCGACCCGTCCCGCACCTCGTACACACCGTGGAGGTTCGATGTGATCCACACCGTGCCTTCGAAATCGACGGCGGCGCTGGTCACGGCGACGTCGGTCGCCAGCGGATCGACCGAGCCGTCGCTGTTCCACCTGTACACGGCGTCGTCCCGAGCGGTTCCGAACACGACCGATCCGTCGCGTCCGACGGTGAAGACAAAGTCGCTCTCGTGCATGTCGAGAACCGTCCAGCCAGGGTCCGACCAGGCGGCCAGACCCAGTCCGGGAATGTCGGCCACGACCCCGTGATCGGTGGGCCACAGCCGGCGGGCGACACCGATGGCGATGGGGTCGCCGCCCACAACCTCGACAGGAGCGAGTCCGTCGGCGGCACCCTGGAGTGCCCAGGTGGAGCCGTCCCAGACGACGAGGCCAGAAGGGGTCGCCGCCCAGACGAACTCGCCGTTGCCGACCAGATCGATGGCTCTCGTGTCGGAGGCCGCCGAGGGGAAGCCTGCGGACGTGAATCGTTCGCCGTCGAACACTGCGATGCCCGCCGTGGTGGCGACAACAACCCCACCGTTCGGCTCGGCGACAACTCGCCGAACCGATGCCGAGGGCAGACCGTCGTCTGGCCCGAAGTGTGTCCAGTTGCCCTCGGTGAGGCGGAACACCCCCGACAGATCCGTTGCGACCCAGAGCGACCCGTCTGCGGTGGCGACGAGATCCTGTGCCAAGTCGAGTCCCAGTTCGTCGACGTCTCGTATCAGTTGAGCGTCGCCCAAGTTGTCGTTCACCAGTACTGCGGTCCAGGAGGTCCTGTCGTAGTGCAGGACGTCGGCTGTCGGTAGCTCTGGCTCTCGGGAGACTTCGAACGCCGGGGTTTCGATGACCGTCCCGGTGGCAGTTTCGGTTGTCGAACCTCCCAACCACGCGGTCGGGAAGGCGTTTCCCGCCGCGTCGCGTGTGGAACCAGCTGCCACGATGGTGGTGCCGTGCGATGCGATCGCCGCTGGGAACTGGCCTGCAGGCAGGCTCACTGCCATCCAGTTCTGCGCGTCGAGCGATTCGGCCACCCACGAGTTGTACTCGTCGGATCCCTCGATCTGGCTCCAGCCGACGGCCACCAGGCGATCACCAGCATCGAGGAGATCGCCGAAGGTCATTTGTGGCAACGGGAACCACGAGCCGTCGGCGCCGAGGACACCTCCGGCTCCACCGGAGAGGCCGATCACGAGTGAGTCGTTCCAGGGTTGAAGAACTCGCACCCGGTCGGCGGTCAGGGGTGCGCGGGCCAGAACAGACCATTGCCCATCGTCGCCGAGCCGCCACACGACGACCCGCTCGCCGCTGTCGGTACCCGCCGCCACCAGCGACCCATCAGGCATGGTCGCGATGGTATGGAATTCGGCTCCGATCAGATTTCCCACCGGTATCTCATCCCACTGGATCCCATCGTCGGAGTGCAGAACGAACGGTTGAACCAGCGGGTCCCAGGTGATCGAGTTCACGAACGAGTACACATCGTCACGAAGTTCGGCTGGTGCCTCGCCGCCCAGGACGGTTCCGTCGCGCGTGATGCGGTAGTCGAGGAATCCGCCATCGATCCGGTAGCCGGTCGCCCAGACACCTCCGTCGGTTGCAGTGAGCCCGACGGAGTATTCGTAGTCTGCGGTCGCCGGGAAGGTCTCGATCCGAACCCACGTCGAACCCTGGTCGGTCGAGACCCAGCCGATGGCGTTCTGATCGGTGGCGCCGGCTTCGGTCACACGACGCCACCAGCCGATGGCGATCAGCTTGTCGTCGAAGGCAACAATTCGTGTAGGCCACTGCTCCTCGCCGTCCGCCAGAGTGTCGCCGAGCCCTGCGGCGTCCACCTCGTGCCACGAGATCGTGTCGGAGGAACGCCAGGCGACTCCGCGACGATGCTCACCCACCGATGCTGAACCCACCGCGAAGATCGTCTCGTCGACGACGACCAGGTCCTGGACACTTGACGAACCCGCCGGGGATGGCAGGGTGATCGGATCGGTCCATCCGGCGAGACCCGACACGAGTTGAGGCACATCCTCGGGTGTTGTCGCTCCTGTTGTCGGCTCTGTCGCATCGGCGACGGCCGGATCGTCGCTCTGGGGCTGGGCCGCCTGAGAAGTACTCCCGGCCACAAACGGGCTGTCGCCGCCGCTCGAACAGGCCGCGGTCACCAACATTGCGATCAAGGTGATCGCACAAATCAGCGCCAACCAGGCGTTGCCGAAGTAGCACACTGCGTTGCTGCGTCGCATTGCCATACAGCAGTGTTTCCGATGGTTTGCTGGTGGCACAAGAGGCCAACGTCAATACCAGGTCCCGGCTGTGGCACCTCACAAACAGTCGGCCACAGAATCGAGAGGCGGTAAGGTCGTCAGGGTCGCAGAGGAGGCACATCTTGAGGTTCGAGCGGCCGAGTACCGGCGACGTGGTTGCCGGTGTTTCCGTTGCCCTGGTCGCCATTCCCCAGTCGCTCGCCTATGCGCAGCTGGCCGGAATGCCCGCTCAGTACGGCCTATTCGCCTCAGCCCTACCCTCACTTCTGGCGGCGGCGTTTGTTTCGTCCAGGTATCTCCAGACCGGCCCGGTTGCCCTGACGTCGCTTCTCACCTTTGGTGCATTGTCGACCCTGGCAGATCCCTTCAGCGAGAAATACATCGCTCTCGCCGCCCTGCTGGCCATCCTCGTCGGGCTCTTTCGTGTGTTCCTTGGACTAGTGCGGTTGGGCGGGGTGGCATACCTACTGTCGGAACCGGTGTTGACCGGGTTCACGGCCGGTGCGGCCATCTTGATCATCTCGTCTCAGCTCCCCAAGGTCTTCGACGTCTCTCCCGACGAGGGCGGGGTGCTCGAGAACGCTCTTGCCGCGCTGAGCGCACCCGGCGACTGGAGCTGGCCCGCCATCGGTATCTCCGCCGGTGTTGCGGTCATCGTCGTGGCCGGTCGACGGGTGCACAACCTGTTCCCGGGCGTTCTGGTCGCCGTTGTAGCGAGCTTGTTGCTCGGCAAGGCGATGGGCTACAACGGCTCGATCGTCGGCGAGCTCGAGGGTGGTTTCCTGAGCCTTGGGTTCGACTTCGCGTGGGGTTCGACGGCCGATCTGTTGGTTCCCGCCTTCGCCATCGCCCTGGTCGGATTCGCCGAACCGTCGTCGATCGCTCGCACGTTCGCGGCCGAGGAACGGTTGCCCTGGAATGCCAATCGCGAGATGCTCAGCCAGGGCGTGGCCAACCTGGCCGCCGGAATCTCGGGTGCTTTCCCTGTGGGCGGTTCGTTCTCGCGCAGCTCACTCAATCGTCTGGCCGGTGCCACGAGTCCCTGGTCGGGCGCCATCACCGGTGCTTTCGTGTTGCTCGCTCTGCCCTTCACACCCCTCCTCGAGGAGCTGCCCAACGCAGTGCTCGGCACCGTGGTCATCGTGGCCGTCGTCAAGTTGGTCAAGCTCCGCGAGCTGTTCGCCATCGTGTCCCACTCGTTCCCCCAAGGGATCGTCGCCCTCGGCACACTCGGCGCCACGCTGATGTTTGCGCCCCGAGTCGAGCGAGGAGTGCTCGCAGGAATCGGCCTTGCGATCGGTGTGCACCTCTATCGCGAGCTGACCGTCTCGATAGCCAGCGAGCGCGATGGCGACGTCTTGACCGTCTCTCCCAAGGGTGTGTTGTGGTTTGCGACCGTGCCCCAGATCGACAGCCTCATACGCGCCGAGCTGGCAGCACATCCCGACCTCGACGAGATCGTCGTCGACCTCGGCGGGGTGGGTCGCCTCGACTACACGGGGGCAGCGGCGCTGGCCCGCCTCATCGAGGAGCTATCGGCAACACACCTCGACGTCTACGTCAGCAACATCCCACCTGGCGGAAGCCAAGCCGCAGGGATTCACCTGCCGACACCAAAGGACGATCACCGCGATCGACCCTAGGGCGCAGCGACTTCGTCGAGCCCCCTGACGATCCGGTCCCAGAAGTCGGTGACGAGGCGGAGTGACTCGAGGTCGATCCGTTCATTGTTGCCGTGGAAACGTGACCCGAAGTCGGTCATGTCGATATCGGGCGAGAAGATACCTGCGCCGTAGACGACCGATCCCTTCGGACGGTAGAACCTGGCGTCGGTTCCCCCGACGATGAGACCCGGATGTACTCTCGCCTCCGGGTCGGCCGCCAGAACCGCCCGCTCGATGACGCCCCACATCGGGGTGTCCTGTGGTGATCTGGTCGAAGGCTGATCGCTCAGCATCTCGATCTCGACATGGTCGGCCAGGTCGCCGATCGCCTCTGTGAGCTCGGCACGGACATAGTCGGCGTCCTGGCCCGGCAGGGTCCTGATGTCGACATCGATGCTGACCGAATCGGGAATCACGTTCAGCTTCTGACCGCCGTGTGCGACGTTGGGCGAGATCGACATGTGAGAACAGGCATGAAGCAATCTGCCCCCGAGACCACCGACGGCCGCGGCCGCATCCCAGACCTGTTCGGGGTCCATCAGGGCAGCCCTCGCCGCACCTTCGACACCGAGGGTGTCGAGCAACCCCGTCCATAGATCGTCGAGTTGTGGCATCGGTCGATGGCCGCCCAGGCGCCTCAACACCTCGGCCGCTTTCAGCAAGGCATTGTCGGCGCCGAATGGCATCGACCCGTGACCCGGCGTTCCCTTCACCGTGAGACGGGCGCCGCCCGAACCCTTCTCGGCGACGTTGATGATCACCGAGCGCCCCGAGGCGTGGTTGAAGCCGAATCCGCCCATCTCGGTCAGCACATAGTCGGCCATTACGGCGTCAGGCTCGTTGTCGAGCATCCATTTGGCCCCCCACTTCCCGCCGGCCTCCTCGTCGGCGACGGCGAAATAGATGAGGTCGCCGCGGGGTGTGTACCCGGTGTCTGCGAGGTTCTTGAACGCCACGGCCATGGACGACGTGAGGTTCAACATGTCGATGGCGCCACGACCCCACAACTCCCCATCGATGATCTCGCCTCCGAAGGGGTCGTTGTCCCACCCATCGGGGTTCACCGGTACGACATCGGTGTGTCCCATCAGGCAGAGTTTTGGGGCCGAGGGATCCGACCCCTCGATTCGCGCCACGAGCGAGCCGCGGCCAGGAGCGGGCTCGTATCTCTGGAGGTCAAGGCCCGAACCGGACAGGTAGCTGTCGAGCAGGTCGACCGACCGCAGCTCGTTGCCCGATTCGACGGTTCCGTCGTTCACACACGCATTCCGAATCAGGTTCTGAAGGAGGTCGATGGTGGAGTCGGCGAGTTCGGTCATGGGCGCTCCCTGTTCGCGGGCGATCGATCTTGGGTCGGTGCAACGGATCGTAGTCGTGAGACCTGGTCGGTCGCGAAAGGAGCCGAGCGAACAGCCAGGAGTGGGTGATGGTCCCCGACAACCCTCTGCGCACCTACCCGCTAGGCCCCTAGGCTGCCGAGACCGAACCAGATGCGGGGAGTCCATATGGCCAGGCGCGACGCACCAGTTGTAGACACGGCGGCGGGAGCTATCCGGGGAGCCTGGAAGGACGGAGGCGCGATCGCCGTCTTCCGAGGTGTGCCCTACGCCGCACCTCCCACCGGCGACAGGCGGTGGCGTCGGCCCGAGGACGTCGAGCCGTGGTCGGGCGAACGTGCTGCGGTCAAGGACGGGCCCCAAGCATTTCAGCGAGCCACTTCGATCGAGGACTTCATGGAGGCCTTGGCCAATGGTCAGGGCTGGAGCAGGGCCAGGGCCAAGATGGTCAACCAGATCGCGCTCCGGATGCCCAAACCCAAGGAATCAGAGGACTGTCTCTACCTGACGGTCAGGACTCCCGATATGGGCAGCGGGGCGAAGCTGCCTGTGATGGTCTGGATTCACGGCGGAGACCATCAGGACGGGAGCGGATCTGAGGTGTTCTATGCCTCGAACGCTCTCGCCTCGCACGGGGTGGTCACGGTCTCGATCAACTACCGGCTCGGGCTGATGGGCTACTTCGCCCACCCCGAGCTGGCAGCAGAGTCAGAGCAGGGTGTGGCGGGCAACTACGGAACCCACGACCAGATCGCCGCCCTGCGTTGGGTTCGCGACAACATCGAGGCCTTCGGTGGAGACCCGGGCAACGTCACGATCTTCGGCGAGTCCGCCGGCGGCGAGTCGGTGGTGCACCTGATGACCTCTCCACTGGCTCGCGGTCTGTTCCACCGCGCCGTCGCTCAGAGCCCGGCCAACGGCGGCCAGATGATCCATCTGCGTTCGGCCTTTCTCGATCGCGACTCTGCCGAAAAGACGAGCTCGGACTTCGCAGCAGCGCTGGGCATCACCGGACCAAACCAGCTGGATCGGCTGCGCGGGCGCAGTGCCGATGAGCTCTACGCCCTTGTCCGTACGGCCCAGCGGCTCGGCGATCACTATCCCGTCATCGACGGACACGTGTTGCCAGAGTCGCCGCTGGCCGCCTTCGCCGGCAGCCGCCAGGCGGACGTGCCGCTCATGATCGGATCCAACACCGACGAGGGCACGCTCATTCGCCCCATGTTCGGCGCTCCGATGGTCGACTTCAGGTATCGCCCTCTTCCCGAAACCTCACTTCAGGACGAGATCGCCGGAGCGTTCGGCGACGACCTCGAGAGCTTGCTGGGCCATTATCCAGGGCTCGATCGACGCGATGTACAGGCCGAAACCGATTTCCTGGGCGACCACATGTTCGGGGCGAAGGCCTACTGGTATGCACGTCATCACGCCGCAGCGGGGCACCCGACCTGGTTGTACCAGTTCGCTCGCACGCCGCCACACGAGGGACAAACCGCTGGCGCGTATCATGCTGCCGAGTTGGCCTTCGTCCACGGCAGCAGCGTTCCGATCCTTCCGCTGACCGCCGAAGACAAGATCCTCGCCGCAGAGATGCAGGCCTATTGGACCAACTTCGCAGCGGCGGGTGACCCGAACCACACCGTCGGCTCCGACGGGCGACCCGTCGCCTGGCCGGCTTTCGACGGTTCGGACCCTAGATGGCTGCGTCTCGACCACACGATCATGGCAGGGCCGGTCGATCGGGCCGAGAGGTACGAGGTCCTGAACGCGAGAACGTCGCGGCTCGTCACAGAGATGGCGACGCTGAATCTCGCCTGACGTGTTGCCCTGCCGAGAGGGTTCGCCCCGTGTCTGTGGGCCTGGCGACAGAAGCGAACCGAGGGCCACGTTGAGGGGGAGGAACGGGGTGCTCGCGGCACCGAAGCAGGTAGGGCGGGTCGACCGAGTCCGACTTGTTATTCAGGGACCTTCGCATCTGCCGAGGAGGCCGAGCACGGATCAGGGTCGGAGTATGGAGAATCGTCTGGGCGCGTATTGGCTGTTCCGGGGTGCCGCCTTGCTGTCGCTCATCGTGTCGCCGGTCGTGGCCTGCGGGAACGGCGACGAGACGCGGGTGAGGAATGGCCCCCGACCGCGGGGCTCGACGCCACAGACCAGTACAACGATTGCACCGGGGTAGGGCGATGGATCTCGGCGACCGGCACACTTTCCAGCTCTTCCTCGAGGTCTACGGCACCCTGCCGCGAGCGGGTCCAGGCAGTACTGCCGAAACTCTCCGTGCGCTGAGCCTGGTCCCGAACAAGGGCAACATCCAGAGACTGCTCGACCTCGGGTGCGGGCCCGGCGCCCAGACACTGGTTCTCGCGGGGGCGCTACCCGAGGCAGACGTTCTGGCCTTGGATCTGGCGCCGCAGATGGTGGCCGAGGCGCGACGACGCTGCGATGAAGCAGGACTCGGCGATCGGGTCGAGGTGGCAGAGGGTGATCTGACCGCGCCCCAGGTGCCCGCCGCGAGCCAGGACCTGATCTGGTGTGAGGGAGCGATCTACTTCGCCGGGATCGAGGCTGCACTCTCGACCTGGAGGCCCCTTCTCAGCGCAGGTGGAGTGGTGGCATTCACAGAGCCCATCTGGATCGGTCGGTCGCCTCCGGAGGAACTCGCGGCCTGGTGGAACGAGGAGTACCCGGCCATCAGCGACGAGGACGGAGTCAGGGCAGCTGTTTCTTCTGCGGGGTTCGAGACGATTGGCTTCTTCGGCCTCGCGGCAGCATCGTGGTGGGACGAGTACTACGAACCCATGGAGACCAGGGTGAAGAAGCTTCTGCACGAGCACCCACAGGACCCCGTCGCTGTTGAGATCGCGGCCGTGGCCACGAACGAGATCGAGATGTTCCGTCGGTTCTCCGACTTCTACACCTACGGATTCTTCATTACCCGACCAGACGGAGAAGCCTGATCCACCGGCCTGCGGGGTGGGAGCCGCTCGTGGTCGCACACACATCAACAATCTGTTGGGAAGCCACGTCCAGGCGCACCTCACTAGTATCAACGCCACTGGTACAAGAGTCCCCGAGTGCCACTTCGGGACTCGTTTGTGAGGGGGCTTGGTTCGGGGATGAAGGACGTAGCCGCGACGGCCGAACCAGCCGAGAGGTCATCATCAGCGTTGATCGACTCGGGCCGAGCCTGGCTTGTTGTTGTTGCGACATTCTTCTCATCGGCGGTCGCTCTCGGCACCGTCTATAGCTTCGGGTCGTTCTTCGACTCGATGGCCGCCGACTTCGACAGCGGCAAGGGCGAGACGGCGATCGTGTTCGGCGTCACGACGTTCGCCTTCTTCTGGCTGAGCCTCATCACGGGTCGTGCCGCGGATCGATTCGGTCCACGCCCGGTCATGTTGGTCGGTGCTGTGTCGCTGTTCGCCGGCATGATGTTGACCAGCAACGTGAACTCGATCACCGTCGGATACCTCACCTACGGTGCCGGTGCCGGCCTGGCCGGAGCGTGTGCTTATGTGCCGATGGTGGCAACGGTGGGTGGCTGGTTCGAACGCCGGCGGGCTGTTGCTGTGGGCATCTCTGTCGCCGGCATCGGGGTTGGAACCCTGGTGATGAATCCACTGGTGACACGATTGCTCGAGTCGTACTCGTGGCGCACCACGTTTCGTATCCTCGGTGTTGGAGGTGCGACGATCCTGGTCTTCTGCACCCTGCTCGTGGCTCGTGCCCCCGGTGCCGCAGGCGCGGCCCCTTCCCGCTTCGGTGAAGCTGCGCGTTCACCGTTGTTTCGCCGTCTATGGGTCGCCGGGTTCTGTTCGGGCTTGGGGCTGTTCATTCCCTTCGTGTTCATCGTGCCGTACGCGAAGGACCGAGGTGTTTCGGCATCGGCGGCAGCGTGGTTGGTGGGCTTGCTCGGCGGATCGAGCGTTGTTTCGCGCATCGGGTTTGGCTCGTTGACCCAACGACTGGGAACGTTCCGGCTGTTTCGGTTCGGGGTCGTGTTGTTCCCGTTGAGCTACCTGCTCTGGTTGTCGGCAGGGTCGTCGTATCTCATGCTCGTGTTGTTCGTCGTGGTGCTCGGCACCGGATACGGCTCGTTTGTTGCTGTCAGCCCGCTGGTCTTGGCGAACCGGTTCGGCATAGTCGGTCTCGGCAGCCTGATGGGCCTGTACTACACAACACAGGGTCTCGCTGCTCTCGCCGGCCCACCGCTGGCCGGCCGCATCATCGACAGCACCGGCTCCTACAGGGGACCGATGTTTCTGGCGCTGGCCTTCGGGATCGTGTCGGTCGGCATCTTGTTCTCGATCAAGGCCAATCCCTCAGGAGACCTCGACCCTGAACCTGGCAGGCACTGACTGCGTCAGTCGGTGCTGAACGGGGGGTACTCGTCGGTGAGCAACATCATGTAGGCGTTGATCCTGACCGAGACCCTCATCATCTTCATGACCCACGAGCGCAGGCCGTCGGGCCAGCGTCCCGTGAACAGCACGGCGAACAGGGCAAGGAACCAGCACACGATTCCGACGATCGAGATCAGCAGGGCGTAGAACAACGCCGGGATCACCCACAACAATCGCAAGGCGACCGTCAGCCGGTTGCGGTCCTCGAGTTGGGGTTCGACGTTGAGCACGACCGGGCTGTTGCCGGGTTCCGAAGCCGACATCGTGAAGTCGAATGCTGGGTATTCGTCGAACAGGAATCCGGCGTACAGCTCGGCGCGGGTCGTGTAACGAAGGATCATCACCTGGAAGTTGGCCAATCCGACTGGGAGTCGGCCGGTGAACAAGATGACGAACCAGGAGATGACAGCCACCGCACACGCCACGTATTCCATGGCGTTGGCGATGATGAGATGAGGGATGGCCATGATCCACTGAACGAGCGGACGCCAGTTGTCCAGCTTCTCTGGTGTTTCTACTTCGATGGTTGCCGGATAGTTCACGATTGCCTCCTCGCAGCGACCCAAGCCTAACGACCATGCCATCGGCTGCACAGGGTCCTACGGGAATTCCGAAGGCGGAGGACCGATTGGTCAGGTGACGACCGAACCGGCCTGGATGACGGTCTCGACGCGGGGGCCGAGTTCGCTGACGTCGAAGTCGTCGCCCGAGAAGATCACCACATCGGCAGCCATTCCCGGCCGCAGGGTTCCGACCTCGTCCTCGATGCCCATCAGTTCGGCTGCGATCGACGTCGATGATTCGAAGACCTGGAGCGGCGTCATACCCAGCTTGGCCATCTCGCCGAGTTCGCGCATGTTCTGACCGTGGCGCGACACACCAGAATCGGTGCCCATGGCGATCTTCACGCCTGCTTCGATCGCCCGTCCAACCGACTCGCGATGGTCCCGCACAACCGCCCGCGCCTTGTTCACTACCGGCTCGGGAAGGTCCATTCCGGCGTCGGCTGCATCGAGAACACCCATAGGGGCGATGAGGGTCGGTACCAGGTAGGTGCCGGCTTCGAGCATCATCTCGATGGCTTCGTCGTCGAGCCAGATTCCGTGTTCGATCGAGCGGATGCCGGCGCGGATAGCGTTCTTGATGCCCTGGGCTGCCTGGGCGTGGGCCATGACAAAGAGGCCGGCAGCGTTTGCCTCGGCGACCATCGTGTCCAGTTCGTCGGAGCTGAAGTGAGGGTGCTGGGGATTCGACCGTGTCGACAGCACCCCACCAGAGGTCGCACACTTGATGACGTCGGCCCCGGCTCGCACGAGTTCGCGAACCTTCTTGCGCATCTCATCTGGTCCGTTGACGATGGGGTCGGGGCAGCCGGGGTGTTCGTCCATCAGGCCTGGCATGTGCCCGCCAGAGACCTGCCACGAGTCTCCGTGGCCACCGGTCTGGGAGAGCATGGTCAACGAGATCTGCATTCTCGGTCCCTGAATGAGGCCGAGGTCGCGTGCTTCTTTGATGCCGAGGTCGGATCCACCCGCGTCACGAACGGTCGTGACACCGGCGAGCAGGGTCCGCTTCATCCGTTCGGCTGCGAGGTAGAACCTGAGCGAGAAGGGTGTGTCGGCGTGGGTGTTCGGCGAGAAATCGCCGTCGACCATGAAGTGTACGTGGCAGTCAAATAGGCCCGGAGTGACCAGTTTCCCGGTGCAATCGATCGACTCGTCGCCGTCGAGTCCAGAACCCACATCGACGACGAGGCCGTCTTCCATGGCGATATCGCCTACAGAGGGCTCGCCCCTTCCATCAAAGATCAGGCCGTTGGTCAGTACGAAGCGAGTCATGGCCCGATGTTATGCACTGGCTTCGTCGCAGGCCATGACAGCGATCCATCGAGTAACGCTCGGCACCTCGGGTCAGCTGCTCAGCGGTCTCGAACCGTGCTGCTCGGAATGAAAATCCACGAAGTTTCTGACGTTTCCGTTTGGAGTAGAACATATGTTCTGGTAGTGTTCTGTGGGTGAGGGAAATGGTTGTGCCCTTCTATGGGGCCGAAGAACTCGACAACATGGAACGCCACACACTCGACGCTTTGTTGGGTCGTCAGCGTTTCGTGCGGGCTCGCATCGATGGGCATGAGGCGTTGTTGTTGTCGGCTATCGACCGGGCTGACAGGCGGGCCTCCAAACGCGACAAACCCGACCCCGACGAAGAGAAGACCGACACCGAAGAGACCGAGAGCGAGAACTGCGCCGACGGGGCCGATGAGGATGAGTCGGCGCCGCCTCCGTCGCGAAAGGCTCAACGCGAAGCAGCCGAACGTGCCCGACGCCTCCAAGCCCACCCCGAGGTAGCTGCCGCTCTGGCCGAGGGGCGTATCAACACCGAACAAGCAGACGCGATCACCAAGGCCGACCTACCCGCCGACGTCAAAGACCGACTGCTTCACGACGCCCACGCCCAGAACGCAGACGAAACACGCGACGCGGTCAGCCAGGCCATCAAGAACGCCGACCGAGACTGCGCCGAGAAACGTTTGAAGCGCCAACGTAAAGCACGCCGCGGGTCGTGTGGCATCAACGACCAGAACATGATCTGGATCAACGCCGAACTCGACCCCGTTACCGGTGCCGTCATCAAGGCCGAATACGACCGACGCGAAAGCGCCGCCTACCACCACGACATACACACCATCACCGACCCCACCAAACGCCGCTCACACGCCCAGCGCGGGGCAGACGTTCTTGCTTCGATGATCCTCGACGGCATCATCCCCGCCACCACCAGTTCCAACGTTGAGGGTCAGCTCACCCTCGTCGAAGATCAGCCCAACCAGACCAGCAACACCGATGCCGGGTCCGAGCCCGACAACACCGAGGCCGATCCCTTCGAGAGGGCACGCCCCCACCTGAACCTGATCCTCACCCCCCCACACCATCAACAACCCAGACGACCCAGACGCAGTCGCGTACACCCTCGACGGCGCCCCAATACCAGCCTCCATCGCCGCAGAACTCATCTGTTCGGCCCAGATCAACGCATGGGTACTCACCGCAGACCGCAAAC
>JAAETH010000302.1 GCA_024228575.1 Actinomycetes bacterium
GAGTCGGGCATGCGGCTGGCGACCGCTCACCAGGCTTGGGGCGATGCCGGCGGGTGGGACGCCGAGGTCGTGTGGGATATCTGCACTTCACATGCGCTGCGTCAGCCCTTCGGTGAGGCTCGCGACCGCCCCCTAGCGCAGCTCAGCGGGGGCGAGCAGAAACGTCTGGCTCTCGAAGCGTTGCTGCGGGGCGACGATGACGTGCTCGTCCTCGACGAACCGGACAACTACCTCGACATCGCGACCAAGGAGTGGCTGTCCGAGGCGATTCGTTCATGCCCAAAGACCGTGTTGCTGGTGACTCACGATCGTCAGCTCCTGTCGGAGGTGGCGACCAAGATCGTGACTCTCGAAGGCGCAACGGTGTGGGTTCACGGCGCCGGTTTCGACTCCTACGACGACGAGCGCGAGGCGCGTCGGACCCGGCTGGACGAGGAGTTCGCCCGGCATCAGGATGAACGCAAGCGGTTGAAGAAGCTGCTGGTCGAGTACCGGGTGCGCTCGACCATCTCGGAGAAGTTCGCGCCGCGGGTTCGTGAAACCCAGCGGCGTATCGAACGTCACGATGGCACGCCACCACCCCAGCGCATCGCCGATCAGCAGATCGACATGCGGCTGACCGGCGGGCGCACCGGCAAACGTGCCTTGCGCATCGAGGAGTTGGCCTTGACCGGCTTGACCGGCGAGTTCTCCATCGAAATCGATGCTGGGGAGCGGGTGGCCGTGGTCGGTCCGAACGGAACCGGAAAGAGCCACTTCCTGCGCTTGCTGGCCGGCGACGCTGTGGATCACGCGGGCGAGGTGAGGCTCGGAGCGAAGGTCGAGCCCGGGCACTTCAGCCAGACACACCAACATCCCGAGTGGACCGCTACCCCGATCGTCGATCTCATCGCCAGGGGGCCGGGTGATCGGAACCGCGCCATCGGTGCGTTGCGTCGCTACGAACTGGCCGCGGCCGCGGACCGGTCGTTCGACACCTTGAGCGGTGGCCAGCAGGCCCGCCTTCAGATCCTGATGCTCGAACTGGCGGGCTCGACGTTGCTGCTGCTCGATGAACCGACCGACAACCTCGACCTCGAGTCGGCCGAGGCGCTCGAGCGGGGTCTGGCGGCATTCGAGGGGACGGTCGTGGCCGTCTCACACGATCGGTGGTTCTTGAAATCGTTCGATCGCTACCTGGTGTTCGACCGTGACGGCAGCGTCGTGGAGTTTGACGAGCCCCTGTTTGCCTGACGCGAACCCACATCTGCACCTCGCGATTTCCGACGGGCAGTAATCGTCGAGACGACGGTGCGTTGACCAATCGAACCTCCACGGCCCGACTGCGCGGCCGAATCCGGAGGGTGAGAATCGCGCTGTAAGTGGTGACTGGTGTGGAAATGTGACGTACGGTGGTTGTCGTACCAAGTCGGTGGAAGTGGAGTTGAGGTGGCGGGTATGAGACGTTCAGGTCTACTGGTTGCGGTTGTCAGCGTGCTGGCGAGTGTGCTCGTTCCTGCCGGTGTGGCAAGCGCCGACGTGGCGAGACCGAGCGGTAGCTCGACGCTCGCCCTCGATGTTGTCGAGGCGCCGGACGGCACCCTGGGGGTGCTGGTTCTGTCGGTCGACACGGTCGACTCGGCTCGTCAGCGCCTTGGCCTCATGGTCGTGGAGGTGGACGGTCGCGTTCGGACCAGGATGCTCAGCCGAGTCACGGACGTGCTCAGCTTCGATCTCGCCTTCTCGGACGAGTCGGGCTGGCTGCTGGCCTACACCGATGTCGAGTCGCGAACACGGGTGGCCCGGTTCGGAGAAAGCCGCATCGACGAGGCTCTAGCGCCTGTTGGTGGGATTGTGCGTTTCGACAACATCATTGATCCGACCCAACTGTTCGTTGCTGAGGTGTCGAGCGAGCAGATCTTTGCGACCCAGTGGGTGTTCGATCTCGACGCATCGGAACTGGATTTGACGGGCAGGAGACTCTTTCGCCCACCGAGTGATGTGGGCACAGCACGATTTGTCACCGATGTGCTCAGGATCGCCGACGGCACCCTCGTGACGCTCGAGTCCACATTTGGTACGGACGCCGTGGCCGGACTGGCTCGCACGGTCGATCTGACCGTTGACGGCACGACTGTCAGCGTGCAATTCCTCGGCCGCGCCGGGGACGCCGGCTACTCGCTTCAACACCACTGGGGCGGCTACGCCCTCGTCTACGAGAGCGCAGAGGGCATGTCGGTGTCTCCTCAGGCGGACCCGAACAGATGGGACAGGACGACAACTGTTCGCTTCGACGACTGGCAACACACAGCGATCATCGGGTCGTTCACGCTGCGGGCAATGCGTCTGACCGATCTTGGCAACTCGGCGCTCGTCGCCTATGCAGACCTCGGTCAACAACGAGTCAACTGGCGCACCGCCCTGAGTCCCGGAGCCATCGGTGACCCCATAATCATGGGTGGGCGTGTCCGTGGTGATGTGGTGACGGCGATCACCCACGACGCGCAGGTCATCTACGACGAGGTGTTCGTGTCGGCGAGCCCGGCGCCCGCGTACTCTCCGTACTCCGGGAGCCCGTCCACCAAGGCCTACGACTCGGCCCCCGTATCGATCGGCTCGACCAGGACCCTGTTCGGCGTCACCGACATCGAGGGCCTCTGGGCGAACAGCGAGGAAGGCGGCATCAGGGTCGAGGACAGGAGTTTGCCCTTCTACGTCAGTGCGAGTTGCGACGCCTACCCGGTGCCGAACATCGCACCAGCGGCCGGCCTGCCGATAGCGGTTGTCAAGAGCGCCACGGTTCGCGGCGATGGAACAGCGGCCGTCCATGTCCAGAGCTCGGACGGCGAAGGCGTGTACATCGACGAGGTCGTTACATACGGCGCGCTGCCGACAACTCGAGCAGCTGTTCCGAGCGGCGATTACGGAACATGGCTGTTCGGCGGCGGTGATGACGGCACACCGTTGTTGGTGACGGCGAATACGGCGGGTGTGCAGGCAACGATCGTCTCCGACGAGGGCAGGCACAGGTCGCCGACCAGAGATCTGGATGTTCGTGGGAGTAGCGGCGGTGCTCGGCTGTTCCTCGATGCCGAGGCAGTGCACGACCGGTGGAACGGCTACTACGTGCTAGCGGTGCACGAGCGCGGGTTCTCGAGTCGAGTGTTCGTGCTCGATCATTCGACCGGCGAAATTCTCCGCGACTTCCACCCCCGTGGTCACGCATTCGTGGCAGCAGACGACTCCAGCTCGGTGGTTCTGGTTGCCACCACCGATGTCGATTGGCCGACTTCCTACAGGACCTACGAGGTGAACGCTGACAAGTCGGTCACGAACGTCGGCTCTTCGATCTCGGCTCATACCGCCGACGAGGTGTGGGCTGTGCCCGACCCCGAGCGCGGCCGCTTCCTGGTGTTCTTGCGGTCGGGCAACACCGTTCACATCGAGGGTGTTTCCAGTTCGACCGACGACGTCGACAGCCTTGGTGCGCTCACGCTGCCAAGTGGTCTCGACGGGCCTGTCGAAGTCGGGTACAGCCGCCACTCCGACCGCGGAATCATCGTCGTGGGTGGCTCGGATCGCATCGCGATTCTGCCGTTTGGGGTTGACGGTGCATCGACCGAATGCGACCCAACCGCCCCTACGTCGCGCCCCGACCCAATCGCTCCCCTGAGCTGGGGTAGCGACGACCTGTTGACCGTGTCGGATGTCGAAATCTTGCCAACGGGTCGCTCGGGTGAGCGGTCCGGTTATTGGCTGTTGACCAACGAGGGTCAGATCTCCGCCTTCGGCGATGCTCCAGATTTGGGTCAACAGGCCAGTTCCGGCTGGGTCGACTTCACCGCCGTTCCCAACGCCTCCGGCTATTGGACCCTGAACCAGGATGGACAGGTCGAGGCGTTCGGAGATGCACCCTTGTTGGGAGATCTGGCGACCGTTGGCCACGCGGGTAGGGCGGTTGCGCTCGCTGCGACACCTAGCGGAATCGGCTACTGGATCTTCACCGACGAAGGGGCTGCCATTGCGTTTGGTGATGCTGTCGACTTCGGGGGCGTAGAACATCTTCAGCTGGCGCAGCCGATCATCGATGCCATCGCCCTCGCCGATGGATCCGGATACTGGATGGTCGCTGCCGATGGAGGTGTGTTCACCTTCGGTGATGCCGAGTTCCTCGGTTCAGTCCCGCAAATCCTTCCAGGAAGACAGCTCAACGGAGCGGTCATTGGTCTCGTCCCAACGCCTGACGGTACGGGCTACTGGCTGGTGGCAGCCGACGGTGGAGTGTTCACCTTCAACGCACCGTTCGTCGGATCGATCCCGGGAATCCTTCCCAGAGGCACCGACCTGGATGGTCCGATTGTCGGGATGGTGGCTTTCGGCGATGGCTATTTGCTCGTTGGCTCCGATGGCGGGGTCTTCAACTTCTCGGAGCTGCCCTTCGAAGGCAGTCTCGGCGGAAACGGCCTCGAGGGGTTCGTTGCGATCGAGCCGTATCAGACGAGCTGAGTCGACGGCGCTGCCTCGGGGTGTCCGAGCAGGAAGCCCTGGGCGTAGTCGCACCCGATGGACGTGAGTGTGTCGAGCTGTTCTTGGCGTTCGATGCCGTGGGCGACGACCTCGATGCCCAGCGAGTGTGCAAGATCGATGACGGTGGCAGCTTGGTCGGCATTGCTCTCGACGTTCTCGACCAGCTCGACGGCCAGCTTCACGAACCGAACGGGAGCCTGCTTCAGTACGGCGAACGTTGTTCCGCCGGTGCCGAATCCGTCGATGGAGGCCGGTATGCCCAGACGCTCGAGAGCGCGGAGCTGGCGCACGACCATCGCCGGTTGTTCGACCAGGGTTCGTTCCGAGATCTCGATCATCACCGACCGAGGGTCGACGCCGGCTCGTTCGATGGTGGCCCCGATGCGCTCGGCGAAACTGTCGTCGGCCAGGGTCATGGGCGAGACGTTGACGGCAACAAATCCGCCTCCGGTCGCGGTGAACAGGCGGAGCTGGTCTGCGAGCACCGTCTCCATCACCTTGCCATCGACCGTTGCGATGACCCCCTCCGCCTCGGCCTGCTCGATGAAGGTGCTCTCGACCGTGCGCTGTTCGTCAGAGCGCCAACGAGCGAGTGCCTCGTACCCGACGACCTTGGTTGTGAGCGGCATGCCGTCCTCGTCGCGAACGACGTGGTGGATCGGTTGGTAGACGACGTTCAGGTTGTTGTCGTCCTCGTCGAGTGCGACGGCGAGCGATGTGCGTACGGGACCGCCATCGACGGCGATGGGTTCCTGACCAAATACCGTCACGACCCCCTTGCCGTGCTGTTTCGCGGTGTGCATCGCCGAATCGGCGTGGGTCAAGAGGTCGTCGGCGGTGGCGTCGTTGGCCGATGTCGAGACTCCGACACTTACCCCGACGCTGACGTTCTGACCTGCGATATTGATCGGCTTGTGGACCTCTTCGACGATCTTGGTGGCGACGACGAGCGGGTCGGTTGGCTCGATCAGCAGGACACCGAACTCGTCGCTGTCGAATCTGGCCGCGATGTCGCGCTGCCCGAGACATCTCTGGATTCGTACCGAGATGACCGAGAGGACCGCGTCGCCGGCTGCATGGCCAAGGGTGTCATTGACCATGGCGAAGTCGTCGAGGTCGATACGGAGCGCCGCGACCTGTGAGCTGTTGTGCAGGGCAGCCTCGGTGCGACTGTCGAACACATCCTGGTTGGGAAGGCCTGTCAGCGAGTCGTGAGCTGCATCGCGTTCGATCTGCTGCTTGACGAGGATGGACTCGGCCTTGTGCCGGAAGCGATCGAACTTCGCCAGCAGGTCACGTTCGCTGGCTCCTCCCGAGGACATACGCCCGGCTGAGACCAGGAGGGCAACGGGTTCGCCGACACGATGGATCGATCCAGCGATCGCCGAGATGGCACCTGCAGCTTCGAGCCCGGCGAGGCGGGAGGTATCGGTGGACGTGAGCCTCGTGGCATCTGGAGTGAGGGTCGCCTGACGGTGCAGGACAAGGGATGCAACATCGTCGAGCTGGTGTTGGAAGGTGCGACCGTCGATGTTTCGCACCACAACCGCTGTGCCGGCTGCATCTGCGTCGAACACGACCAGCTCCACCGAAGTTGCGCCCAGCTCACGGCCCGCCCTTGTGATCAGCTTCGCGATCCGGTCACCGTCGGCCAACTCGACTGCCCGGCTCGGCGAGTCGTGCAGGAACCGGACGCTTTCGTCGTGGGCCTGCTGTAGGCGGGAGGCGATCTGGGCCACCCCGACCGCTGCGGCGGGAACGGCGATCAGGAGGGCACTGGCAGGGTTCGTCGCCACGAGGGTCGCCGCGATCAACGACGAGGCGGCACCCACGCCGGCCACGTACGCCGACGTGGCGCAATTGGCGAGAAGCCCACTGGCGTGTGGCGAGTTGCCACCGAGACGTCTGGCCGTCAGATCGACGAGCAGGGCCACAGCATGTGCGGCTGCGACCGCGACACCGATGCTGGTCCAGAGATCCGAGTCGAAGGTCGCGACGGGATCGGTCATGCGGTTGATGACCCAGGCGACAGCTACGACCTGAGTGAACCGGGTCGTGGTCTCGAAGGCAATCGTCAGCATCGGACGACGACGCCCGACCGCGACGGCGACGACGGTCGCTGCAGCGGCACCGACGACCACTGCGCCCAACCCCGCGAACAACACACCGACGATGATCGGCACGTCGGTGAGAGTGAACCTCGCCGGCTCACGTCGGAACTCGTACTTGAAGGAGAAGACTTCGGCGGCCACGAAAGCCCCGACTATCCACAGCATCGCTACATGGGGTGCCCCCACTATCGGTGCATCGTCGATCGCTGTGGCGAGCGCGGCCGTACATGCAACGCTGACCGCCAGGATCAGTATCCAGCCAGCTGTGCTCGATCGAACGCGTGAAGCCACGAGATCGATGTTCGGATGCTCGACCGACGGTCTTGAGGCATATGTGTCTATTTCGTTACGGGTCGTGTTCGCGATCGGCTTGCCAGAGGTGGCAAAGGTCTCTTGCGGTTGGCGTGGGACAGCGTGATGATCGACTCGATGGTGTTTTACGATCGCGCCGATGCAGGTGGTCGACTGGCACGGCGGGTCATCGACCTGGTCGATGGTCCGGTGGTGGTGCTCGGACTTCCTCGTGGAGGTGTCCCCGTCGCGGCCGAGGTGGCGGCGGCGCTGGATGCACCACTCGACGTGATCATCGTGCGAAAGGTGGGGACTCCTCACAATCGCGAGTTGGCTATGGGTGCGGTCGGTGAGGATGGGGCGCGATACGTGAACGCTGAGGTGGTCCGCACCTACGCCGTGAGTCGTGATCAATACGAAGCGGCCGAGCAACACGAACTGGAGGAGCTCGAGCGTCGTTCGGTTCGTCTTCGGGCGGTTCGACCGAGGGTCGACCTGGAGGACCGGACGGCCGTAGTTGTCGACGACGGCCTTGCGACCGGGGCGACGGCGCGCGCGGCATGTCAGGTAGCGAGGGCACACGGCGCGGCACGAGTAGTTCTGGCGGTGCCGGTGGCGCCACGTGGCGCCGCTGCTGAGATGTCGGATGTCGCCGATCTGGTCATCGTCGCAGAGACACCCCGATCGTTCTTCGGGGTCGGTCAGTTCTACGACGACTTCTCGCAAACCGCTGACGACGAGGTCGTGGAACTGCTCTCGCAGAATCTCGACCGGTGAGCGGGTCGGTCCGGGCCCGGTGTCGCCTTTCCCGGCCTCCGATCGTCTAGGTAGCGAGCGTGATGGTCACGGGGGCTCCGTGGTAGACGGGCCCATGCCCGAGGTCTGTGTTGCGTTCGGCAACGACGTTGTTCACGCCCTGTCTCCACCAGCCTTTTGAGCTGGCGGCGACACCTCGCCGCATCGCTGTGTCGACTGCGAGCACGGCCTCGAAGCTCCCGCTGCTGCTCGACACCAACACCCGATCTCCCGGCTTGATGTGGTCGCGCCTGGCGTCGTCGGGGTTCACCGAGACCGCTGGGGCCACGGTCCTCGAGGTGGTTACGTCTGTGCCTGCGAAGACCGAGTTCAGATGCCAGTCGCCCGCCGGAGCGACGAGCTCGTATGTGGACGGTTCGCGGACGGCGGCCTGATCGTGGGCGCGGACGTAGTGGGGGAGCCGATTGTTGCCGTCGTTCTCAGCCCGACCGCTGACGAACTCGAACCGCCCCGATGGTGTAGCAAACCCGTTCTCGACCGGGCGCCACGGGTCTGCGTATGGAAGGCGTGCCCATCCGGACTGGCTCAGGCTCTCGAAAGTGATCCCGGCGGTGAGGAAGTCGGGTTGGTCCAGAAGCTCGCGAACGATCTGTTCGTCGGACTCAAACAGCGGTGTGTCGGTGTAACCCATCGCTGCAGCCAGTCGGCGTCGTATCTCGGTATGGGGCAGACACTGGCCCGGCGGCTCCACCGCCGGCAGGTTGAGGCTCGTGTAGAAGTGTGAGAACGAGTTGTTCAGTTCGAGCTGCTCGTGTTGCAGGGTCGATGGCAAAACGATGTCGGCGTATTCGACGGTCTCTGTCGGGAACGTGTCGATCACGACTGTGAAGATGTCGCTGCTCGACAGCGCTGCTCGAACCCGGTTGGTGTCGGGGTTGGACACGACGGGGTTCGCTCCGACGATGATCACGGCCTCGACCGGTTGGTCACGATCGCGTCGCAGCTCGTCGGCCAACATGGTCATGTTCAGGGTTCGCGGTCTTGCTCCGAGCTCGGTGTGATGTCCTTTCGGGTTGAAGCGATACTCGCGCGAGGTCGAATAGACGAGGCCTCCACCGTGTTGGGCGTAGGCCCCGACCAGTGCCGGAATACACGAAATCGCCCTGGCGGCCTGACCACCTGTGGCGTGGCGCTGCATACCCTGGCCGAGTTTCATCGCAAGCGGGGGAGCCGCTGTTATCCACTCGACGAGCTGCTCGATCTGGGCTGCATCCACGTCGCACTCGACCGCTGCCCTTTCGATTGGCCAAGCGGCTACAGATCCGGCGAATTCGTCGAAGCCGATCGTGTTGTCTGTGAGGAACTGAGAATCGACCGCGTCCGTGGTTATCAGCGAATGGCAGATGGCCAATGCGAGAGCACCATCGGTCCCGGGTCGTGGTGCGAGGTGAAGGTCTGAGCGCTGTGCCGTGCGAGTGGGTAGCGGGTCGACGACTGCGATCCTCGCCCCCCGACGGCGCGCCTCGTTCACATAGGGCCACCAGTGTTGGTTCGAGACGAGGGTGTTCGAGCCCCAGATCAGGACCGTTCCGGCTTCGACAACGTCTTCGGGGTCCATCGCTGCCGAAGTGCCGGTTGTGTAGTGGAGCCCTGCGTGTCCGGCGGGTGAGCAGATCGACAGGTGGTGGGCAGATGCTCCCATCCGGTTCCACAATCGTTGTGAGCTGTTGGCCCCCTGGACATATCCCATTGTCCCGGTGCCGTAGAACGGCCAGATGGCGCTACCGCCCGAGCTGTCGACGATCTCGGTCAGTCGACCGGCGATGGTCTCGATCGCCTCGTCCCAACCGATCGTCTCGAATCTGGCTCCTCCCTTTGCCCCGATCCGTCGAAGCGGGTGCAACAGGCGGCTCGGGTCGGCGGCGTGTTCGAGCCAGGGGTTGATCTTCTTGCACAGCCCGCCACGTGTGAACGGGTGTGTTGTCGAACCCCGCAGCTTGACCGCCTCGCCCTGGTCGTCGACCGTGACCACCCAGGCGCAGCCGTCGGGACAGTCGAGGGGACAGGCTCCGTTGATTTCTTCCATGATCGGTTACCTCCCGGCCAGTACCCTCACCACCTGAACAACGCTCGATCGCCGATCGGGTCGAAGGAACTTGGAGCAGACGGTGCAGCTGTACGACACGATGACACGAAGCAAGGTGGCGATGCACACGCTCGTCCCCGATCGGGTCTCGATGTATGTGTGTGGCCCCACCGTCTACGACCTTCCCCATCTCGGTCACGGTCGAACCGCACTCACCTATGACGTTCTACGCCGATATCTCAGATGGACGGGCTATCGGGTGACGATGGTTGCCAATGTCACCGACATCGATGACAACATCATCGGTCGCGCCAACCGCGAGGGTCGCACCGAACCGGAGGTGGCAGCCGAGTACCTGGGTCATTATGTAGACCAGCTCGACCGGCTGGGGATCGAACATCCGGACCGTCGGCCGAAGGCGACCGAGTTCATCGAAGGCATGATCGAGACGATCCGCGAGCTGATCGGGGTCGGTGCCGCCTATGTGGCCGAGGGGCGCGGCGTGTACTTCGACGTGACATCGGCACCGGACTACGGTCGCCTTGCCGGTCGCGATCTGCAGCAGTTGTTGGAGGACGCCGGCCAGCGGGTGGAGGTCGACCAGGCCAAGAGGTCACCGCTCGACTTCGCGCTCTGGAAGGCGGCCAAACCGGGTGAGCCGGCATGGGACACCCCGTGGGGTCCCGGACGTCCGGGCTGGCACACCGAATGTGTTTCGATGTCGATGTCGATCCTGGGAGAGACGTTCGACATCCACGGTGGTGGCGACGACCTGACCTTTCCCCACCATCAAAACGAGCAGGCCCAGGCTGCTGCTGCTGGACACGGGTTCGCTCGGTTGTGGATGCACAGCGCGATGTTGAACGTGTCGGGCGAGAAGATGTCGAAATCGCTGGGCAATTTCACCACCCTGGCCGAAGCTCTCGATGCCTACGATCCCCGGGCCGTTCGGCTGTCGGTGCTGCAGACGCACTACAGGTCGACCATGGAGATGGGCCCCGAATCCCTTGCTCAGACGGCCGAAGCGGTCAAACGTCTCGACGCAATGGTGCGAAGAGCCACCGCCGCCGGGGTGGAACTGGGGCCGACCACACCCACGACGGGTGACACCGATATCGACCATCTCGATGCGGACACCGTCGCGCGCTTTCGTGAAGCGATGGACGACGACATGTCGACGCCGGGGGCGATCGACGCAGTCTTCGGGGCGGTTCGAAACGCCAACTCTGCACTGGACGATGGCAGGCTCGAAGACGCAGCCCGTCTGGCCACAACGGTGGTTCTGTTGTGCTCGGTCGTCGGACTCGAGATCGGAGAACCCGAAGCGGGTGGCAGTGCCGGCGACGGCGCCCAGATCGAAGGGTTGGTCGCCAGCCGCCAGCAAGCCCGCTCCGACAGGGACTTTGCCGCTGCAGACGCGATCCGTGACGAACTCGCCGCCCTGGGTGTTGTGGTCGAGGACACAGGTTCGGGCCCGGTCTGGCACCGCGTTTGAAGCCCGAAGGGCTGGTTCAGAGGCGACGCATCACGGTGACGACCTTGCCGAACAGGTCGACCTCGTCGGAGCGGAACTCCATCGGTGACATCGTCGGGTTGGACGGGATGAGGGTGACCTTGTTGCCGTCCTTGACGAAACGTTTGACAGTCGCTTCCTCGCCGGGAATTCCCGCGACCACGATGTCGTTGCGGTAGGCGACCTTCTGGCGGCGCACCACGACGAAGTCGCCGTCGAGAATGCCGTCGTCGATCATCGAGTCGCCGCGGACCCGCAGCATGAACAGCTCGCCTTCGCCGGTGACGTCGCCGGGCATGGGCACGAGTTCTTCGACGTTCTCCTGGGCCAGGACATCGGTGCCGGCAGCCACCTCGCCGATGAGAGGCACGAGGCGGAATGGACGACGTTCGGCGTGGGTGAACGAGCCCGCCTCGAAGGTGACCTCGAGAGCGCGTGGTTTCGAAGGATCGCGGCGCAGATAGCCGAGTTCCTCGAGCTTGCGCAGATGTGAGTGGACGGTCGATGGTGAGGCGAGGCCTACCGCATATCCGATTTCGCGCACCGATGGGGGATAACCACGTTCGCGTATCGCAGCGTCGATGAACTCGAGGATGCCCCGGTGGCGATCGGTCAGGTCCGGATTGGTCATTGGTGCTCCTGGTGTCCGGTGTGTCCGGTGTGTTCGGTGTGGGTCCGTCGGGGGCAGTGTAGTCAAGAACCGACAATGAGGCAAACATCTGTTCGACGAACGAAAGTTCCAGATTGCCGTTGACAACGAACGAACGTTCTGGTCCCTTGGGGTCCGACCGGGGAACGAGTGTTCGTGAAACGAACGTTCGTCCCATCCGGGAGTGACGAGATGTGGCACGCAGCAACAAGGCTGTCCCACCCCCTCGTCATGATCGGAACGGTAGTTGTTCGTTCTCGAGTTGGAGGCCCAGATGGCAGCAGTGCTACTTCCCGATACACATGAGTATGACGTCGAGACGGCCGGGTTCGGTGTTCGCCCACAGCTCGAATTGGCTGGTGGATCGATGGTGCCTGGCAGCGCGGTCGTACCGTCACAGGCCGTCATGGGTAGGCGCCGGTTGATGGCTGCTGTGTTCGTGGGCCTCTTCGTGTGGCTTCTGGTCACAGCGGCGACCACCGCCATGTCGTTTGCCGGTGGAGTTCCCACAGTGCTGGGTGGCGACCCCATCACCCATGTTGTGCAGCCCGGCGACACCGTGTGGTCGATCGCCCGCCAGCACTATCCGACCGGCGACATCCGAGGTGTCGTGTCTCGCATCGTCGACTCGTCGGGGGCGGCCCTGATCCCGGGCCAGCTCATCGTGGTCAATCCATGACCTCACGAGAAACGGTGTAGCGAAGGAACAGATAATGATCCTCGGTCAGGACGTGTCTCAGCTCCATCTGGGCAGGCACCTCCAGCGCAGCGCCATGCACTATGCGACGCGCATCGCCCCCGACGATCATCGGCGACAAAGAGATGCACATCTCGTCGACGAGATCTGCAGCGACCAGCTGAGCATTGAGGCTCGGTCCTCCTTCGCACAACACGACGCTGGCACCGATGCCGGCGAGCGACTCGAGAGCGGCTCCGAGATCGACCCGATCCTCACCCGCGACGACGATGTCGGCCACCTCGGCGAGCCGGTCGCGCCTGTCGCCGTCGGAGCTTTGCGACGTGATGACGATGGGGCGCGAATCGCGCGAGCCGAACAATCGAGCGGTCGGGTCGAGGCTCAGCGAGTTCGACACGACGGCCACGCGAGCCACAGGCCAGGCCCCTTGCCCGAGCCTTCGGGCCCTGACGCTGACCGACGAGGAAGGAGGGTTGTAGTCCTCTGCTATCGCGGTGCCGGCACCGACGAGGATCACGTCGGGCAATGTTCGCAGTGTTCCGAAGACATCCTTGTCGCCCGGGCTTGCGAGACCTCCAGAGACCCCGTCGATCGTCATGGCGCCATCGGCGGACGAGATCATGTTCACGATCAGCCAAGGTCGGACTCCTCTGGCCTGCCTGGTGTTGTGGTAGGCGTCGTCGGTGTCGATCTCGACGGTTGGTGCTGGCAAGATCCGATGCATTGCTCGAGCCCTTTCGATGTGCGCTCGCCGACGTTATCAACTGCCTTCGAGGGCCGGATATCGCACGTATCACGCTCCGCGGCGATCCACAGGGGATGTGGAGACTTGTGGATTGTTATTGGGTCTTCATGTTCCCGTCATGTGGACAAGCGATTGTTGTCCAAACGGATCATCGCAGCGAGAAATGCCTGCTCAGGCCCTGTATTTGGCGCACTGTTGCGCGGCTTTCCAACAGGCTGTGGAGAACTTTGCGTACGGTTCGCTGTGCACTGCAAGCGTTCTCCACGGGGTAGTGGGCGATCTGTGCACAAGTCGACCCCCGGTTGTCCACAGACTTTTTTCTGCTGTCCTCTAGGTGTCCACAGGCTTGGATCCCTAGCTTCAACTATCAGTGAGCTGCGGCCGGGATCGGCGGAACGTACGGGTTTGGCGAGATCATCGTCCAGGCCGCTGGACGTCGTTGTTTCTGGACGGAGCAACGACTGGTCCTTACCTGTCGTCTCCCGGCCGCCGCCACGCTCGCTTTCGCGCGTTTTGCATCTACGATGACTCGCTCAGCCCAGCGTTCTGAAGGAACTCGACATGGCCATGGCCCCCAATCGGCAGGAACTCGGCTTCAGGCGGCACTTCACAATCGCCGGTATCTCCCCGCACGACGAGATGGATTGGGAGACCCGCGACGCGCGCCTGACCGACTGGCGAACAGGTGAGACGACGTTCGAGCAGGTGGGTGTGCAGTTCCCTGCCGGCTGGTCGATCAATGCGACCAACATCGTCTCGCAGAAGTACTTCAGAGGAACTCTCGGCACCCCAGAGCGCGAGGCCAGTCTGCGCCAGGTCGTCGATCGGGTTGCCGACACCATCTCGGGATGGGGTGACAGCGACGGCTACTTCACCGACACCGAAGAAGCGGCGACATTCACGGACGAACTGAAGTGGCTGTTGTTGCACCAGCGGATGGCGTTCAACTCGCCGGTGTGGTTCAACATCGGTGTCGAGGGTGTTCCCCAACAGGCGTCAGCGTGTTTCATTCTCAGTGTCGACGACACCATGGAAGACATCCTCAACTGGTATGTCGAGGAGGGCCGCATCTTCCAGGGTGGATCGGGGTCCGGTGTCAACCTCAGCCGTATCCGTTCCTCGAAGGAGACCATCAAGGGCGGTGGAGAAGCGTCGGGTCCGGTCAGTTTCATGCGCGGCGCCGACGCATCTGCGGGCACCATCAAGTCGGGCGGCAAGACGCGCCGGGCCGCCAAGATGGTCGTGCTCGATGCCGATCATCCCGACATCGAAGACTTCATCTGGTGCAAGGCCCGTGAGGAACACAAGGCTCGCGTTCTTCGCGACGCCGGCTTCGACATGGACCTCGATGGTGCCGATTCCGCCTCCATCCAGTACCAGAACGCGAACAACTCGGTCCGCGTCAGTGACGAGTTCATGCAGGCCGTCGAGAACGACGATGTGTGGGAACTGACGGCGCGCACGAGTGGCGACGTTCTCGAGACCGTTCGGGCTCGAGACGTGTTCCGCGCCATCGCAGAAGCGGCGTGGGAGTGCGCAGACCCCGGCCTCCAGTACGACACCACCATCAACCGATGGCACACAACCCCGAACGCCGGACGAATCAACGCCAGCAACCCTTGTTTCACCGGTGAGACGTTGGTTCACACCGATCGTGGCCTCATATCGTTCAGCGAGTTGGCCAACCGGGTGAACAACGGCGAACAGTTCAGGGTCTGGACCCACGACATCACCGGCGAGCATCCCGAACCCCAGGCGGTTCTCACCAGCCCTGATGCTCTGTTGATCACGGGCTTCAACCCGATCGTGCGTCTCGAGTTCGACCGTGGTCATGTGGTCCGCTGCACCCCCCAACACCGGTTCTTCACCCACAATCGTGGCTGGGTCGAGGCGGGGGAACTCACCTCCGGCGATGCCGTTGCCCTGCTCGACACCGAGGCTCCAAGTGTTGCGGCCGACTGGTCCATTCCGATCGCCTCCGATACCAACTTCTACGACGAGACGGCGAACAAGCCAGACTCGGTCCACCTCCCCGAGGAATGGTCCGACACGTTTGCCCACTACCTCGGATGGGTCGTCGCCGATGATTCGATGTCGCGCTTCACGGCCTGCACGACATACGACGCGGACCATCGGTTCGAGATCTTGCCGCGGCATCAGCTCCTGATCGAGGAGATCAACGGCGGTCGGGCGCTCAAGCCCTCTGTGCAAGGCGACGGCACGGTTCAGCTTCGGATGGGCAGGCGGGTCTTCAGACGTTTCCTCGAGACACTTGGAGTAGCGGCGGTCACCGCGACTCACAAGACCATTCCGTGGTCCATCCAACAGGCTCCTACCGAGGTGGTCGCTGCCTTCCTCAGGGGTCTGTACGACGCCGACGGGTGGGTTTGTGTCGACCAAGAACAGGAGCACCATGTGGGGCTCTCGTCGATCTCGGTCGACCTGTTGCGTGGTGTGCAGCAGTTGCTCACCACGTTTGGTATCTCGTCGCACATTCACCAGGTGGGTTCCGCTGGTCAGGAATCCCTCGGGCCCGACGCCTCGGAGGCCGACGGCGCGGTGGCCTCGTTCGATCTCCGGGTCACAGATGCCGACATCGAGGTCTTCGCAGGGGTCATCGGTTTTGAACTGTCGGCCAAGGTCGCGGCACTCGACGAGGTCGTCTCGACGAGGGTGGGTGCGCCACATACGGCGACCCGGGTCGCCGAGCTCCGGTCGAGAATCGACGACGGAATCGAACTCACCTACACCCTTTCAGAGCCACGAAACCACTCGTACATCGTCAACGGCCTCGTCGTTCGCAACTGCTCCGAATACGTCCACGTCGACAACTCGTCGTGCAATCTGGCCAGCCTGAACCTGCTGTCGTTCCTCGACGAGGTTGACGACTTCGACGTGGCGGGATTCCAGCAGGCCGTGTCGCTCACGTTCACGGCGATGGACATCCTGGTCGGACACGCCGACTACCCAACCGAGTCCATCGGCGACAATTCGCGTCGCTACCGACAACTCGGCCTCGGATATACGAACCTCGGCGCCGTGTTGATGGCGCTCGGCTTGCCCTACGACTCCGACGAAGGGCGGGCCTTTGCCGGCGCCATCACAGCGCTGATGGGTGGAACCGCCTATTCGACCTCGGGATTGGTCGCAGCCAGGATGGGCGCCTTCGGTGCATTTGACGGCGATGCCGACAACGTGATCAACGTCTTGCGCATGCACCGCGACGCGGTGAACGGCATCGATGAAGAGAAGGTCGACCTCGATCTGCTCGGCTCGGCTCAGAAGGTCTGGGACCAGGCGGTCGAGCGGGCCGAATGCCACGGTGTCAGGAACGCCCAGGCGACGGTGCTCGCTCCGACCGGAACCATCTCGTTCATGATGGACTGCGACACGACCGGCATCGAACCCGACCTCGGGCTCGTCAAGTTCAAGAAGCTGGTCGGCGGCGGAACGATGTCGATCATCAACCAGACAACCTCGAGGGCATTGCGTCGTCTGGGGTACTCCGAAACCCAGATCGTCGAGATCGAGAGCCATATCCTCGCGACATCGTCGATCGTTGGTGCACCAGGCCTCGATGCCGGCGATCTGCCCGTGTTTGCGTGTTCGATGGGCGACAACGTCATCCACCACGGTGGCCACATCAAGATGATGGCCGCTGTTCAGCCGTTTCTTTCAGGAGCCATATCGAAGACGGTGAACCTTCCAGAGTCCGCAACCGTCGAGGAGATCGAACAGCTCCACCTCGCCGCATGGAAACTCGGCCTCAAGGCGGTCGCCGTCTACCGCGACAACTGCAAGATCGGTCAACCGTTGTCGACGACAAGAGACGACAACAAGAAGCAGGACCAACAAGAGGTCGCTGCCGTCTTGCCCGTGGTCGACTTGGCGCCGCGGGCGCCCGAACGTGAACGTCTGCCACGTCGACGTTCCAGCCGCACCTATTCGTTCCGTGTGGCCGACTGTCACGGGTACATGACCGTCGGCGAATACGACGATGGCAGGCCAGGCGAGATCTTCCTCACCGTCGCCAAACAGGGGTCGACCCTCGCCGGCATCATGGACGCATTTGCCATCTCTGTGAGCCACGGCCTGCAGTACGGAGTACCCCTCCAGTCCTACGTCGAGGCCTACACCAACCTCCGATTCGAACCTGCCGGCATCACCGACGATCCCGAGCTGCGCATCGCCACGTCGCTGGTCGACTACATCTTCCGTCGGCTGGCCCTCGAGTACCTTCCCTACGACAACAGGGCAGGCCTTGGCATCTTGACGACCGAAGAGCGCATCGAGCCAACCCTGCCAGGTATGGAGACCGCTGCGGTCCCCAGTTCCGGTGTGTCCGGCGTCGGATCCGTCACCGTTGGTTCGTCAGGTGACCGAGTCGAGGAAGATCTGATCGCGGCGGCGACATCGCCCGAGGTTCCCTACCAGTCGGAACCTTCACCGAGCGCTTCGATAAACCGGCGCACCGGCGATGCTCCGCTGTGTTTCACGTGCGGGGACGTGATGGCTCGCGCCGGTTCGTGCTACACGTGTCGCTCGTGTGGCTCCACAAGCGGGTGCAGCTGACCTCGGGGGAACATCGGTCACCGCTGTGGGAGGTTTCACGGGCAAATGACGTGCTTGTAGTTCGGTCTGCGGCTAGATTGCCCCAGGCGCCGGGCGCTGGTGCGAAGGAGTTGGGTCATGCAGCGATCAACACGGGCGATCGCGGCCGCGATCATCCTGTTCTCGATTCTGGCGGGGATGACATCGGAGGCTCGAGCCGACGGATCGATCATCATCTACAGAACCGAATCAGGGTGCGAGACGGTTCGTGACTTCGGAGTCGGCCTTCAGGGGTCGGGCTCTGGCACGGTCGAAGTCCCCGAGGGTCCTGGACCTGTTGTGGCCGCCTATGTCGAGTGGGCGGGATACGACGATCCGACTCCCGACGACATCACACCGGGCGGCGACCGAGCCGACAGCACCCTGACCATCGCAGGCATCGAGGTCGTCGGTATCCAACCAGACGGCGATGCCGGATATGCCCCGTCGGGTCTTCCGATGCCCTGGTACTCGTGGTATGCCGACGTCGGCCCGGGCGGCTATGGCATCGTCACCTCTAGCGACGCCATGACCATCGATGTGTCGGGCTACGACACCAACGTCGGCCGCTACAACAACGGGCTCAGTCTTGTTGTTGTGTACGACAACTCACCGTGTCTCGAGGACTCTCTGATCGAGATCCGCACTGGCATCGACTACTACTGGAAAGGTCTGCCAGACGGCCAGGGTGTGACCGCGCCGATCATCTATCACTTCAGCTCAGCAGACGTCGAGCGGACGGCAAGTTTCTTCATCAACCACGCCGGCACCGATTCACTTCAGACCGAGTGCCGCGGCGATGCGATCTGGATGGCGGCAGGTACCGGCGCGCCGCCGGACTCGATCGTCGGTCTCGATTCTGGGTCCGGCATGGCCTACGGGATCAGCGGCGGAGTCGAAGCGCTCGACGATCCGTTCGGCGACGACCAGCCGTGCACGCTCGAAATGAACCCGGCGCCAGATTTTCCCTACGAAGTCGGCCATCCGTATCCGAACGGTGCCTCCGAAGCCCCGTACAGGGTGTTGTCCGCAAATCGCGATTTTGAGCCCGAGTGGACGTCGCTTTCCTTCGACGTCTCGGTGCCACCAGGAGCGACCTGGTTTGTGTTCCAGATGGAGTCCGAAGCCGACCAGGTGGGCGAGTCCGGAGCATCGGTCGGCGGTGGACCCTTCGTGCTCACACCGTCGGGCGAGGTCACCCCGCGCATCGATGTGTCGTTGACCAAGGGTGTAGCGGTCACAACGGACGGCCCCTTCCTCGACGAGATCACCGTCGTCAAGGACTCGACCGTGTTCTGGGAGATCGTCGTTTCAGCGGCTGCCACCGACGCCGATGGGAACGATCTCGACGACGTGACCGGCCTGGTAGTCACCGACGTTGTGCCGGCCGGACTGACGGTCACCGGCTCATCGGGCGATGGCAGCTTCGACGACTCGAGCGGTGTGTGGACAATCGGAGATCTCGCCGCAGGATCGTCGGCACGCCTGATCCTGGAGACAACCGTGGATACCTATGGGCGCAAGGTGAACCTGGCCGAGGTCACTGCCCATGAGGAGTCCGACATCGACTCGACACCGGGCAATGGTCCACAGGACCCGGTCGAGGACGACGACGACAGCGCCGCCGTGAACTCACCGTTGATCGACGTCGAACTGACCAAACTCGTCGATGGGGAAGAAGGGCCCGTCGACAGGGTGCCGGGCGACACCATCACCTACACGGTGAACGTCGTGGCCAAGGACCAGGCCCCAGATGGGACACCCTTGTCCGATGTAACCGGCCTGACGGTGGCCGACCTCCTGCCAGACGCGGTCACCTACGTCTCACATCAGTCGCCGGGTTCATACGACGTTGGCAGCGGTGTGTGGTCCATCGGAGATCTCGCTGCCGGATCGTCGGTCAGCATCAACTTCCAGGTCACCATCAACAGTGATGCTCCGGTCGAGTTCGACAACCTTGCCCAGGTAGCGACCCACGATCAGCCAGACATCGACTCGACCCCGGGCAACGGCCCCCAGGATCCTGCCGAGGACGACGATGACATGGTCACGGTCAAGCTGCCCTCGGTCAGCCCCACAACTGTGGTCAATACCACCACGACCACACAGGCAGGGGTCACCACAACCTCCCAGCCCGGAGGGGTCGATGACGACGAGCTCGCGAACACGGGTTCGGAGTCGAGAACCGTCGGCTGGGTTGGCCTGCTGGTGCTGATCCTCGGTATCGACCTGCTGATCCTCGGCACCTCGCTCGACAGGCTCAAGGGGCACTGGACAAGACGCTAATAACCGTGCTGTAGTTTGACCCGAGTCTGGAGGGGTTCGTGGCCAAACTGCGCTTCTATTTCGGAACCATGGGTGCGGGCAAGAGCACCATGGCGCTGCAGATCCATCACAATCTCAGCAATTCCGCAACGGGTCTCTTGCTGACGAAACACGATCGCGAAGGGGCCGCGGTCAGTTCGGCGCTGGGTGTGTCGGTCGATGCGCGCACGATCGGCGACACGGACGATGTTTGGTCGATGATCGAGGCCGAGAAGTCGGTGAGGGGCGGCCTCGGGTTTGCCATCTGCGACGAAGCTCAGTTCTACTCCAGAGATCAGATCGACCAGCTGGTCAGGGTCGTCGACGAACTCGACGTCGATGTCTACGCGTTCGGTCTGCTGACCGATTTCAGGGGCTACCTGTTCGACGGCACGTCACGGCTGCTCGAGACGGCCGACGAGCGGAACGAACTTCAGGTGCAGTCGCGTTGTTGGTGTGGTGCTCTCGCCACCCACAATGCGAGGCTGGTCGATGGTGTCCAGATCTACGAGGGCGACATCGTGTTGGTCGACGACGGCCACGAGGCCTCTGTCACCTACGAGCTCAAGTGTCGACGCCACTGGAACGACGGCTCCAGCGCGCCGTTGAAAGAAGGCCTCCGCGCCGTATAGCCCTTCGGGGCACAGCTAGCCCTCTTGGTGTTCGTAGGTGCGAGGGCTGGTGGCTAACGCCTGGCAGGGGCGGGGCAGCAATCCGGGGGGCAGTTGTCGGGGCGCACCACAAGATGCCCCAACGATCGGCGCTCGTGGGTGTGGTCGAGACGTTCCTCGATCAGTTCGCGGATCATCGCCACAAACTCGGGGTGGGTGCCCGGTGTCGCCGATCGGGCCATCTCGATGTCGACCTCGTTTGCCGCCGCCATGGCCCGTGTGTCGAGGTCGTACAACACTTCCATGTGATCGCTGATGAAACCGAGCGGAACCATGAGAACCCGGTCGATGCCTTCAACTGCCAGGCGGCGGAGATGGTCGCAGATATCGGGTTCGAGCCACGGAACCTGTGGGGGTCCACTGCGGCTCTGGAAGACGATGTCGTGGTCGGCGTCGGCGTGCCCGATCGCTTCGAGAACAAGTTGTGCTGTGTCGTCCAGCTGCAACTCGTAGTCGCAGGTCGCGGCCATCGATGCGGGAAGCGAGTGGGCCACGAACACAACTCGCGGAGTGGTGTCGCCCTCGAAGGAGTCGAGGTCGGCCCGGACCGCTTCGGCGATTGGTCCGATGAATCCTGGATGGTTCCAGAACGACCGAATCTTGTCGATTTCGAAAGTCGCACCTGTCGCCTCGCACGCCCTCGACATGTCCTCGCGGTACTGCCTGCAGCTCGAGTAGGTGCTGTATGGCGAAGTCACGAACGCCAGCGGTCGCTCGATTCCGTCGTCGATCATCCTGGCGACGGTGTCCTGGATGAACGGATGCCAGTTGCGATTGCCCCAGTACAGGGGCAGGGTGATGCCGTGGGCGTCGAGTTCGGTGCGCAGGGCTGTCAGCAGGGCCCTGTTCTGGTCGTTGATGGGGCTCCTGCCGCCGAACAGGGCGTACTGCTCGGCCACCCGGGCCAGACGTTCCGCCGGCACGTCGCGTCCGCGGGTGACGTTCCGAAGGAAGTCCATCACGTCGGTCGGGTGTTCTGGCCCGCCGAATGACATCAGGACGATCGCGTCGTATTGACCTTGCACGGCCCGCACGGTAGCGCCACCGGTATCCTCTGCGGGGTGTCGACCGCGGACGATCTTGAACTGCGTGCTGCAGAGCTGGCTGCTACGGGCGGTCCCGTGTTCGACCTCGGACTCGCTGCCAATGATGCCGTGGTCTTGATCCTCGCCGAGTTCGACCTCGCCCGAATCAGGCACGCGGCGATCGACGACATCGTCGTCGTCCACCACAACGACAGAGAGGTCGCTCGCTCGATCGTCACCAGATTGCTGGGCGATGGATACGAGTCGGTGGAGACCGCGGACGTCCCTGGAGCGGGCTTCAGCGTGTCCGCCGAGCCGACGGTGACCATCTACACCGCCGGCGACATGGTTCAGGCCGACCTCATTCGGGCCAGGCTTCGCGCTTCAGGGATCGATTCGCGGCTGAGGTACGACCCGACGATGGGTGTGGCCAGATATCTCGCCTACGACAAAACGGTAGACGTCGAAGTTGTCGAATCGCAGTCGGAGGCGGCTCGCGAAGTGTTGAATGGTGTCGAACTCGACACGGGGTCGAACGGGGTCTTTCGTTCGCGGGCGTGGGCTACTCCGCTGCGCAGCCTGGGAGCGATCCTCTTGCTCGCTCTTGTCGCCTGTTTTGCGGTCGGTTTGGGATATGGAATAGTCGAGCTTCTTCTTGGAGGGTCCCCATGATCGACCCAGACGGTTCACAGAGCGAGTGGTCGGTCGTCCACAGCGCCCCACCAGACGAGGAGCCAGAGGTCCTCGAACTCGCCGAACGGCTGCTCGAGCTCGACCTCGATGTGCGAGTGGTACGCGAGTCATCACAGCCATCGGTGGAGCCCGCAGGCGAGGACACCTCGCCGGAAGACACTTCGGCGAGTGAACCGGCAGAGCTGCTGCACATCATCGTTCCCTCCGAGCAGTCCCATGAAGCGGCCGTTGAGGTTGGCCTGTTCCTGGCGGTATCACAGAGCCAGGCCCATGCCGGAAGGACCGACGTGTTCGCAGAACTCGATGTCGAACCCGACGATCTTCTGATCGCCGAGATCACGGCCACGGGTGGCCCGGTCTACGAACTCGACGATTTCGAGGACATGGAAGAGGTCCGAGCGCTGTTGCGCCTGTTCGATGCCAGCGAGGTCAGGTGGGTGCTCGATCGTGAGGCGCGCCTCGTCGTTCACTACAACGACGAGTCCAAGGTCGACGCATTGATCGATCGTATCTACGACGAGGTGGTCGAGGATGGCCATATTGGCGCAGCTGCAATCGATCGCAGCGTCATCCTCGATGCCGAGGTCTACGACGCTCCGCCTGTTCCAGTGCTCGATTCTGGGCTCCCGGCTCCCTCACAGCGGTGGGGGAATGGTGTCGAGTCGCGGTCCGTCGCCGACCTCGACGGCAGAGTGATCATCGACGATCTGACCTCCGGCAACGTCCCGGTGAAGGTCACCAGAATGCCGTGGTGGTTGGCGGTCGTGGCGGGCATTCTCCTGGTTGTTGTGTGTCTGGTGTTCGTCGTATGAGGGAAACGATCGACGCAGCCCGACTCATGAGCTGGACCGAGCAGTACTACACGTTTGGTGTCCACAGAACCGGCCTGGCACCAGACCTGGCGACCGCCGCATGGTTCTTCGAGATTCTCGAGACCATGGGCGCCCGGTGCGAGCGCCGGCAGGTCGTGTTCGATCGCTACGACGTGTCGGCTTCGCTCACCGACACATCGGGTGAGCCGATCGCATGCGAGCCGGTCTTCTACGAGTTCCTCGGCAAGATCGACACAACCGACTTCGAGGTCATCGAGATCGGAACTGCCCAGGTCGGGTTGGCGGCTGGTCTGGACAGCGTGTTGAACCCGGGGGGCACATTGCCGAGGGTGCTGGTCATCGAGAGTCCCGAAGGAATGGTCAGAGCACCCAACCGTCGTGTAGCAGCGTGCGACCGCGTCGCCGCCGTGGTGGTGGGCGAGTCAGATCTGCTTCGCCTCGAAGGCGCGAGGCTGAACGTCGACGCTCAGCTGGTGCCCGGACTCTGTGAGGCTTCATCGGCCGTTCTTGGTCCCGATGGTGCCCCGCCCGTCACCATCACGACACCTCTATCGGGATGGTTCGGCTGCGCGAGCGAGCGCGGCACAGGAGTGGCCGTTGCCCTGGCCCTGGCCGAACGGTTGGCCGCCCAACATCGAGTCACTGTCGTCGCGTGTTCGGGCCACGAACTAGATCATCTCGGCTTGCACGTCTGGATCGAGGAAGCCGAACAGATGGGTTTGTTGCCCGAGGGTCCCGTGATCCATCTGGGCGCATCGGTGGCCGCACTCGACCCGACCGACGATGGTGAGACGAAGATGGCTCCCCGGCTGATGCTGCACCATCTCGACGGTCTCGACCTGGCCGACGTCGCCGAACCCGCCGGCTTCCGGGTGATCTGCACCAGTGAGGCGTGGCCTGGCGAGGGTGGCACGTGGAGGGAGCACGTTGTTTCACCGGTGTTGTCCTTTGTCGGCGGAGGCCAGTGGTTCCACACGACCGGCGACACACCCGAGGCAGCCACATCGGTCGAGGCCCTCGAGGCATCTGCCCGCGCCGTGTTCGAGGCGACCGACCGATTCCTCTCAGAGGTCGAACACAACGGTTGAACGTGTGGATGTTCGCCCGCTGGTCATCGGGGACGGACGGTCCGCAGGGCGATCGAAGTGGCGTCTGGTCGCCACGCTTCCAACACGAGGCTGCCCGGCGCCGTGTCAGATCCAGGATGTCGCGAACTCTTCGACCCAGCCGCGGACACGATCGTCGTCGAGGCTGGCATTGAACCCCTTGGGGTGCCGCACCCGGAATCGGTCGTTCTCGGTCTGTCCCAGCGGTCTGGGGCCATAGTCGGCCAGCAACTCGTCGAGGTGGATCAAGGCTGCGGGCCCCGACACTTTTGAAAGGCTCTGGTTGTGGTTTCGCCGGGTCTGGTCGCTCCTTGCGTCGAGCAAGGGATCGAGGACCCCCGCCGCCTTCACCCGATCTCGGATGTGTCGCGGCGCACTCGACAGGTTTCCACCGGTCACGAACGCGCTCGACCGGTGGGCTTCGAGGCAGACCAGCGCCAGGTGTTCCTCTGCGTTGTGGTGTAGGTAGGCACCCTGGGTCGAGTCGGCTCCCTCGGGGACACACCAGGTCCGCCACAGCGCCGAGATCTGATCGATGCGGATGAAGCCACCCTGAGCGTGGTGCCTGAGAGTTTCGTGGAAGTCGTAATAGCCGCGACGCCGGCTGCGCTGCGGGCGGGCTGCGAGGTGCCCCCACTCGCTTCCTGCGGCGGTGCCGTCGGGTGGTTCGAAGACTCGGGTACGGCTCATGTGCAGCCTCTGATCCGACCACACATCAAACCCCATCGGGTGCACGCTCATGGTGACCTCGAGTTGCAGTCTCTGCCCGCGGTCGCGCATCTCGTCCATGAGTGACTGGATCTGGGTGAACGCCAGCCACTGGCCGACCTGATGGATCAGCTCGATGTCGGGGTCGACCGGTGCGTTGGTGAGATCGCCCTGACGCCACGGAGCGGGCCAGCGACGCCAGTCTCGCGACATCGTCTCGCCGAGCGACCGGAATCGGGCATAGTGCATGATGCGCGGGTTTGAAACCAGGAATCGATCGAGTTGTGCCCTGAGGGCCGGGTGATCTCGCACCACCGCTGCGTAGGCGGTCAGCGACCCACGGAAGCGCCGCACGACCTCGGGGTAGTCGACGAGGCGCGGTATCCGGTCGGGTGGGTCGATGACGACATCGGCGATGGCTTCGGCCCCCGGAGCCAGGGCGAGGTCGATGTTCAACATGTTCCAACCGACCCTCGTCACGGGAGCGAAGGGAACGATCACCTGAGGTGTGTCGAGGAAGACCGGCAGCAATGGCAGGGTTGCGATGAACTTGCCGCCGAGCTGGTGCACCGAATGGGCGAGCTGTCGTAGTGCGGTGAAATTCCCCACCCCGTGGTCGTCGGCGCCTCGAAGAGCGAAGGCCGAAGCGAACACCCCCCAGAAACGTTTGTCTGGGGTCGGAACCCGCCGGGGAGCCGAGAACACCATCGAGAGCACCTCGCGGCCCGAGACCCCGACGCTGAGTGTGTGAACCCCGAGCGGCAGCACACTGTCGAACCGGATCGTGCCGTTCGAGGTGTCGGCGGCGATCGAGCTTCCGACCTCGGTGACGAGGATTGCTCCTTGAAGCGACGAGCCGACCTGGACGGGCTCGAACACACCGTTCCAGGCGATGATGACTGGTTCTATCGGTGGGCCGTGTTGCTCGTGTGCGAGTGCGTCGCTGATATCGGCGTTGGTGGTCAGGGGCACATCGAGAGCATCTTCGAGGATCGCCCGGACGATCTCGTCATCGGGTGCCTGAACCCCAGGGGTGCACGATGTGGCGGGAACCCCCTCGATGGCCAGGCCGACGAGTGATGCCAGCCGACCGAGTGGGGTGTGAGGATCGACGGGCGCCACGAGAAGGAACCTAGGCGATCGTGCGTCGCCGAGCCGCTTCGGTGTAGTCGTGGCAGGCACGAGATCGCACCAGGTCGTGGTGGCGATCGTTGGCAACGACGCGCGTGAGCGGACCCGGTAGCTGCCGCCTACGCTGTGTAGATGGACTTGCCCAGCGCCGCAACCGAACTCGAGACCGGCACGACGACCACCATCGAGCACGACACCGAACATCAGCTGGACGAGCCGGGCGATCACGATCGTTTCGCGCACTACGTTCCAAAGGCAGCGATGACCGAGGCGATGGTCACAGGCAAGCCATGCACAGCCCTGTGCGGCAAGAAGTGGGTTCCGTCTCGCTCGCCCGAGAAGTACCCGGTTTGTCCTGACTGCAAGAGGATCTACGACGCCAGAGCCGAGATGGGGTTCTGACGTACTGACCCCCCTTCGTCGAACCGGTTGAAAATTCGGGACGGATCGGGAATCGGTGATGGTGATCGCGGGTTCCAAGCTGTTGTTATGGACCGATTGACCGAGCGCCTGTCCCGGCGCAGAAGAGACGATTCGAGAAGGTCATGAGTGACTTCGAGACCGTCACGTTCTTCAGCTACCTGGTTGCCTTCAGTGCTGGCGTCATCTCGTTCTTGTCCCCGTGTGTGTTGCCGATCGTCCCCGGATACATCTCGATCATCACGGGACTGTCCGCGGGTGAACTGCAGGAGGGGGGCCACAAACACACGATTGCGATCAGCCGGGACACCGGCATGTTTGTTGGTGGGTTCACCGCCGTGTTCGTCTTGTTGGGCCTGTCGGCCAGCTCGATCGGCAACTTCTTCTTCGACAATCAAGAGACCCTCACCCGACTGTCCGGTGGCCTCATGTTCTTGATGGCCATGTTCATGGTCGGATCGATCTTTCTCAAGGCGCCGTGGTTGTATCAAGAGGCCAGGTTCCACCCTCAGCTGGGCCGCTTCGGCAGGGGTGCCCCTGCGGTGGCCGGCGCAGCGTTCGGATTCGGCTGGACACCGTGTATCGGCCCTGTTCTGGCATCGATCCTGGGTGTCGCTGCCAGCTCTGGCCGCGCGACGCAGGGTGCGACCCTTCTGTTCGTCTACTCGATGGGATTGGGCCTTCCGTTCCTGATCACCGGCCTGGCGTTCGGCAAGCTGACGGGAGCGTTCGCCTGGGTGAAGCGCCATTTCACGGTCATCGTCGTCGGTTCTGCGGTGTTGTTGGCGGTGTTTGGTGTCGTGTTGATGTTCGATCGGCTTCCGAGGCTCACCGCCGAGTTGAGCCGGTTCATGGAGGCGATCGGGCTGGGGCGATTGGTCGAGCTCGGATGAGACGACCAGCGAAGGAGTGGCCGGGGTGAAGGGGGACCGGGCCAGCTGGATTGCCGTGTTCGTGGGGGCCGCAGTCGTTCTGGGAGTCGTCGGCATTGCCGTGTTCGACGCGGTCCGCGAGGCAGGAGCCGGCGATGTTTCCTCCGACGGCTGGACCCTGCCTGCGCTCGTGGGAGACGGTGAGGTTGCCCTCGACGATTTTCGTGGCACACCGGTCGTGCTCAACTTCTTCGCGTCATGGTGCACCGCATGTGAGGCAGAGCTGCCCGAGTTCCGCGAAACCGCCGAGGCGCTGCGTGGTGAGGTCC
>JAAETH010000303.1 GCA_024228575.1 Actinomycetes bacterium
GGTACGCCGAGAAGCTCTGGGACGCGGCGATGGAGCTCAGCGACGAGTACAAGATGCGCCCGTCCGGGTTGTTGGCGCTCGATCAGGCGAGGATCGAAGCCGGCTTGCTGTCGATCGAAGCCGACTTCATCTCGTCGACGCAGACGGCTTTCGATGTTCAGAAGACGTCGCCACTCGAGCTCGGGCTCGGCTGGATGACCAAGCTCGATGGCGATTTCTTCGTCGGTCGCGACGCCTTGCGGAAGGAAAAAGCCACCGGTTCGTCGCGCTGGGCTACGGTCGGAATCGAGCTCGACGTCACCGTGCTCGAGAAGTACTTCCGGACCTACGGCATGCCGCTTCACCTGCCCGATACGGCCTGGAACGAAGCCGTTCCGATCTACTCCGACGAAGCACAGGAGCACCACATCGGCCGAGGAACCAGCGGCACCTGGTCACGGCTGCTCAAGAAGTACATCGTGATCGCGCGCGTGAAGCCCGAGTACGGGAAGCTCGGAACCAGCTTCTTCATCGAAGAGAATATCGAGGCCAAGGCCTACTCGATTCCGGCCACCGTGGTGAAGATGCCTTTCTTCGATCCGCCGAGGAAGAAGTCGATCATCAAGAAACGAGCGGCGTCTTCACCCCAGAAATAGCTTCTCAGCTCTCAGTCAGGGATCAACATGGCGCAATCGTATGACGCGATCGTGATCGGGGCCGGCCACAACGGCCTGACGTGTGCGGCGTATCTCGCTCGAGCGGGCCGCAAGGTCCTGGTGCTCGAAAAGCGATACGTGATCGGCGGCGCAACCGTCACCGAGGAGATCTACAAGGGCTTCAAGTACTCGGTGTGCTCGTACGTCGTCAGCCTGCTCCGTCCCGAGGTCACGCGCGAGCTGGAGCTCGCCAAGCACGGGCTGCAGATCCATCCGGTCAACTCGACTTTCATGTCGAACCACGACGGGCCGCCACTCATTA
>JAAETH010000304.1 GCA_024228575.1 Actinomycetes bacterium
CGTTCGATGCGACCACGTTCACCAAGAATCGCCAGCGCCTGTTGGACCACGAAACGTCGCCGGACGGTCGCGGCAGACAAGAACTATGACACCAAAGACTTCGAGGCCGAGGCCCGCGAGTTGGCGTTCACCCCCCACGTCACCCCAAACACCACCAACCGGCGCTCAGCGATCGATGGCCGCACTACCCGACACGCCGTCTCCCAACGGATCCGAAAACGGGTCGAAGAGCCCTTCGCCCGGACCAAGACCGTCAGGGCTGGCCCCAAGGTCCGCTACATCGGCCAACAACCCAACCGGGCCTGGCTCAAGACCGAAACCGTGGTCTACAACCTCATCACGATCTGCACCCTCGACACCGCTACAACCTGACCCCGCCGGGCCCTGTCCCAACACCGACCAGCGAGCCCGCCCGCGGCCCCCAAAGCCACCCGATCCAGCCAACAACACCCACGCACCCGACCCCTGGAACCATCCACAGCAACAACACACCACCACAGGGCACAGCCCCGGCCGATCTTCCGCGCCCTGCTAGCCGCGACGAACTCCTGGGCCTGCGTTGACCAGCGATCCGCCCTGCTCCAGGAATAGCGGGCATCACCGCCGGGCGTCCACGACCTCTACCTCATAGGCTTCGAAGCTGCCGTCGGCGCTGACCAGCGTCAGGGCTTCGAGCTGCGCCTGAGCGATGAGCATTCGATCGAATGGGTCGCGGTGATGAAGGGGAAGCGCTGGAGCATGTTCGGCATGGTCAACCGAAATGTCCAGCGCGACGAAACCACTCGAAGCCAGTGCTTGGGCGAGGCCATCTGGCATCGTGAGCTTTCCCAGCGCCCGCTTGACACCCAGTTCCCAGGGGGTGACAGCGGAGTAGAAGGCCTCGTCGGCATGCTCGATCATCTCGCGGCACTTCACCCCAAGCGAGTCGTTGTCCTCGAGCCACCACAGCGCAACGTGGCTGTCGAGCAGGATCCTCACGGGGCACTTCGCGCAGCGGACTCATCGAACACCGCCACAATCTCATCGTCGGAGGCGACGGCATCGTCGCTGCCATGCACTCGACCAGCCCAAGCGCCGGGCACCCGCGCCGGGCGCTCAGGCACCCAGGGAACGATCCTGGCGACAGGATGCCCGTTGCGCGCGACGATCACCTCGATCCCCTCCTCCGCCTCGCGAATCAGCTCTGACAATCGCGACTTCGCATCATGCGTGTTCACCACATGGGTAACCATGGTCCTAGCTTAGCTAGACCTAGATCCGAGATCAACCGCGAAGGGGTGGACTCACCAACGAACCCCGCCCCGCAGCCTGAACCTGGGAGCGGCGAGTCACCGGTCGCTGCGAGACGACCTTGTCCGGTCCTTGTACCTGCGGCCGACGAACTCGAGGAGCCCGACATACCCGCCACGAGTACCGAGAGGCGCGAGACTGGTGCCACCATGCCACGACAGCGCATCGCTGCTCTCTTCGGTGCAGCACCTTTCGGCCATATCTGGACCGATCGTTTCTGCGAAGCGATCGTCGAGCGTGGCGATCTGACCTTCGAGCAAAACACCGGCTTCTGGTCCGGTGAACAGGCCGCCGATGTGCTCCGCGACCACGACATCGCCATTGTTGGGTGGGATACACGCGGCCTGCCGGAGGCCCTCGCCGAAGACCCCGGGCGGCTCTCGTTGGTGGCGTGCTATTCAGGGACGATCCGACCCTTCGTGCCCCGTTCAATTGTGGCGTCGGGCCTCACCGTCACCAACTGGGGCGACCTTCCGGCGCCCTATGTGGCCGAGGCGGCCATGACCCATCTGCTCTCGGCGCTGCATCAGCTGCCGGCCGCGGTCCACACCACCCGCGAGGGGCAATGGGGAATCGACATCACCAGGAACGGATCGCTTCTCGATCTGGCCGTCGGTATCTATGGCATGGGCGTCATAGGGCGTCGTTTCGTCGAACTACTCGCCCCGTTTGGAGCGAGGATCGCTGCCTTTGACCCCTACGTCGACGAGCTGCCCGACGGGGTGAAACGGGTGGACAGCCTCAACGATCTCTGCGACTGGGCTGACGCGCTGGTCATCCATGCCGGGCTGAGCGACGAGACCGAGGCGTCGCTCACCGCCCAGCACCTGGCGCGCCTCGGCGACGGTGCGATCGTCGTCAACACCGCCAGGGGCGCGATCGTCGATCAGGACGCGCTGTTTGCCGAGGCCATCTCCGGGCGTCTTCGTGTGGGCGTCGATGTGCTCGAACCCGACCAGCTCGCGGCCGATCACCCGGTGCGCCAGGCGACGAGCTTCTGCTATACGTTCCACCAACTCGACCAGGTGCACTGGCCTGGCGGTGGGGGCACGGTGCCCCGAATTCAGCAGCGCCTACTCGATCACATCGACCGTTTCCTGGCCGGCGAAGAGCCGCAGTTCGATTTCGACCTCGACCGTTTCGATCGCAGCACGTGACCTGGCATCGACGATCCCGACGGCGCGCTGAAGCTCATTCGGCGACCCGCGAGAAGCCGGTCGCTCCTTGTGAGCCTGTTCACCAGAGCGCAGGATCAGTCGTTGTCGCTCGCTCGTTGTGCCTGAAGAGCGAGGTCCACCGCATCAAAGGCACGGGTCTGGTCGAACAAGAGCGTCGATCGGTTTAGGTCGTCACCACTCGCTGCGGCCGTATCGGTACCTGTTCCAATACCGGTGTTGATCAGGGCCGACGGCCACTCGAGCTGGTCGCCGGCGTGATGGCGATAGGTGATGCCGGCGGCGTCGGTGAGGATCAGATGGTCGGCACCGTCGCGGCCTGCGGGATCGATGTGTTTGCGAATCTCGATCGTGGCCTCGGTTCCGACGATCGTGAGGCGACCGTCGCCCCAGACGGGCGAGCCAGCCGGTGTCCACCAATCGACCCGCCCAACTCCGGTGACCGCGCCGGCTCTGAGTACGAAGGTGCCGTGGTGCTCGAACCCAGGGTGTTCGATGCCAAGTGATCCGGCGTTGCCCCCGAGGGAGGCCAACGTCGAGGTTGACGCCCACTCGAGGGAGGCAGCAGGAGCGGGCTCGCCGCGTTGGTTCGCGTCGGCGGCCACCAGCGCCAAGAACTGGTCGGTCTGGTGGGCCCCGATGTCGGCGATGATCCCGCCCGAGCTCGACGGCTGCCAGAACCAGTCGGGCCGCAGGGTTGGGTCACCCACTCGGTGAGGGGCACTGCACTCGACGGTCACAAGAGTTCCGATGGCACCTGCGGCGACCATCTCGATCGCCGCCATCGTGGCCCGGCTCGACACCCGCTCTGAGCAGTGCACGACACAGCGCCGACCAGTCTCTGCCTGAGCTGTGCGCAACTGGGCGAGCTGCGCGTTGCTGATAGCGGCGGGCTTGTCGATCACGACGTCGAACCCGTTGCGCATCGCTTCGGCGGCGAGAGCACTGCGGCGCGCCGGATGATCAGCCGTGACGAGCAGATTGGCGCCCGAGGCTGGGCTGTCGACGTTGGACGCGAGGATGGTTTCGACATCGAGCACTGGCGCGCCCCACAGCTCGCCGGCGAGCAGGGCGAGATCGGCTTCCTCATCAGCCACGCCCACCAGTTGTGCTCCGGCGTCGAGGAGTTCGGCCACGATCTGGTGAATGTGAGGGTGGTGCCATCCGACCGCCACAAACTCGAGGTCGGCAACAGTGGTCGAGTCCGGAGCAGTGGGGCCGTCGTCTTCTCGTCGGGTCACAACAACATCCTTGGCTGGATTCACGGGTCTTCGACCCATGGGTATCGACGACCCGAAGTGGGACCGACCAGCGCCAACCGTTCCCACTCGACTTCACCGAAACCACAACCGTGGGCCGACCCCATTCGCCAACGAGGTACCGTCGTGTGGAATTTCCGCCTTTTTCAACCATGACGAGGAACACGTAACATGAAACTCGTGCTCGTCGAGCGTACAGGGGATTCGTGAGCGACCCGGAGCCAAGGGGCCAAAGCGCTGCATCGCTCACCGCGACCGTCCTCGACGAGGAGGCCGCCCGCGAGGAGATGCAGGCCGATAAGGAGATCCTCTTCGCCGACGAGCTCCTGCCCGGTGTCGGCAGCGACGCGATGAGCCTCAAGGAAGGCCTCAAGAAGGGTGGATCGTCCACCTTCGTCCTCCTGCTCATCCTCAACTCACTCGACGAGCTCGAGGCTGGCGCGATGGCCCTTCTCGCTCCCGACATCCGCGACACCTTCGGCGTTTCCAACGGCACGATCACCTTCATCACCGCGGCGTCGGCCGCCTTCATCGCGCTCGGTGCATTTCCCATGGGATGGCTCGCCGACCGGTATCGTCGCGCCCCGATCATCGGCATCTGCACGGCACTGTTCACCGGTTTCGTGTTCCTCACCGGCCTTGCCGTCAACGCGTTCATGATGTTCTGGACCCGATTCGGGGTCGGCATCGCCAAGGCCAACACACTTCCCGTTCACAGCTCGCTGATCGCAGACACCTACCCCATCGCGATCCGCGGTCGGCTGGGTGCTGTCACCGCGATGTGTGGGCGATCGGTCAATGCCATCGCCCCGGTGCTGATCGGGGCGATCGTTGCAATTTCGGGCGGTGACGAGGGCTGGCGTTGGGCCTTCTTCATCCTCGGGTTTCCCGTCGCCTTCTTCGCGTTCAGGGCGTTCCGCTTGCCCGAGCCGCCGCGCGGCCAATGGGAGAAAGCCGACGTGCTCGATTCCGTCATCGAGGACGACGATCCGGCACCGATCTCGGTAGAAGCGGCATTCGCCCGTCTGCTTCGGATCCGCACAGTGAAGGCGGTCATCATCGCCTTCTGCGCCCTCGGTTTCCTGCTCTTCACTCTGGGCGTGCAGACCAATATCTATCTCGAGGAAGAGTTCGGGCTCAGCACCTTCGGCCGGGGCGTGGTCGCATCGATCGCCGGCATCATCGCCACGATCTTCCTCCCGTTCGTCGGCCGGCGATTCGACCAGCTGTACCGACGCGATCCAGCTCAGGCCCTTCGCCTCATCGGGTTCCTCCTGCTCCCGCTCGCCGTGCTCCTCCCCATCCAGTTCCTGATGCCGAACGAGTACCTCTTCGTCGCCGTCGGTATCCCGGTGCAGGTGTTGTTCGCGTCATCGTTCGCGATGGTCGGACCCACCGTTCAGGCGATCGTCCCCTATCGCCTCCGCGGGTTGGGTAGCGCCCTCGTCACCCTCTACATCTTCTTGATCGGTGCCGTCGGCGGCGCGTTGGTTGCCGCTCTCCTCATCGACGCCTACGGCCCGCGGACCGCAATCATCGCGCTCGCCATCCCCTCGTTGTCGATCGGCGCGCTGATGTTGCTCAGGGGCGCGAGCTCGATCAAGTACGACCTCTCCCTGATCGTCGCGGAACTGCAGGAGGAGTTGGAGGAACACGAGCGCCAGCGGGAGGACCCCGAACTCATCCCCGCGATCCAGGTGGCCGACCTCGACTTCAGCTACGGCCCTGTGCAGATCCTGTTCGACCTCAATTTCTCGGTGTCCAAGGGCGAGACGCTCGCCCTGCTCGGCACCAACGGCGCGGGCAAGTCGACCGTCCTGCGGGTGATCACCGGACTGGGGACGCCCCAGCGTGGTGTGGTCCGCTTGCACGGCAGAACGATCACCTACTCCACGCCCGAGCAGCGGGCGGCGATGGGGATCCAGATGCTCCCCGGAGGCAAGGGGACGTTCCCGAACCTGTCGATCGGCGACAACCTTCGTATCGGCGCCTACCGCTACCGCCACGACGCTGCCGACGTGCAGCGGCGTATCGACCGGGTGGTCGAGGTCTTCCCGTCGCTGAGCGACCGGATGGGCGATCGTGCCGGCAACCTGTCGGGCGGTCAGCAGCAGATGCTCGCACTCGCGCGGGTCATGCTCCACGAGCCAGAGGTGCTGATCATCGACGAACTCAGCCTCGGTCTCGCGCCCGCCCTGGTCCAGGACCTACTCGAGCACATCGACGCCCTGAAGGAAGCGGGCCAGACGATGATCATCGTCGAGCAATCACTCAATGTGGCGCTCGCGGTCGCCGACCGGGCGGTGTTCCTCGAGAAGGGGCAGGTGCGTTTCGAGGGCTCTGCCCGGGAGCTGGCCGAGCGTGACGACCTCGCCCGAGCGGTGTTCCTCGGATCGGAGGGTGGCTGATTGGGTACGAGCGCCACCATCATCGGCATCGTCAGCTGCTTCGACGGCGAGTCCGTCTGCCTGACCAGGCAGGTCGTCTTCGACGGCGTGTCGACCGGTCTCGTCTACGGCCTGCTCGCCATGGGCATCGTACTGATCTACCGCAGTACCAAGGTCATCAACTTCGCTGTCGGCAACATGGGTCTCCCCGGCACGTTGCTGTTCGCCCTGCTCATCATCAACTGGGGCACACCCTTCTGGATCGCGCTCGCCGCGTGCCTCCTGCTCGGTGCGCTCATCGGCGCGGCGATCGAGCTCACGGTGGTCCGCCGGTTGTTCAACTCGCCGCGGGTGATCCTGCTCGTCGCCACAGTGGGTGTGGCCCAGCTGATGCAGGCCGTGCTGGTGGCGATGCCAGAGGTGGAGGGCACCACCACCGAGTACCCGGTAGCGATCGGACGGCTATTCGAGCCGGTGACCCAGCTCCGGGTCGCGGGCCCGAAGCTCACGATCATCCTCGTCGTCCCGGTGGTCGCGCTGCTGCTCGGATGGCTGCTCAGCCGGACGACCTTCGGCACGGCGGTCTCGGCATCGGCCGACAACGCCGACCTCAGCCGTCTGTCGGGTGTGAATCCCAAGGTGATCTCGACATCGGTGTGGATCATCGGTGGCTTCGTCTCCACGCTGTCGATGATCCTGCTGAGTGGTGGCGGCGGGGTCACGGGCCTGCACAACCTCGGACCGCTCACGCTCACCCGTGCCCTCGCCGCCGCGGTGATCGCGGGCATGCGCTCCTTCCCGAGAGCGGTGATCGCCGGTGTGGCGATCGGCGTGATCGAGTTCGGTCTGCGATTCAACTTCCTCAACGAAGCCGGCCTCATCGATTTCATCCTCTTCCTCGCCGTGCTCGTCGCCGTCTTCCTCCAGAGCCGGTCGAGTGACCAGAGCGTGCTCGCGTTCGCGCCGAAGGTGCGGCCGATCCCCGAACGCCTGAAGAGCCTGTGGTTCGTCCGCTACCTGCCCCGCATCGTCGTGACCTACTTCTTCGTAGTCGCGTTCTACGTCGGGCACTTCGTCGACACACCATCGAAGCTGCTTCTGTACTCGACCATCGTCGGCTTCGCGATATGTGGAATGTCGGTCACAGTGATCACTGGCTGGGCGGGCCAGCTCTCGCTCTCGCAGATGGCGTTCGCCGGAATCGGAGCGCTCACCGCCGCAGGATTCACCCGCGGCCTCGAGATGGACATCGGCTGGCGCTCGACCCGCATCATCGACTTCCAGCTCGACCCGCTCCCGTTCGGGGTCTCGATCCTGATCGCCACGTTCACCACGGCAGCGCTCGCGGCGTTCATCGGTATCGGTGCGCTTCGGGTACGCGGCCTCCTTCTCGCCGTCTCCACTTTCGCCTTCGCCATCGCCGCCCAGCAGTACCTCTACCGCCGGTCGTTCTTCTCCGATGGCAACTCGAGCGTGCGCTTCGAACGCGGCGAGATCTTCGGCATCCAGATCGCCGCCCAGCACCGCTACTTCTGGTTCAGCCTGTTCATTCTCGCGCTGGTCGCCATGGTGGTGTCGCGCCTGCGTCACAGTGGCGTCGGGCGGACCACGATCGCTGTGCGCGACAACGCCGACGCAGCGTCGGCCTACACGGTCAACCCGATCCGCTCGAAGCTGATCAGCTTCGCCCTCGCCGGCGGCATCGCCGGTCTAGGTGGCGCCCTGCTCGGCGGCCTGGTTCGCAACATCCGCTACAGCGAGGCGCTGTTCCTCGTCGGCGACTCGCTGAAGATCGTGGCGATCGTGGTGATCGGCGGCCTCGGCTCCATCATCGGCCCGGTGATCGGGGCGCTCTGGGTGGAGGGCCTTCCCGCCTTCTGGCCCGACAACTCCACGGTACGGCTGATGACGTCGAGCGTCGGCTTGCTCATCATCTTGATGTACTTCCCGGGCGGTTTTGTGCAGATCGCCTATGCGGGGCGCGATGGTGTGCTCGATTGGCTCGACCGGCGTGTGGACGAGCTCACCGATCACGAGCGGCACCTCGACCGAGCTGCCACAGGCCGCGACCTCGTGCTGGGCCTTCTTGCGGCCGCAGTGAAGCTGGTGTTCTCGGTGGCGCTGCTCGCATGGGCCGCAACCGGAGCGATCAATCTCGGTTTCTGGAGCACCGACGTCGACGGCGTACTCGCCTCGATACTTGTGATCGCCGGGCTCTCGGGCCTGTTCGCCACCCTTGTGCTCGTCGGGCTCGCCCGTACCCCCTCACCCGAGGTGGGGTCGACCAGGGTGAAGCTCACAATCATCGCAGCAGTGTTCGTCGAGCCACTCCTGCCGTTCTTCTGGCCGGCGGTGTTCGCCGAGTACGTGCCCCGCGCCCTCGGACGAACCGACAACGCGCTCGGGCTACGGCGGGTTCCCCTCGACACGGGTGTGTCGGCGACGGAGCCGCCCGAGTCCATCCACCGCTCGGGGCGCGTGATAGAGATCCCCGAAATCGTGTTGAAGACCCACGATGTCACCGTGTGCTTCGGTGGCAACGTGGCCGTCCGCGGCGTTTCGATCACCGTCCATCGCGACGAGATCGTCGGGCTGATCGGCACCAACGGCGCAGGCAAGTCCACCCTCATGAACGCCACCGGCGGCTACGTAGCAGCCACCGGCAGCATCCAGCTCATGGGAAAGGAGGTCTCCGGGCTGTCGGCCCCGGCTCGTGCCCGCTTGGGCCTGGGCCGGACATTCCAGGCCGCCACCCTGTTCCCGGAGCTGTCGGTGCGCGAGACGGTGATGGTTGCGCTCGAGGCGCGGGGCCACAGCTCGTTCGTGCGGACCGCGCTCCACCTCAACGGACCGTGGGAGCGCCGGCTCGCCAGCGAGGCCGACGAGCTGATCGACTTCCTGGGGCTCGGTCGTTATGCCGACTCCTACGTCTCCGACCTCTCCACCGGCACTCGCCGGATCATCGAGATCGCAAACCTGCTCGCCGTCGATGCCCAGCTCCTCTGCCTCGACGAGCCAACCGCCGGCGTGGCCCAGCGCGAAACTGAGGCGTTCGGGCCGCTCATCCAGCGCATCCGGGCTGAACTGGGCGCGTCGATGCTCATCATCGAGCACGACATGCCGCTCATCATGAGCATCAGCGACCGCATGTACTGCCTCGAGTCCGGCACCGTGATCGCCGAAGGCGAGCCCAACGAACTACGCAACGATCCCGCCGTCATCGCGTCGTACCTCGGCACCGACGAGCGGGCCATCGAACGCTCAGGCTCGGGGACACCACGGTCGGGCGACCATGCCCGGCGGGAGTTGTGAACGCCTACACATCGGTTGCACGGTCAGCTCCGACGAGCCACACACAAGACCCTCAGCCACCGCATGTTCCACATCGCTGCCCGCACTACGAGAGAGCTGTCGCCGCATTCAGTCGCGACCGAAAACCTTCAGCCATGTGAGTCAGGAAGGGGCTCTTGCCGTCCAAGTCGAGCTTGCGCAGGGTTTGAGCCATTGGATGATCAGATTTGCCGACCTTCAATGTCATATTGCCGCCGGTCCCGACATACCCCTTGTAGTTCGTATCGACCACCGTTTCCATAGGCTGGTCATCCAGCTCGGTGTAGAGGCATAGATCCATTCCGGGCAACGAGAGTCCTCTTCCGCGGCTGCCCGAATATTTCAGGATGGGGGTAGCAGACGGTGACTCGAGGACGGAGCCCTCGAACCGGGGACCATCGAAATTGAGTGGGATCTCCGCCACAAACTTGGGGAATCCCCAGATCTCGCGGCCTGCCGCATTTGCCGACCGTGTTGTGACCGGGAGATGGAAAAGATAGTTGTAGCTCTTGCGTGAAGCGGGCTTTCGTACCATGTCAACAAGAGGGAATTTGGGTGGCTTGCTGCCCTTTCTAACGACCTGAGCGGCAAGCCCCACCTCGTTGTACGAAGCAATGGAAGCGTCACGGTATTCGTAGAAGGCCAGCCCAACTACACCCCTACCCCTCATGTCGAGCGCTGGTTCGACGCCGACTCCACCAATGGCTTCCGTGAGTTTGGAAGCATCTACGTGGAACAAGCCGAGCATGAGGGATGCGTCGTAGAAGAGCATGGGCAAGGCAACGTCGCCTTCGCTCGTCGTTGCGATGGACTGATCTACCTCAAAGAAAGAGTCGTTCCTCTGATTCATCGCTTCGCTCACTCCTGGCGCGTTTGCGGCCAACGGAAACTCTACTGGATCTGGCGGTAGAATCGTGCCGTAACGCGTCACCAGTGGCTCCACCAGCGCCGGCAACTTCGTCGGCCGCGGACCCCTCGTGACATGATGGGAGCACCGATTTCGCAGGACGTGTTCCCACGAGATTGCGCCGGGCGTCTGTACCTATGCCCACTGTGCCTGTACACACTAGATGCGAGAACAAGAGGAAAGGGTGCGATTCATGTCCAGGGGAGATGAGCTTCTTGCCGGTTATGAGGAAGAGGTCGAGACGGTCTGGCGCGAGATGACGCCCAGGTCTCGGCAACTCTGCGAGAGAGCCGAACGGTTCACGCCTGGTGGTGCGCTCAGATCTCATTCCACGGGCACCTATCTGGCCTACTGCGACCGGGTCGACGGAAGCTACATGTACGACGTCGATGGCAACCGCTACCTCGACCTCATCGTGGGCATGACCAGCATCATTGGTCACAACCACCCCAAGGTCGCACAAGCCATCCAGGCACAGATACCGAAAGGGCTCGTCACGTTCATGCCTGACGAGGGCTGGGACGTCCTCGCAGAGATGATGTGCAATCGGGTCCCCTCGGTAGAGAAGGTGTGGCCGGCATTTGGCGGGTCTCAGGCCTTCATGTGGGCCATACGGGCCGCGAGAGCCCACACCGGCAGAGACAAGATCTTGAAGATCTGGGGCGGCTACCACGGCACCTACGACGACGCCTTTGTCATGACACCCGACGGGTCGCCCGGCTTGCCCAAGAACACGATGGACAACATCTTGTTCACCAGCTGGAACGACAAGGAGGGAACCGAGAAGATCATCCGGGAGAACAAGGATCAGCTGGCGGCCGTCATCACCGAGGGTGTTCAGACCGGAGGGACGATTCCTCCCAAAGACGGCTATCTGACATTCCTGAGAGAACAGACCGACAAGTACGGCATCGTGCTCATCTTCGATGAGATCGTAAACTTCTGGCTCGATCACGGCGGGACAGGCGCACTCTACGACGTGAAGCCCGACCTGTGCGTCTATGGAAAAGGCATCGGGGGCGGACTACCGATGGGCCTGGTCGGCGGCAACAGCGAGATCATGAAACTCTTCAGCCAGAACGAGACGTTCAGGATCGCTGCCATCGCCGCCCACCAGGGAGACCCGGTGACCGTCGCCGCCAGCACCGCCTGTCTCAACATCATGACCCCAGAAGAAATTGCACGCATCAACACCAACGGCGAATACCTCGCCGATGGCATCCGAGGCGTTCTCAACGATGTAGGCATTCGAGGCCTCGTGATCGGCCACGGCAACCACCAAAGCGTCCACCTGACCACAGCCGATCAAGTCACCGATCCAATCTCCTACCTGCTCAACGCCAACACACCCGGCCTCAAGGAAACCCTGGCCCTCTTCCGACGCTCACTCATCAACAAGGGCGTCATCACCCTCGAAGCAATGATGGCCCTCAGGGTCTCCACCCCCCTCACCACAAGCGAGATCGACACATCACTCGACGCCATGCGAGAGACCTACACCGAAATCCACCCCATCCTCAAAGAACTCGCACCCGACCTCATCGCCTAGGTACACGCTTCGGGCTGTCGAGGAGGCGGGCCTGACCCAGTTCGACAGCGCTTCGGTTCATCGGCCACTATTCACCCATGCGAACTCGGGTTGCCATAGCCGTTCTCCTTGCTCTCGGACTGATCGCCGTCGGCTGCAGCGACGGAGAAGGGTCGACCAGCGCCGAGACGACTACGTCGACGGCGCCCGACGACACCCCGGCCACAGACCCCGCCGCGGACGACACCGCGGCCACGACGGAACCTGTCGAGCTCACCGCGAGCTTCAGGGGTGTGACACCCGAGGTGATCAGGGTCGGTGTCTCGACCTTCGACTGGGAGCTGCTCGCCGACCTCGGCGTACGGGCCGGGATCGGCAACTCCGAGGACATCTTCGTGGCTGTCCTCGAGGCAATCAACGATCGGGGCGGCATCCACGGTCGGATGCTCGAGATGCACACGGTCAACTACCTTCCGATCGGCACGAACGCAGCCGAGGCTGCCTGTCTCGAACTCACCGAGGACCAAGAGGTGTTCGTTGTCGTCGGGGGCGTGCTCGACGACGGAGTTCTCTGCTTCACCGAGTTCCACGACACGGCAGTCGTTTTGGTGGATGGCATGACCGACGAACGCAAGGATCGGTCGCGGGCGCCCTATGCGACCGTGGCCAACGAGACGGCCGAGCGACCCGAGGCGTTCGTCGCCGCGATGGACAAGCTCGGCCTTCTCGAGGGAGCCACGCTCGGCGTCGTGGGTTCCATCGACATCAACGAGCTTGACTACACCTTCACGATGGATGCGCTGAGGGAGGCTGGTTATGACCCCATCGGCGGTCTCATCGGCGACAACAACGACGACCTCGCCGCGTCGGCTCGCGACGGCGAACTGATCTACGAACGATTCCGCGCCAGCGGCGTGAACGTCACCATATCCACCACTGGTGCCCCCCTCGAGATGGCCAACGCCATCAACGCCGGGTACGAGAGCGACGAGTGGCTTCTGCTCAACTCGATGTCGGGGAGCGCTTTGAGCGATGCGGGAGTCGACCCGTTCTACATCGACGGTGCCTACTCGATGAACCTCACACCGGTCGGTACGGCGGGCCAGCCGGCGATGGCCGACGATCCAGCGGTCGCGGCCTGTGTCGACGATGTCAATGCCCGTACCGGCCGCACCGTTCCATATGAACTCGACGTGGAGATCAGCAGCCTCGGGCAAACGCTCGCCGCCTGCGCCATCGCTGCAATCCTCGAGGCTGGACTCACCAACGCCGGGCCCGAGCTGACCAACGACACCTTCCAGGCGGGACTCGAGGCAATCGGACCGATCGAACTCGCCGGCTACCCCCCGGCAAGCCTCGGGCCCGGCGACCTCTCGGCCTCGTCGCAGTTCGGGGCCACCCGCTTCGACGCTGAAAACGAGGTGTGGGAGCCGGTCGGCTAACGCTGCTCCCCTACTCAGACATTCGGGCGGCGATCTGCCGGGATGGCTAGATGTCGTTGCCTGCCCACTCGACGCGCACACGTCATCTAGGGTCCCGATCGGTTGCGGCGGCACTTCTCCCGTCGGTGACGCTAGGGGACAGCGATGAAACAGAAGTCGATCTTCATCACGGGCGCAGCGGGTGGCATCGGTCGCGCCACCGCGCTCTTGTTCCATTCGCAGGGCTGGTTCGTCGGGTGCTACGACATCGACTCGAAGGCGCTCGACGTGCTGTCCGAAGAGTTGGGCACGCGATGTGTTGCCGGAGTACTCGACGTCACGGACAAACACGCCTTCGACGACGCACTGGCGCACTTCGCGACCTGCACCGAGGGTCACCTGGACCTGATGTTCAACAATGCCGGGATCGCGTTCGCCGGCTACCTCGACGACGTGCCTTTCGAGAAGGTCCGCAGCATGGTGGAGGTCAACATCATGGGTGTGCTGAACGGCATCCATGCCGCGATTCCGCTGCTGAAGCGCACGGCGCACTCGCTCTGCTTCACGACATCATCCTCCGCGGCCACTTTCGGCGCGCCGGGGATGGCCGTCTACTCAGCGACGAAGTACGCAGTCAAAGGGCTGACCGAAGCCCTGAGCGTCGAGCTCGCCCGCTACGGCTCACGCGCCGCCGATGTTTCCCCAGGGATCATCGACACCACGTTGTGGGACGGCGTTCGCTACGCCGAAGGCGCGGTCCCGACGAGGCTCCAGAACATGGCCGTGGCCAACAGGGACCGGACCGACGCAGGCCGCACGCTTCCACCTGAGGACGTCGCCGCGTGTGTGTGGGATGCCTACCACGGTGACCAGGTCCACTGGTATCTGCCGCCCGAACTCGTAGATCGTGACCGCGCCAAGGCCACCGACCCCGAGAAGCTCCGCGACGAGCTGATCGCTCAGGCAGCCGACCGATCCGCGGCGCGGCACAGACCCTGAACCGGCGCCTCCGAGGCACCGTCACATCCAGTCGATCCGCCCGAGTCGATCCAGGCTCATCTCCGAGTCGGCCGGCAACTGAAGCAA
>JAAETH010000305.1 GCA_024228575.1 Actinomycetes bacterium
GGTCTCGGGCAACGGCGGCCATCGCTGGGGCTCGGCTGGCTCATTGTCTTTCGGCGATCCGTAGTTGAATGCGACGATGGCGAAGCCACGACGTAGGCGATCCTCAGGATCAAGGGTGGTTGGCTCGTTGGCCACCGTCACCCTTCGTCGGTGCAGAGCAGGAGGTCGCTGATGGGGTCTACCGGGTTGGGGACAAGCTCAGCCGATGTGGCCTCCCATCGGAGGAGGCCCTCGGTGGTGACCTGGAGGGATGCTTGATAGTGGCCACGTTCACCCGGAACGGCCCGGAGCGACCGCACTTCGATCGGTTCCGGCTCTCCGGTGTGCTCCGACGACTCAGGGTAGAGGCGGAGCTCCAGGGGCAACCTCTCTGACCCCTCACGTGACCAGGCATTGACCGACCAGGTCTCGCCTTTGGCCACATGGCTCGGTGCGTCCACGCTCAGCTCATCGTCGGCAGCCATGCGGGCCCGAGGTCGGCCCGTCGTGATCAGGAACGTGAGCTGTCGGATGATCTCGGGCGCCTGTTGTAGGGACGCATGGCGGCCTACAGATGGCGCCGACGCCCGGCTCGGTTCTCCCCACTCCGGAGGCCAGGCTGACCGAACCGGTACCGTGCCGTCGCCCCGGTCCGCCAGTCGCTTGGGGTTGTGAGTGACGACCTGGTTATTGCTGTCGATCGACGCCCACACAGGGGTGGACTGGAGGTAGCCGAGCGTGGCCCGATAAAGGTCGCGGTCACTCTCGGCATCGGCGGCAACCCTCAGCTCCTCGTAGAACGCCAGGCCATGGTCCAGTTGCTTCTTTGGGAGCTTCCCGTAGGCCCCACCCGTCTCCAGCGGGGTGAGATCGGGCACCGTCCCATCGTCATCCTCGGAATAAGGCCCGATGCAGTCATAGGCAGGGAGAAGCTCGGCAACCGACGGGAGTGAGCGCAGCAACTGCGCGAGTTCGACGGTGAAGGGGCCCAGCTTCATGCCGCCGTTGGCCAGGACCTCAAGGGCCTTGACTGCTCCCTGATATGGCGTCCCGATAGTGATGACCCGCTTGGTGTAGTCGTGGTTGTCAAGAACGGCGGCATAGTAGCGAGCAACCAATCCCCCCATCGAGTGAGCAACCAAGACGGCACCGGCCTCGGGGTGCGTCTTGCGCCGTGCCTTGATGATCGGATCGAGTCGCTCCTTCAACTGATGGGCGCTGACCCGGTTTGATTGGCGCCAGTCGTAGGGGAATTCGATGATCTCGCCAGCAGACGCTCGGAGCTTCTGGCGTAGCTGACGAACCAGACCGTCATAGCCCTGGACTTTGATGAAGCCGGGGATGATGGCTTGGGTACGCAAAGGTTCCTTTGCCACCACTCCATCGTTGACACCTCCCACCAAATCGTCGAATGCGCTGGGGGCGAGTGTCAGATCCTCACTCAATCTGGAGCTAAGACGTCGAAGGTTCCAACCGATCTGGCTATATCCCCAAACCTGATCGTCACCTCTATAGAGAACGGACCCGAGGATCCCAGGTAGAACGACCACAATGTCGCCGCCAGGGATTTCGCTGAGTTGGTTCGAGATGCCGTGGTCGGTTTCGGTCATTCTAAGCGATACTAGGCGGCAGTGAAGAGTGACGTACCCGACCGGAGAGTCTTCGCCGTCTCGATCGACTATGACGGCACTCATCACGATCTGTTGAGCACCGCCGGCGCCGACCAACTCCGCAACCATCTGGTTTCCTGCGGCTTTCAGTCGACTCTCGATCGAGTCGACGAGAAGATCGCTCGCAGTGAACCACGGGCCGTCCTCGATGCCATCAGAACGTGGGCCCATGGAGAGCGTCCTGAAGGGGATACTCGCCAACAGGCCGATCTGCTGATCCTGTTCGTCTCAGGGCACGGTCGTGTCCACAATCTCCGCCACTACGTTCTGGCGGCCTCCAGCCCCGACTCGCCTCCCTACGACAACGACAACGCCATCCGAATGGACGACATCGCAGAGCGGCTCCTCAACGCCACGCCAAAGGCCTGCATCGTGCTGATCGATGGCTGCCACTCGGGATTTGGAGCCAATGATGTGGCTGACTGGGTCCGGGATCAGTCGAAGGCCCAGGGAACACCTCCGGTTCGACTTGGTGTCCTGGCGTCGTCGCTCCCGCTCGAGCGTTCAACCGACGGCGTGTTCATCGAGAACCTACTCGCCGCCCTCAAGGAAGGATCGGGCGCCAACCGATGGCGGGCAACCACCGAGGCAGTAACCCTGCTCGAGCTCTGCGACGAACTCCAGGACCGGCTGGGAGACCTGCAGTATGCATTCACTGCCGGCAACGACGGCCTGCGCCTGCCGAATCCGAACTATCGAGCCGATACCGCCGACCGGCCGGTACTGCTCGGTGATCTGCTAGCCGATCTTCCCACCGACGAGCGGGAACACTTCCTCGACAAGGCCTCGGTCTCGGATGCCGCAGAGATCGGTTGGTTCTTCACCGGCCGAAAAGGCCCGACCCGACGTCTGCTCCGATGGCTGGAGAACAACGACGAAGGCCTCTATGTAGTCACCGGATCGCCTGGGGCCGGGAAGTCGGCATTCCTCGGCCATCTTGCGGTACTGGCCGACCCCGGTTCGCAACCGGCGTGTCGAGCGCTCGGAATGCTGGACGCGGCTCCCGATCTGTTGCCTCCATCGGGGCTCTTCGATGCCGTAGTTCATGCTCGTCAGATGAGTTCTTCGACGATCGCCATCTCACTCGGCCGACAGCTGGATCTTGACGTCGAGAAAGCGGACCGGCCGGAGGTGGCCCTGAGGCAGGCGCTAGTCGAAGATCCCCGACCGTTGACGATCCTGATTGACGCCGTCGATGAGGTTGGGCGTGGCCACGAGGACGGCCTCACTATCGGCATCATCCGGGCCCTGGCAGGCCTGCCAGGCTGTCGGGTCGTGGTCGGCACCCGGCGGGATCGCTCTGGTACGTACCGACCGGGGGAGACGCCGCCAGCTGAGCACGGGGGCGAGAGGCTTCGGGCGACGCGTGTCTACGACCACGGCCCTCTCATCGACGCCATGGTTCCGGCTGCTGCCCCGGTTTCGGTCGATGACCTTGGTGATGATGACGAGGTGTCTGAGGACCTGGCCGCCTATGTTGATGCCAAGCTCGCCGGCCGATGGCCGACGGAGGGCCGCCGTCAGAGCGCCGGTCGGACGGTCGCCGACCAGGCCGGCGGCGTGTTCCTCTATGCCCGATTCGCGGTGAAAGCGCTCGAGGTTCAGGAGGAGAGCATCGTCGAGGAGGACGGGTGGGAACGGCGTCTGCCAGTCGACACCGGCAGCGCGGGGCTTCGACAAGTGTTCGGTGAGGACCTCGAGCGGTATGGCACGGAGGCGAGGAGGATTCGCGAGGTGCTCCGCCCCCTGGCTTTCGCTCGCGGTCGCGGCCTTCCCCAAAGGCAGATCTGGCCCGCGTTGGCCTCGGA
>JAAETH010000306.1 GCA_024228575.1 Actinomycetes bacterium
ACCTGGGAAGCAGTGCTCGAGATCGACGAGAACACCGGTGTCGCCAGCGTCGCCTTCGCACCCGACGACCCGGATGTGATCTACGCAGCCACCTATCAGCGCCGCCGACGGGTCTGGTCGTTCCTTGGGGGCGGTCCCGGATCCGGGATCCAGAAGTCAACCGATGCTGGTGCGACCTGGGTCCGTGTCACCAAAGGTCTACCCGAGGGCGACATGGGCAAGATCGGCCTGGCGGTCACGCCCGCCGCCCCGGACGTTGTCTACGCCACCATCGAGGCCAATGAAGAGGAGCGAGGCTTCTACCGATCAACCGATCGTGGTGAGAGCTGGGAACGGAGGAACGAGTACATCTCCGGCGGGACCGGGCCGCACTACTACCAGGAGATCACGGCGTCGCCGGTCGACGCAGACCGCGTCTACCAGGTGGACGTCTTCCTCCACGCGACCAGCGATGGGGGCAAGACCTTCAAGATCCACGAAACCGGGAAGGCCAAGCACAGCGACAATCACGCCATCTGGATCGACCCCGACCAGCCAGACCATCTGCTGGTGGGATGTGATGCCGGGCTCTACGAGACCTTCGACGACTGTGTCTCGTGGCGCCACTTCCCCAACATGGCGATCTCACAGTTCTACCGGGTGGCACTCGACAACTCAGAGCCCTTCTACAACATCCTGGGCGGGGCTCAAGATCTGGGAACACTGTTCGGTCCGTCCAGAACCATGCACGTCGATGGGGTCAGAAATCAGGACTGGTACGTGCCCCTCGGATCCGACGGCTACCACGTAGTGTTCGACCCCGACGATCCCGAGACCTCCTACCTCGAATGGCAGGTGGGCAACGTCATGCGCTACGACCGCCGGACCATGGAGCTCCAAGACATCCAACCCCAACCCAAGCCGGGCGAGCCCCCGGAACGCTGGAACTGGGACACACCGATACTCATCAGCCCCCACGAGTCGACCACGCTCTATGTTGCCTCCCAGCGTCTCTGGCGCAGTGACGACAGGGGCGACTCCTGGACTGCGATCAGCACAGATCTCACCCGAGACCAGAACCGCTACGAGCTTCC
>JAAETH010000307.1 GCA_024228575.1 Actinomycetes bacterium
GACGGCGCCGGCTGTACATCATTGACGAGGGGAACAGCTTCATCGGCGCGCAGAACACGGGTGAAGACAAAGAACTGCTGGTGTTGTCGTCGTGGATCGTGACTCGCCTAGCCGCCATGGCTGCCTTCGTCGGGGTTCATCTGATCTACATCACCCAATCACCCAACGTCGAAAGCTACGGCCTCTCCGGCGGACCAACCCGACTCAACATCGGAGGCCGCATGATCGTCGGGTCGTCGTCACAGACCTGGATTCGGGAACTGTTCCAAAGCGAGATCTCCCCCGCCGTGCAGTACGCACTGGCCAAAGGGATCAAGGGTCGCACCATCTTCGAAGGCCTGGGCGACTCCAACGAGGGCGTCTCCAAAGGCCAGATCTACTACGCCACCCAAACCGACGTCACCCCCCTCGTCCCATCCGAACCACCGACCGAGGTGATCGACTACGACCTCATCGGCCCCGAACGGTTCGATGAGGTCCTCCAGGCCAACGCCGAGACAGAGGCCGAACGGCGAGCCGTGTTCGACCAGCTCCGCAAGACAGCCCAGCACCGAATCAAACACCGCAACAACGATCATGGGGAGGCGGCGTGATGTTCAACCGTGAAACCTCGAAGAGTCTGGCCCCGAAATCATGGTGGGCGGTCACCGTGTGGCTCGTCCTCATCGGCGTCGTAGCCACCCACCCCATCGAATCCGGCAGAGCCGCTGTCAGCTTCGTCGGGGGCGCCAGCCGCTGGGTCGGCTACACCGCCTTCGCCGACTGCGGGGACGAACCCCCCATGGACTGGATCACCCCCAAACATTGCCCCCTGCTCGAGGACAGCGACCCCGCCGCCTCGACCGGTCCCGGTGAGCTCCAACCGGGCGACGCCCAAGGTTCCACGGTTCGGGGTGATGAGGAGGGGTATGTGGTGCGGGTCGACTCCAACGGGATCCGAGCAGTACTCGACCAAGCCACGGAGACTGTCGTCGCTTTGCATGATGAGGTCAGCGATATCCAAGACAACGGTGGGCTGTCGGTCGAGATCGGCGACCACCAAACCGGGGGCGGGTCATGAACGTCATCACCGACCGCCGCAAGACCCAGGTGAAACGCTGGGTCGAAACCGCTCAAGTCCCTGAGCTGCCGTTGGTCGCTCCTCGGCTCCCGCCTGGGATCATCAATGACGCCTGGCCCGTGTTCGGGCGGGTCTACCCCCGAACGGTGCGATGGCCCCTCAACGGATCCAGAGCCATCGTCTGGGCCACCTGGCACCTATGCCGCATCGCCACCAGAGTCCCAATCCTCGGCCTAGTCGCTCGTATCGGCTGGCATGTCGGGGCAGCAGTACAGGCCGTGCTCGCCTGCATCA
>JAAETH010000308.1 GCA_024228575.1 Actinomycetes bacterium
CGCGGAGCGTAGAACTCGACTGCGGTCATCGAACTCGAATCGCCACTGGTCACCTTGCGGGTCGCCAGGTGGTTGAGGAAGTGAACGTGGTCACCCTGGCCTCGTTCGAGGACGTAGGGCTGGCTCGAGTCGGGAAGGGTGCGGGACTGGAGGGTTGTTGTGTTCGTCATACAGACATCGTCGGAAACGACCCTTTGGAAATCCTTCAGATGCCGGCTATGTCCGCGATTCCAGGGTTGATTGCGACATCTGTGATGTCGGCTTCGATTCCGAGTTCCTCCATCTGGCTGACCCATACGATCCTGGCGCTCTCAGCGCCTGCCCGATCGCCCAGTTCGGTGAGCGAGGTGACGAGGAATCGGTGGAAGCGCTCGTTGTACGGGTCCACCTCGACGAGGCGTCGGGCGATGTCGACTGCGCCGCCGGCTTGACCAGACTCGTGTGCGTGGGCCCATTGCCGCTGGGCAGCACGGACGAAGTGGGTGCGGGCCTCGTCGCGCAACGCACCCGACCATTCGTCGTACCTGTTCTCGGGAAGGAACTCCCCCGTGTACCGGGCAACGGCCAGAACATCGTCGCTGGTCTTCAGGAAACGATCGATATCGCACGACACTTGGCCGAGATCGAGAGCGATGGTCTGGCGGTCGGCCACGACTCCCCCACCGAGGATCTTGCGAAGACCCGACAGCAGGACCGACAATCGGGCTCCCAGCTTCCTGGTGTCCGACTCGTCGGCCCAGAGGATGTCGAACAGCTCATCGCGCGTCACCGGCCGGCCCCGTGCAACGACGAGGTGTTTCAGCAGGGTCCGAGCCCGACGGGATCCCCATTCGGAGACTGGAATCTCGCGCCCGTCAGCCACAACAGCGAACCGACCGAGGGTCTCGACGCTGACACCCGTTGGTGGCTGCTCGACATCGCGTTCGCTGACCGAACCGGTGACAAGACGCTCGACCTCGTCCATCCAGGCGTCGACATCGCCGAGGTACGCAAAATGGTCTGCGCCCTCGAGTTCGACGAAACGACCATCGGGAACCAACTCGGCCGCCTCGCGGGAGAACTCGATGCTGCTGGCCCCGTCGTCCGTCCGGGCGATGGAGAGGACCGGCGCCCCGACGTCCGGAAGGAGGTCCCTCACATCCATGTCGATCATCTGGGCGAAGAGGTCTCGAAGGGAGTCGGCGTTGGCGGACAGACGTTCGTAACGAACGTGCCACGCACGAAAGTCGGCGTCAGCTGCCATCGACGGGGCGAACACATCCACCGCGAACGAGTCGGAAGTCCCCCAACACTTCACGAAGTGCTCCTGGCGAGCGATCATCTCGGCCAGTGCCTCTTCACCGAGATCGCCCTCGACGATTCTTGCTCCGGACCCCACCAGCGTGACGCTCGCTACGCGGTGTGGATAGGTCGCTGCAAACAGCAGCGTGACCGGACCACCTTCGGACGGGGCGAACAGGTGGGCCTATCGGAGCTGCCGGTGCCCCGCTTGTCGAAGTGCACGTAGCGACAGAAGCTGCCGAACCGAACGAGCATCGACCTGATCTCGGGGCGCTCCCATGCGATCTCGATGTTCTGAGCCGAGGGTGGAACGGCGACGATCGTCTGCTCGCCGCTGCCGAATACCTGATAGGCGATGCGTGCACCGTTCGCCCAGGCGAACTCGATCTCTGGCACCCCTTCCACGACTGGCAACGGTAGTCGTTCTCGCCATCGGCCCAACGGGTGGGCTACGTGGCCGCGGAACCCAGAGTTTGATTGAACGCCTCGAATTCGGCAATCTCATCTTCGGTGGGAGGGGTTCCGGCCATCGCCTCGAGGTAGTACGGCAGGTACGACATCCGTGTTTCGTTGGGTTCGTCCGTGCCGACCGCGTAGTAGCCAACCTGGCTGTGGTAGAGCAGACGGGCCCGCACGAGTGCCTCGCTCGGTTCAAAACCGTGACGGCAGAACATGTCGGTGATCGCCTCGACACGTTTGGTGTCTGCCGCTGCGACCTCGGCCGCAATCGCCTCGTCTCGCCTCCCCCAGTCGCGCACCGCCAGGTCGAGAACGGCATCGAACACAACGGGGTCGACCCAGCACTCGAAGACGGCAAGGCACGCGGCGACGGGAGTAGATGTTGGGCGCTTGCTCCGCTCGACGATCGAGTCGGTGTTCCTGCGCCACAGATCGAGCAGCTCGCCCTGGAGGTCGGACGGCTGCTCGAAGTACCAGTAGAAGCTCGATCGGGAAACGTCGAGTGTGTTGGCGATGGTCAGGACCTTGAGCTGGTCGATCGGCTCGTGCCGGAGCTGGGTGAGAGCCGACGCGATCCAATCGTCGCGTGTGACCTTGGTGTGGGGGCGAATCGTCATGGGGTTCAGTCCGGTGGTGCTCCGCCTTCGGCGGTCCTGCGATCGACGAACGCTCGCATGGCCTCGGCCACCGTGTCGTCGATGGGGGGCGGCACGTACGAGTCGAGTGCGGATTGCCACGTGGCAGCTGCTCTCTCGTCGGTGCGCCTCATCCCATGTTCGGCCCATTGCTCGTAGTTCGTCCGCTCGAATACGAGGGGTTCGTAGAACGCCGTCTCGTATCTCTCGAGTGTGTGGGTCGCACCGAAGAAGTGGCCCCCCGGCCCTACCTCGGTGATCGCGTCGAGAGCGAGCTCGACATCGTCGACAACGATCGGCTGAAGCAGGTCGGCGATGATCTGACACATCTCGACGTCGACGACAAACTTCTCGAGCGACGCGGTCAGCCCACCCTCTTGCCACCCGGCCGCGTGCAGAATCCAGCTCGCACCACCCAACAGCGCGGCATAGGTATTGGCCATCGTCTCGTAGCCGGCCTGGGCATCGACGGTATTTGAGGTGCTGGAGCCAGACGAGCGCCAGGGAACACCGACGTGTCTGGCCAACTGCCCGCTGGCGAGAGCACCCTTCATGGCTTCGGGTGTGCCGAAGGCGGGCGAACCCGACCTCATGTCTACGTTTGAGGTGAACGCCCCATACATCACGGGCGCACCCGGGCGAACGAGTTGAGCCAGCGTGATCGCCGCGAGAACCTCGATGTGCTGAAGGACGAGGGCACCGGCGAGCGTGACCGGCGCCATGGCGCCCGCCAGCGTGAACGGGGTCATGATGCAGACCTGGCCCATGCGGGCGAAATCGATGATCGCCATCGACATCGGCACGTCGAGCTGACGCGGCGTATTCGTGTTGATGTTTGCCCAGCACCGCGAAACGCTAGCGAACTCGGCGTCGTCGACGATGCCGTGCCGGATCTTGATCAGATCGATGTTGTCGCGCACACGTTGCCGGCCCCGGGCGTAGACGAAGGGCAACTTGTCGGTCAACATCAGCGTCGACAGACCCGACTCGAGGTGACGGACAGCGAGCGGAACATCGCCGGGCTCCACCGACGGAGCCGTCGCCGCCAGGACGTCGTAGGTCTGGGTGAGCCGCAGGAAGTCCTGCTGATCGGCGAGTGTTCCGGCGCGGCGACCACCGACGAGGTCGGAGATGAAAGGCGGACCACCCACCGGCACCAGCGCCACATGGTTGCCACCGACGACCACGTTGCGTTCGGGGTTCGGGGCGTGCAGTTCGAGCAACGACGGTGCCGTGTCTATCGCTGCCAGAACGGTGTCGGGGTCGAGTCGAACGATCAGGTCGTCGTCGACAGATGCACCGGCGCCCGAGTAGATGTCGCGAGCCTCGTCGAACAACACACGGATGCCCTCGTCGGCCAGATACCGAACCGCCGAGGTGTGGATGTAAGCGACCTCATCGTCGGAAAGGACCCTCAGAGGTTCGAACGGATTCGTCAGCCGCCGACGGTACGACCGCTCTGAAGCCTGCCCTTTGGCGTCGGTGCGGGCTCGACGACGAGTCATCCAGGGGTCAGCCGTGAACCGACATCGACGAGTCGGGGTTGACCTGCCGATTGCGGCTGTAGAACCCGACATCGATACTCCGGCCCGTGTAGCGCCCCGTGGTGACAACAGGTTCGGCGTCGTGGTCGTGGCCGCTCTCCACAGCCTCGATCAGGTCGGCCATCATCTGGCCTGCGACCCCCGCGTTCTTGTACTGGTTCCCGCTCGTACCGATGGCGACGTAGAAGCCATCGAGGTCGGTGCGGTCGTAGATCGGCAGCCAGTCGTCGCTGACGTCGTAGAGGTCGACCACTCCCCGCCTCTCGTGGGGAACGCCGAGGCTGGGTATCCGACGATTGGCCCTCAGCACCTGAGCGTTCCACTGATCCTCGGTGAGGTTGGTGTTGTAGTCGTCGGGGTCGACGTACTCGCGCTCGTCACACGTGGGATCGCCGCTGCCGACGAGGACGTTGTTGCCGACCTCGGGCCGGAAGTAGATGCCGACGTCGTTGTCTGCTCCGACAACTCCACCAGCCTCGAAGTCGACCCCTGGAGGGGACGGAACGTGGTGAACCTCGTGGCGCAGCGCGGCCGTCTTGATGTTCATGCTGTCGAACACGCCCGCCTTCTGGTTGATGATCGCGCTGTGGGGGCCGGCGACGTTCACCACAACCGGGGCCTGGATCTGTTTCCCATCGGCGAGGGTCACGCCGACGACCCTGTCCTCGGCCTTGTCGATCGACACCACCTCGGCGTTGAACCGGAACTCGGCTCCATGGGCTTCTGCGCCCCGCTGAAGGTTGTGGCACGACAGCTGCGGGTCCGAGACATATCCGGCATCGCGGCTGAGAAGCCCGCCGGTCAGGTTGCCGGTTGAATCCCTCCAGAACTCTGGATCGTCGGGTCTCGCCGGAGGCCCGTAGAGGCCGTGGTCGAGCCAGGGGTATTTGGCCTGAAGATCGTCGGGCGTCAATGTGTCGAAGGGGATGTCGAGTTCCTCCCACAGCTCGCGGCATCGCTCGGCGTGGTGGTCGCCCTCGGTCAACAGCAACAACTGCCCACACGGGTGAAACTCGATCAGGCCGAGTTCGTCCTCGACTCCGATGTAGTCGGCCCACTCTCTCCAGTACTGAGCCCCCTCCCACGCCATGGTCACACCCGGCGCAGTCGAGTAACTGAAACGCACGATCGCACAAGAGTTGACCGTCGACCCCGCGCCGGCCACGGGAGCCTTGTCGACGTTGACGGTTCGATGTCCTCGTCGGCTCAACTCGAGGGTGAGGGCACAGCCGATGACACCGGCGCCGATGACGACGACGTCTGCCTTGTCCTGCACTTGGGTCATCACAATCCTCTCATTCTCGACCCGGTTGGATCGAAGGGCTCTGGTTGAAGCCTGGCAGCACGACGCTCGCCGACAACAGGCACTTCGTAGACGGCGGCCGGGTCGATGGCTTCGACGTTCAGGTAGGCCATCGCCACGCTGAGGCCCATCCGGTGGCCGTAGCCACCCGAAGTCACATATCCGACCGGTTCACCTTCGAGGTACACGGGTTCGAATCCTGTGGCATCGGCATCGAAAGCATCGATCGTCAGGTGGACGAGCTTGCTGGCGGGACCCTGGTCGCGGTCCTCGAGCGCAGCCTCGCGCCCCACAAAACTCGCCTTGTCGTAGTGGACGAAATCGGCCATGTGATTCTGCGACGGCTGGTAGTCGGGGCTGAACTCGCGACCCCAGATTCCGAATGCCTTCTCGAGGCGCATGCTCAACATCGCGAGGATGCCGATCGGGCGCGGGGCCGGATCGCAGGCCATGAGCCGGTCGTAGGCCGACCGGAAGTCCATCGTCGGGATCCAGATCTCGTATCCGAGTTCGCCGGTCAACGAGACGCGAGAGACCCGAGCCGTGGCGAGCCCGATGTCGAACTCGGCGAAGTCGAAGTACCGCATCGCCTCGACACGGCCCGCATCTATGGCAAGAGAACCGACGATCCTCTCGGCTTCGGGACCGACGACGGAAAGGCCGCAATAGCTGTCGGAGATGTTCTCGACACTCACACCTTCGGCCGGCAGGAATCGCTCGAACCACCGCATGTGGAATCCCTGGATCGGGCCAGAGCCGGTCATGACAAATCGTTCGTGGGGTTGGCCCGGCGATTTGGGCAGGCACGACAACACGAAGTCGCCGATGATGCGCCCCTTCTCGGACAACATCACCGCGAGCCGGCTGCGCCCGGGTTTGGGGAGTCGAGACGCCAGCAGTTGGTCGAGCCACGCGCCTGCACGCGGGCCGGTGATCTCGAACTTCGAGTAGGCACTGATGTCGATGACACCGGCACTCGAGCTGGCCGCAGCGACCTCTTCAGCGACGGCGTCGAAGCTGTTCGGCCGAAAGAAGCTGGGTACATCACGAGGCTCGTCCTGGGAACGTGCGAACCACATCGGAATCTCGAGACCCGCATTGGGCGCGAACTGAGCACCCGCCTGTTCTTGAAGGCCATAGATGGGTGTCGTCTTCGCTGGGCGACCCGCGGGCCACGCCTCGTTTGGAAATGGAACGTCGAAGCGTCGCTCGTAGAACTGGGTCGACGTTTCGAGTGTGTATGCAGGTGTCGCCCAGTTGCCGAACCGCTCGGGATCGATGGGGAAGGCATCTTCTTCGGGTTCACCGTCGATCATCCACTGGGCCAGAGCGAGGGCGACACCACCCGATTGGCTGAAACCTGCCATGACCCCACACGCAAGCCAGTAGTTCGGCAGGTGCCTGACCGGTCCAACAAGTGGATTGCCGTCCGGGGTGAACGTGAACGGGCCGTTCACCACGTTCTTGATACCGGCGGTCTGCATCAGGGGGAAACGACCGAACGCCTTCTCGAGTGTGGGCGCCAGGTCGTCGAGTCTCGGCTCGAGCAGCGCCGACTCGCCGTAGGTCCACGGGGTCCCGTCGAGAGCCCAAGGAATCGGGTCAGGTTCGTACACACCGAGCAGGAGTCCACCAACCTCTTGTCGAACATAGATACCCCCGTCGAGATCGACGGTGACACAACTCTCGGCTTTCTGCTCACCGAGCGCTGCCAGTGGTTCGGTGACGAGGTAGTGGTGCTCGTAGGGCACGAGAGGAACGGTGTGGCCCGCCATCGCAGCGACCTCGCGCGCCCACAACCCGGCCGCGTTCACCACATGGTCCGCGTGGATGGTGCCCTTGTCCGTGACGACCTGCCATGTGTCGTCGTCCTGGAGATTCAGCTCGGTCACCAGGGTCTGCTGGTAGATCTCGGCGCCCTGGATACGGGCGGCCTTGGCGTAGGCATGGGTTGCACCGAACGGGTCGAGGAATCCGTCCGCAGGGTCGTACATCGCACCGATGAGCTGACTGGGGTCGATGGTTCTGGTGTACTTCGGCACATCTTCTGGGCCGATGAGGAACGACTCGATGCCAAGTGTGACGTTCAGCTCGTCGATGACCTTGACGAAGTTCCACCAATCTTCGGTAGCGGCACACGTGAGGCTGCCGATTCGGTGCATGCCGACGTCCTGACCGCTGATCTCGGCGACCTCGTCGTACACACCGATGCTGTAGGCCTGGAGCTTGGCCATGTTCAGCGAACCATTCAGCGAGTGGAACCCTGCTGCTGCGTGCCAGGTCGATCCTGCGGTGAGCTGCTTGCGCTCGACCAGCACGACGTCGCGCCAGCCCAGTTTTGTCAGGTGGTAGAGGACCGCCACCCCGACGATGCCCCCACCGACCACGACGACCTTCGCCTCACTCTTCATGTCGCCCCATTCTTCATATCGCCCCTTCTGGACACTGGTGTACAGAGTGGGCAGGACGCTACAGACTTCCAAAGGAACTGTCCAGGACCACAGTCGGAGTCCGGTTGACAACTTCTATTCATATGAATATGATTTGCAGATCGAGCACTCGTTCCTCGGCACCTACCTGCCCTATCTCCTGCGACGAACCGACCAGGCCTTGTCGGCCGCGTTCTATCGATCCCTTTCCGAACGTGGCATCCAGGGGTCGGAGTGGCGCGTCCTCGCCGTCCTGCACGAAGGCGACGAGATGACAATGCGAGAGGTCACGACAACTGCACTGTCGCCACAGCCGACGATCTCGCACGCGATTGCGCGATTGGTCGGACGCGGGCTCGTCGAGCGCATCTCATCACCCGACGATGGTCGGGTTCGCCTGGTTCGCCTTACCGCCGCGGGCCAGGAACTGTCGGCCTCACTCATCGACGAGGCGCGCGAACACGAACAAGGGCTGCTCTCCGAGGCCGGCATCGACGATCTCGGAGAGGTTGCCGCTGCCCTCGGCCGCCTCTGCACTCGGCTCGAAACCCCCGAAATCCTGTCAGCATCCAAAGGACCTACATGACCTCGGCAAAGGCCTCCACCAGCGTCGCCGCCCGTCGGCAATCCGAGCACGGATCAGATCTATGAAAACAATCATCGAACCATTCCGCATCAAGTCCGTCGAGCCGATCAGGTTCACCACACGCGAGGAGCGCGAGACCCTCCTGGACCAGGCGCACCTAAACACCTTCCTGCTGCGTTCAGAGGATGTGCTGATCGACCTGCTGACCGATTCGGGCACCGGAGCGATGAGCGCACGCCAGTGGAGTGCCATGTTGCGCGGCGACGAAAGCTACGCCGGCTCCCCGTCGTTCGAGCGCTTCGAGGCCGCGGTCCGCAACCTGGCGAACTTCAAACACATCATCCCCACACATCAAGGCCGCGCCGCCGAGGCCATCCTGTTCTCGATCCTTGGCGGCGAGGGCAAGAAGATCCCCAACAACACCCACTTCGACACAACCCGCGGCAACGTCGAGAACACCGGCGCCGAGGCGGTCGACCTGGTGGTTGCCGAGGGTCTCGACCCGAACGACCTGTCGGATTTCAAGGGCAACATCGACCTCGTTCGACTCGAACAATTCATGCGCGACAACGCAGCCGACGTGCCGTGTGTGATGACCACGATCACCAACAACGCAGGTGGTGGACAGCCGGTGAGTCTCGCGAACATCAGGGCGACCGCCGAGATCGCCCACCGCTACGACAAGCCGTTCATCATCGACGGGTGTCGGTTCGCCGAGAACGCCTATTTCATCAAACAACGTGAGGCGGGCCAACAGGATCGCAGCATCACCGACATCGTCCGCGACACCTTCGCCTGCGCGGACGGGATGACGATGTCGGCCAAGAAGGACGGGCTCGTCAACATCGGTGGCTGGCTGGCCCTCAACGACGACGACCTCGCCTTGAAGGCCAGAAGTCGCCTCATCATGACCGAGGGGTTTCCGACCTACGGAGGTCTCGCGGGACGCGACCTCGAAGCGATTGCCCAGGGCCTTACCGAGGTAGTCGACGAGGACTATTTGCGCTACCGGGTCCGGACGAACGAATACATCATCGAGCGGCTCGACCGGCTGGGTGTTCCCGTGGTGAAACCCGCCGGCGGCCATGCCGTGTTCATCGACGCCAGGGCGTGGTTGCCCCACGTCGCGCCGCTGCAGTATCCGGGCCAAACCGTGGCCTGTGCGCTCTACGTCGCCGGGGGCATTCGAACGACCGAGATCGGTACGGTGATGTTCGGCCGGCAACCCGACGGAACCGAGAGGCCCGCACCGATGGACCTCGTGCGCCTCGCCATCCCCCGCAGGACCTACACCCAGTCACACGCCGACTACATCGTCGAAGTCTTCGAAGAGCTCGCCCGAGAGGTCGACCAGATGCGAGGGCTCACGATCGTCGAGGAACCACCGACCATGCGTCACTTCACCGCGAAGTTCGCACGGCTCTGAGGATCTCGCGTCAGCGCGGCGGTCGGGGCCAGAACGAGCTGGTGCGCTCGAGATACGCCGCGTACCCGGGCCGGGTCTTGCGAACGTGTTTCTCGAGCGTAGGCGTTCCGGTCACCTTGACGATCAGGCGCGAATAACCAATCGGACCAACAACTCCAAACACGGCCCACGGCACGTCGAGCGCAGCGACGAACAACCCCCACGCCATCATCACCTCACCGAAATAGTTGGGGTGGGCCGTGTATCGCCAGAGCCCGGTGTCGAGAACCTGGCCCGCGTTCTCCGGGTTGGCCTTGAACCTGACCAGCTGGAAGTCGCCGACGTTCTCGAAGAGGAACCCGACGAACCAGACTGCGGCACCGGCAAATGCTGCGATGCCGAGCGACCGCGGGTCGGCGGCGGTCAGCGATATGACGGCGGGCAGGCTGAGCAGGAACATGTTCAGTCCCTGAAGGCCGAACACCTGCTTCATGACAAATCGATGGAAGGGCCAACCCTCCTCCACCCAACCGCGCAGCTTCGTGTAGCGAGGGTCTTCCCCCTCTCCCCACTTGCGCTTGCCCAGATACAGGGTGTTGCGCACCGACCACAGTGCGACCATTCCGAATAGAAGGGTTTTGCGAACGGTCGGCGCCGAACCCATCGCCACACCGCTCACACCAACTATCGACAACGTGATCAGGCCGAACACCGCATCGATGATCGAGATGTCCCGGCGCTGGATCGACAACAGCCACAGTCCTACGACCCAGACGACGGCGATGGCAGCTCCGACGACCAAAGCGAGAGCAACATCACTCCACATCGGGCTTCACCTCCGGTTCGTGGGCCGACGGTGCTGCCGAGGACACCAGCTCCGTGAAGGCGGCCGACCCATCGCTGAACGACTTCCAGCCCTCCTCCGACGACAGAGCGCCGACAGCGGCCACGAAGTCGTCGTCGGCCACGACCTCTAGCCCGGGGAAAGCGACGCCGCGCGTTTCGCCGGTGACCACCGTTCGGAAACGATTCCCCGCCGCGACGACCGTGGCACCCGAAACCGTCACCTCGTCGCTCAAGAGCCACAGGGCAGCTGGGACGACCAACTCGGGTCGCAGCATCTCTGCCTGTTCATCGGTCATGAACCCCTCGGTCATCTGGGTCAGGGCGAACGGGGCGAGCAGGTTGACCATCACCTCGTCGCGGGCGTGTTCGAGCGCAAGTGTCTTCGCGAAAGCTGCGACGGCGCCCTTGGCTGCCGCGTACGACGAGGCCCCGAACTCTCCGTAGGTTCCCGCAGCCGAGGTGACGAACAACATCCGGCCAGATCGGGCTCGGATCTCGGGGAGAGCGGCCCTGGCAAGGGCGGCCGGCGCCATGAAGTCGATCTCCATGACCTGGCGAAAGTGATCGATCTCTGCATTCACGAATCGGCCCCTGTGGACGACGGCCGCGTTGGCCACCACCAGGTCGAGACGCCCAAACGAACTCAATGCGGCCTCGACCATCGCTTCGGACGCTCCTGGCGCCTCGACCGAACTGCGCTCGGCAACCGCGCATCCACCGGCTTGTTCTATCGCCGACACGACATCGCCCGCCGAGTCGATTCCGTCGCGGGATCGATTGTTCGCGACCACCGACGCTCCCCTGGCGGCGAGACCTTCGGCGATCGCGCGCCCGATGCCCTTGCCTGCACCGGTGACGATGGCCGTCTTGTCAGTGAAGTCCACGAGATATTCCCAGTCCGATAGCCAGCGCGAGCCTCCCACCCGCTCGACCTCGATCCAAACTGCGCTCGATCGACCCTGCGACACTGCGGTGGCCCAGTCGGCTCGTCGGTCGGATCCGTGTTGCTCGTCGCCGCCGTC
>JAAETH010000309.1 GCA_024228575.1 Actinomycetes bacterium
CTCGGCGTCGTAGGGTTGGATTCATGACTGAGCTGTTCGATCTGAGCGATCGGGCGGTCAACGAGTTCGTTGCCGCCGATCCGCTCCTAGGTACCTACTCCGGGGTGGCCGGCCATGATGATCGCTGGCCCGACATGAGCCCTGAAGGTCACGCAGAGTCGGCGACTCTCCATCGAGCGATGAGGGACGAGGCGCTGGCCACCACTGCCGAAACCTCACAGGATCGGCTGGCCCAGCGGGTGTTGGTTGACTACTGCGACGATGCTCTTGCCGCTCACGATGCCGCCCTTTACCTCACCGATCTCAACAACATCGATTCACCCCATCAAGCGGTACGACAGGTCTTCGACGTTCATGCCGCCGATTCGGCCGAGGATTGGGAGTCGATCCTGACCCGACTCGAGACCATCAACGAGCCTCTCGATGGGTATCGCCTGACCCTCGAGTCCGGGCTCAGGGCGGGGCGGGTGGCGAGCCGACGCCAGGTCGAAGCCGTGGTCGAGCAAGGGGTGATGGCGGCTGGCCTGGATTCATCCTTTTGCTCATTACGGCGGCGCTTGGCTGAGGCATCGGTCGACAGCGCCCAGTACAAGGTGCGCCTGGATGCCGCCATCGACGGAGCACGCTCTGCCTACGCGGACTTGAACCACTGGTTGACCGAACAATATGCCCCCCATGCGGTGGAAGCCGACGGTGTCGGCGAGGAGCGCTACAGAGCATCCAGCCGAATGTTCTTGGGGACTGAGCTCGATCTTCACGCCACCTACCGGTGGGCCTGGGATGAGGTCGAACGGCTGTGGGCTGAATTGGAGAGGGTCTGCGCCAAGATC
>JAAETH010000310.1 GCA_024228575.1 Actinomycetes bacterium
ACAAGAGCAACGACCCGAGGTGTGCCCAGGACCTCGACATCACCACTGCCCAACGCCACGGCCGTGTCTGCCTCGGTGACCGTCGCCTGCCTGGTTGCAGCCGAGCCAATGCTGGGTCCATCCATGAGACGACTCTAGGCCCACCTATGGGGGTTCCTCGGTCGAGTGGCCCGTCGAGCGGGGCACCATCCAGGGAGGCCAAACGTGGAGGAGCCCGAACAGCTCAACTAGACAGATGGCATGGCATTGAACATCCCGAAGACTCGCTGGACTCTCGTGGAGGCGATTCGATCAGCGGCCGAACAGTTCGCGGAGCGAAGCTTTCTCGCATTTTCCGAGGGGGGCGGGTTCAGCTTCGACGAATACGACGCCGAGTCCGACCTGTTGGCCGGAGCTCTCGCCGAGCTCGGGGTTGTTCGGGGAAGCAGGGTTCTGGCCTTTGGGCACAACACGCCGCAGTTCATGCTCGCTCTCGGTGCGACGGCCAAGAGAGGGGCGACCTTCGTCCCGGTGAATACCGAGCTGAAGGGCGGATTTCTCGAGCACCAGGTCCGCAACGCCGAGCCGACGGTTGTTGTGTGCGACCACGAACTGCTTTCTGCGATGGCGACGGTCGAGGGTCATTTCGACTCGGTGAGGGCTGTTGTTGTCATCGGTGGCCCCGCCGACGCTGACTCCTGTAGCGCCTTCCCCTTGGCTCGCTGGTCGACCTTCGAGCAGCTGGTGGCGACGGGAGCCGCCGGACAGGTACTCGAGCCACAGCCGAGCGACATCGCGATGATCATGTACACCTCCGGGACCACGGGCCCGTCGAAAGGTGTGCTGATGCCGCACGCACATTGTTACGTGTTCGGGCTCGGATTGAGCACGTCGGTAGGTGCGACCGAGGATGACCACTACTACGTCTGTATGCCCCTGTTCCATGCGAACGGCATGTTGATGCAAGTCATCGGATGCCTTATCGCGGGAACCTCGGCCACGGTGGCCAAACGTTTCTCAGCCACAGGTTGGTTGGACGAGGTCCGGGCGTGTGATGCCACCCTCACAAACGCTCTCGGGGTCATGCCCGAGTTCATCGTTCGTCAGCCCGTCACCGAACACGACAGGGACAACCGGCTTCGCCTGGTAATGGCGGTTCCGATTTCCGACGAGTGGGGTACCGAGTTCGAGCAACGGTTCGGCGTGAAGCTGTTCCAGGGGTTCGGCATGACCGAGTGCAACATGATCGCCTACACGCGGCACGGTGACGATCTCATCCCTGGATGTGCAGGTCACCCGCTCGACGACCTCTTCGAGGTGCGGATCGTCGAACCCGACACGGACGAACCACTGGCGGTCGACCAGGTCGGAGAGATCACAGTCCGACCGAAGGAACCGTCGTGTTTCATGGCGGGCTACGACAAGATGCCCGACAGGACTGTCGAGGCATGGCGGAACCTGTGGTTCCACACCGGCGATGCCGGAAGGATCGATGTCGAGGGTCGCCTTCACTTCGTGGACCGCATCAAGGACCGCATTCGGCGCAGGGGTGAGAACATCTCGTCATTCGAGGTCGAGCAGGTGATCAACAACCACGGGTCGGTTCAGGAGAGCGCTGTCGTGGGCGTGAGGATCGAGGATGCCGGCGGTGAGGACGAGTTGAAAGCCGCCGTTGTGCTGATCGAGGGCGTCGATCTCGATCCGGTCGATCTGCTCGATCATTGTCGTGACAACATGCCCAGGTATGCGGTGCCCCGATTTGTCGAGTTCGTGAACGAACTCGACAAGACTCCGACAGGCAAGCTACGCAAACAAGGCCTCCGCGACGAGGGGGTTGGTGCAGCCTGGGATCGCGAAAGTGTCGGCTACGTCATCCCGCGATAGCCCGGCTCGCCCAGGGGCAGCGCCACGGTTTACACGAGGGTGATGTCGAAGTCCGCCGATGCACCGGTGAGGGCGCCACTGGCTCTGTCGATGAGGTCGCGACCCGGTTCGACGAGTGGAGGGTCGGCGGGGCGCACTCCGTGCGAGCGATACGCCATGAGCTTGATCCGCATCGAGGGGTCGACCTCGGCCAACCAGGTTCCGGTTCGTCCCAGTAGGTTCGGTTCGTCGTTGATCCCTGCCACCAGGAGCAACCTGACCTCGTACAGCAACCCGAGGTGGGCAAGGTGTTCGATCGACTCGAGAGTCCTGTTGTTGGAGGACCCTGTCATCTGCTGATGAATGCCATCGTCGAAACACTTGAGGTCGACCATCGCTGCGTCCATCACTCCGCTGAGCCGGTTCCACACGGAGGTGTCGACGGCACCGTTCGTGTCGACCATGCAGCTGAGCCGGGCGACTCTGGGGTTCGTGCTCGACTTGATCGCCGTGAACAGGGCATCGACGAAGTCGGCCTGCTGGGTTGCCTCTCCGCCCGACACCGTGACGCCGGAGAGGAACGGCGCTGCTCTTTCGATGTCGATCAGCAACGACCTCACAGACCGTCGCTTCGCCTTCGGGGTCGCGTCGATCGGGCAGACGCTGGTGCATTGGTCGCCGCCGTCGCAGGCGTCCTGATTCCAGTCGACACCGTCGGAGCCGATGACCAAGGCTCCGGTGGGACAGCCCTCGACGCAGGCGCCACAGTCGTCGCACACACCGATCGTGTATGGGTTGTGGCAGGCCACGCAGTTGAAGTTGCAGCCCTGAAGGAAGACGGTGAACCGGTTGCCCGGGCCGTCGACGTTCGAGAATGGGATGGTGTCAGTGACCAGGCCGTGGGTCTCGTTCATGAGATCCGACCCGTTTCGTAGCCCGTTCGGTCAGGTGGTAGCCGCGTTCGGTTCCTGCGGCGAGGAAGTCGCTGGTGTGTCGTGACCCGATCTCGTCGATGTCGACGATGTCGCATTTGCGGACGAGATACCCGGTGATGCGGATGAACTCGTTCGAGTCGAGGTTGAAGGTGAAGTCGCGCATTCCCGATTCGAACGCTCCTCGGATCACGTCGACGATCGCTCGGGGGTTGCGCCGTGCCGTCTCGTCGAAGTGGAAGATGTCGCTGACGCCCGACGCGAACAGGTGGTGGTGTGGGGCACACGTCAAGATGTGATCGAGTAGCTCGGGTTCCTCGCCGACAGGAATACGTGTTCCGGCCGTCACCTTGTCGTCGAGGTCGATGCCGCTCTGTGAGTGAAGGTAGGCATACCCGCCTCCGCCCTCACAGTACGGCTGAGGTCTCGACGCGACCAGCTCTGCCACCCGCTCGACAACCCGCACCGAGAAGGCGTCCGCGAACTCGCCGTGTCCGTAGCGTTCGCTGGTCTTTCCTTCGTGTTGCATCAAGATGTTGACGCACTCGGCCAGTCCGAAGATGCCGAACATCGCCGAGAACTGCTCCAGCGAGATGAACCCCTCAGCGGCGAGCCAGCTGCTCTCGAAGAACCGCTGGTCTTCGACCAACGAGCGGATACGTGCCTCGAGCAGTTCTGCGGTGAGTTCGACGTAGTGAGGGAGGGTCGATTCGAGGAACAATTCGGCCGAGCCCTCGTGACGAAGCGCCGCCTCCTTCAGGTTCAACCGCACCAACGTGTGTGAACCGCCACCGATCTTCAGCGAGTTGTAGCAGCTGACCGATGCGTACCTCTCACCGTGATCGCCGACCATCATCGGGTGGTTCACGAAATGGGGTTTTGCGGTCTCGAAGACCGTCAACACGGCCTCTTGAACGAGCGAATCCGGCGTGATGTCGGGGTCGACCTTGAGGGTGATGTTGGGAACCGCCTGGCGTAGCGTTCGCTCGACACGAAGGATCGAGCGGGTTATTCGACTGTCGTGAGGCCCGAGATCTGTGTGGGCGAAGGCGTCGGGCTGCATCCGGTCTATGCCAATCCAGAACCGCCGCAACATGGTGTCGAGATCGTCGTCGGAGATCGAGTCGTCGACGAAGGGTGCGAGGACCTTGTCGAGATCGCCCAGATAGACGGGATATGTCGTGACCGACGGGACGTTGGCGTACATGATCTGGAGGAACGCCAGCGCATCGGGCAGGTTCTGGGGAGGTTCGAGTTCGAGATACTCGATGCCCTCTGACACCGCCTTTTCGTAGTCGGGGAGTATGTACCTCGCCGTGTACGGGGTGTTGCCCTCGTACATGTCGCAGATGATGCCCTTGTCGAAAGCCTCGTTGCACTCCTGAGAAAGCTCGGGATATGGCATCGCCTCGAGGGCCAAGGACGCCAGCTGCCGCAGCTTCTGGTCGTAGGCGAGATGGTTCGCCCGGATAATCGAAGCGACCCGATCTTGGAACTCTTGCATGTGCACGAGTCAACCAATACCGGTGTGCGGAAGCACTGACAAGGGCCAAATGTCGGCATTGTGTTCAGCGGGCACGCGCCGAGTGTTCGGCGGGCACGCCCCCGGCTGTGCGTCGTAGTGTTCGGGGATGGGAAAGATCGAAGATCGGCTGGCCGAACTCGACGTCGTGCTTCCACCACCGGTTGTCACCCCTCCCGGGGTGGTGCTTCCGTTCGCCTTCGTCCATGTTGTCGACAACAGGGCAATGATCTCGGGTCATGCCCCTCAGACGAGCGATGGATCGCTCGCAGGGCCCTTCGGAAAGTTGGGTACAGACCTGACAGTCGAACAGGGGTATGTGTCCGCCAGGCTTGTCGGGTTGTCGATCCTCGGTTCGTTGCAACGCGAGCTGGGCACCCTCGATCGTGTACATGGCTGGGTGAAGGCTCTGGGAATGGTGAATGCTGACGCCGACTTCACCGATCATCCGGCGGTTATCAACGGGTTCTCCGACCTGATTCTCGAGGTGTTCGGTCCCGATGTTGGTGTGCACTCGCGTTCAGCGGTCGGAATGGCGTCGCTGCCGTGGTCGATCCCCGTCGAGATCGAAGCCGAAGTCGTCGTTCGCTAGAACAGGCGGTCGTGTTGGGCGGGCTCGGCGCAAGAAGGGTCGGCCGCGTTCTAGCGGTCGGCTTCGCGATCGGAGGACTTGATGGAGACAGCGAGCCGTCTCCACTCGGGCCGCCTGCGGCTGTCGGCTGCTGTTTCGGAGAGTCTGAACGCCCAGTTGTGTGATCCCACCGTGCCCGGCTGGTTGATGCGGTCCTCGAGCCCGAACAGGTCGGTGATCATGACGGCTGCGTACCTCGACCGGCTTGCCATCAGGGCATCGATGAGTGCCCATCGCTCCTGGTCTCCGAACGGGCCGTTCGGCTCGATATCGCCGAAGGCGGCCAGGCGTTGCCACAGCTCGGCTGCCTCGATCGCGTCGTCGGTGTCGGTGACGTTGGTCGAGCGCTCTGCGAGGTCTAGCCACAGGCTTGCCAGTGGGTCGTGATCGTGGGTCGCGTATGTGGCGAACGTGCACTCGTCGATCTCGTCGGGCGAGATCACCTTGCCATCGTCGTCGGCGTCCCAATGGGGAATGCGAAAGCCCGCCACGTCGAGCGAGGTCATGTGGGGTCTGACGTAGTCGGGGACAACACCGAGGTCTTCACCGACGACCTGCGCTCCGCCGGCAGCGTCGATGACCATCTTCAGTCTGTGGTCGCCGTCGGCTCGGTTCGCGTCGCGGTTCGTCTCGAGATCGTCGGGGCGTGGAACCCAGCGCGGTAACACGCCACCGGTTCGTTCGGCTGCTTCGGCCCCCGTCAAGGCGAGGAACTGCTCGTTGAACTGGGGGAGCCACGGGAAGGCGTAGATGCGGTAGAGCCCAAGAATGTGATCGATTCGAAACACATGGAAGATGTCGGTCAGTTTCTGGATCCGTCGGCGCCACCACGGATAGTCCTCCGAGCGCATCTTCGCCCAGTCGTAGAGCGGGATTCCCCAGTTCTGACCCCACCGCCGGATGAACTCATCGTGTTTGAACATGGTCTCGGGAGGTGCACCACCACACCATTCGAGGTCGAAGTCGTCGCGCTGGAAGAAGACATCGGCCGAGTATCTTCCGATGCCGATCGGTATGTCGCCCATGAGCTGGACGCCTCGTTCGTCGGCGAACCGACGAACTGCGAGCCACTGTCCAAAACACAACCACTGGACCCAAGCGAAGAATTCCGTGAGATCGCTGTGTTCGGCAGCGCACGCTCGAGCCTCGGTCGGGTCGTGAACCTCGTCTGGCCACTCGTCCCAGATGGCGGAGCCGAACACCTCGACCAGCGTTCGGAAGTTGGCGTAGTCGTCGAGCCAGGCGGCTTCGGCTCGTCGGAACCGGTCGAACTCGTGGTGAAGCCCCGGTTCGGCCTGGGGCCAGCGTTTCCACGCGCTGTCGAGGAGGCGCCGCTTCCTGCGACGTACCTCGTCGTAGTCGACGGGTCCCGGTGACACCTCGGCCGTCGCTGCTGCAACCTCGGAGGGATCGATCCCGGGGACCTCTTCCATCGCCAGATAGAGCGGCTCGAGAGCAACCGACGAGAGTGCGTCGTAGGGGCTGTCGTCAGAGCCCACCTCGTTGATGGGAAGGAGCTGGAGAAGCCCGACCGCGTGGTCGGCGGCCAACGCGATCCACTCGATGAGAGCCCGGGTGTCCCCGATGCCGAGATCCGCGTCGCGACGGGTTGTGAAGGCGGGTATGACAAGTCCGGCGAGTCGTCGGCTCATGGCCTGGCTCGCTCACCGCTGACACATCCTGTCCCTGGTGATGAAGACATCGCTTCGAGCGTACGCCATCAGCCGAGCGAATCTGCGTGGCTCTCCGCTATGGTCGCAGCGTTGGGAGTCAGCCTGGGAGGGTGCTTTGACCTATCAGCTCGGTGTAGATCTTGGCACTACATACACCTCGGCCGCGATCCGGCGCGATGGGCGCACACGCATATTCGAGCTGGGCAATCGCACCTCGACGATTCCGTCGGTCATCTACCTGGGAGAAGACGGGACGGTCCTTACCGGCGAGGCCGCCAATCGCCGAGGGGTCACCGAACCGAACCGGGTGGTCCGCGAGTTCAAGAGACGCATCGGCGACCCGACACCGATCCTCCTGGGCGGTACCCCCTATTCAGCCGAGGCATTGTCGGCGAAGCTGCTCAGCTGGGTTATCGAGCGGGTCAGCGAACGCGAGGGTTCGCACCCCGGCCGGGTTGCTGTGACACACCCGGCGAACTGGGGTCCGTACAAGCTCGACTTGCTCGAGCAAGCAGTGCGCATGGCCAACCTCGAAGATGTTGTCACGCTCACCGAGCCCGAGGCCGCCGCCATCCATTACGCGAGCATGGAGCGCATCGATCCCGGGATGATCGTGGCTGTGTTCGACCTGGGTGGGGGCACCTTCGACGCAGCGACTTTGAAGAAGACCGAGGCTGGTTTCGAGTTCCTCGGTCGTCCCGAGGGCATTGAACGCCTCGGTGGTATCGATTTCGATGAGGCGGTGTTCGGATTTGTAGGACGGTCTCTCGGAGGTGCCCTTCAAGAACTCGACCCTACCGATCCGACCGCTCTCGCAGCTGTGGCGCGCCTTCGAGCCGAGTGTGTGGAGGCAAAAGAAGCGCTTTCGGGCGACACCGAGGCGGCAATCCCCGTCGTGCTGCCGAACGTTCAGACCGAGGTCCGCCTCACTCGCGGCGAGTTCGAGCAACTGATCCGACCCAGCCTCGCCGACGCTATCTCGGCGATGCGCCGCGCAGTGCGAACCGCCGATCTCGAGATGGAACAAATCGATCTGGTTCTTCTCGTCGGCGGTAGCAGCCGCATACCGCTGATCGGCCAAATGGTCGGTGGCGAGCTGGGCCGCCCCATCGCCATCGATGCACACCCGAAACACTCGGTCGCACTCGGGGCTGCCAGGGCGGCTGCCGACGAGGGCGCAACCCACCCGGTCAGCGTCGAAGATACGGGTGCAGCCGTTGCGGCCGTTGTACCCCCCGAACCGATTGCGCCCTCTGAAGCGGTTGCGCCTTCCGAACCGGTTGTGCCTTCCGAACCAATCGTTCCCGCCGCCGCTGCAGCCCCGTTGGACCATACGGCTACAACACCACCGGATGGTCCAAACAAGGGCCTGCTCATCGGTATCGCTGTGGTGGTCATCGTCGCCATCATCGCTGGGGTGGTGTTCCTGGGCGGAGGCGGCGATTCAGGCGACGATGAGATCGTGGCTGGCGAATCGCCCTTCACCGTTGACGAAGACACGTCGACAACGGCTGCGGCTGTCACAACGACCGTGGTCGAGGTCACCACCACAGAGGCGACCACAACGACCGAGGCCGAGATCACCACAACGACCGAACCTCCGTTCGTGTGCCTCGGATTCTGTTCGGTCATCGAGGAGATCGATGTGGTCGACGGCGAGCTGAGCGTGACATGGACGGCCCACAATTTCTCGCCAGATGTCGGCAACATCCACGTGCACTTCTTCTTCGACGTGTTCCGGCCGTCGCAGGTCGGTTTGAACTTCGATTCCTGGGGTGAGACGGTCAGGGGATCCTGGGATCTGACCGATCAGATTCCGTACTCGACGGCCGGAACGTCGCTGTCGATGAGCAATGTGCCGTCCGGGGCCACCCAGCTGTGTGTGACCCCGACCGATTCGCAGCACGGTGTCCTCGACCCTGAAAAGTTCGACTGTGTCGACATTCCGGCCGAGTTCGTTCCCGGCTGACCACCTAGTGTGAGATCGGCCCGCCTCAGCGTGGGGGTGACGGTGGTGGACGAGCGGCTCGGCGATCGGTGAGACACGTTCAGCGTGCAAGCGGCTCGTCGTTGCGCGAAGATCACCACGATGCGTGAGGATCTGGATCTCGATCATCTTTGCGCTCCCGGCCGATCGGGGTGGGTCGTCATTGGCAAGGGGGGCGCAGGCAAGACGGCTGCCCTGCGGGCGATCGCGGCGGCGAGCGGTTCGTCGAAGCCAACGCGATGGATCAGGGGCGGGAGGCTCGCGACATCCGAACCATACGAGTCCCTCGAGGCGGTATTGCCCTTCGATGTCCTGGAGAAACTCCTCGAAGGTGGAACACGACTGGCCCGGCTGAAGGCCCAGAGAGCACTATTGGGCGGGCTCGAAACCGACGGAATCCTCGTGGTCGACGATGCCCAGTGGTTGGATCCAGAGACCCTGGGTCTGTTGGCCGGGTTGGCCGAGTCGCGTGAATCGCTCGGACTCGAGATGGTCGTGGGCCACCGCCCGCGACTGGACCGAAACCACCTTGCTCATCTCGACTCGATCCTGACCTTCGGTCATCCTGCGGTGGTGTTGGGACATCTTGACGATGAATCGGCCCGTCGTTACGTCGCATCGGGTCCGCTCGGCGGCCTGGGACCCGTCGCAGTCGACCATGCTGTCGGTCGTTGCGGAGGAGTGACAGGCCTGATCGATCTCCTGGCCGACTCGTGTGACACCGATTCGTCGGCCCATGAAGCCTGGGTCGGGGGATCAGCTGCCCCACCTCATGTGACCGAGGGGGTCAGGTCGAAGGTGTCGCTGTTGTCCCAGGGTGCGAGGGAACTCCTGCTCGCGATGTGTTTCGGGGCATCGCCCAACGATGACCTGGTTGAGCAACTGGACGGTGTCGCCGACCACCGCGCCCTCGGTGCAGCGATGTTCGAGATCGACGACGAGGGGTTTCTCGACGCCGACGGGGCCGAACCGGTTCCCCTGATCGCCGTCGTCGTACCCGAACTCCAGCCGCCTACCGAGCGAAGCCGCTATCACCTGACGGTTGCATCGGCGCTGTCCGGGCGTTCGGACGCGGTGGTCGCCCGCGCCGAACACCTGCTCGCCGGCGGCGAACACTCGGCGTTGGCGGTCGATGTGTTCTTGGCCGCATGTGACCATCTCGTCGACGATGCACCCGATCTCGCGGCGGAGTGGCTCGAGCGCGCCGAATCGGGCGGCGCTGATCGACTCGAGGTCGCCACTCGCCGTGTGGTGGTGAATGTGCGGCAGGGACGACCCCTCGAAGCTATTCGAGCCGCCGGGCCGCTGTTCCAGGATGGCAACCGGGTCGATGAGTTGTTTGCCGTCGCCAACGCCTACGTGGACGCGCGGCGCCCGTCGCAGGCAGCCGGTGCCCTGATGCCAATGTTGGCGGGTAGGCCGGGCGATGTCGGCGACATCGCACACATGTCGGCTGGGCTCTGTCGAGTGATCGCAGGCTCGCTCGACGACGACTACGACATCGTCACCGCTGCGCTGGGAAGCCGCCCGTTGGCCGATCCCCAGGCCGAGGTTGCCCGGTTGGTGGCGGTTTCGGTCTGCTTGCTGGGTACGGGTGAATGGATTGCTTCGCTTGCGAGCGCCGCCGATGCCAGCGCCCTCGAGCTGGCGGTGTTGCGCGAGCAGCGACTTCCTTTCTCCGCCAATTCGTTCGCAACCTGGCTTGGCCTGTATGTAGGCGACCTCGGCTATTCGCGTCGAATCTGTGACCGCGCTCTCGCGGCGCCGTCGCGTACCGACGCCATCCGGCGCAGCCGGGTACTTCGAAGCGAGCTCGTGTCCGTGCTCGGAGGTGCGGTCAAGACGTCGATAGACCCTCTGGCGGACTGGTCCGATCTCGGGCCAGTGGACCGGCTGGTGTCGGTTGCGGTGGCCGCGGGCGCCGCTCGCCGCTCGAACGATATCTCTCGCCTGCATCAGCTACGGCCGCTTCTACACGAGGTCCTTCTGCAACCGCCCGACCTTCTCGGTCTGGCCGCGTACGGAGAAGTCATGGCGGGCGTGGCGAGGGTCGGCGATCTCGACGTTGCGGATGCTGCGTGTGTTGCGCGCGATCGGGCAATGGAGTTCTGTGTCCAGCAGCCGGTGCAGGTTCTTCTCGCGTGGATCGATCTGCAGGTCACTATCGCTGCCGACAGGAGGGAACGGTTGCCCGCACTAGTCGATCGACTCGAGTCCATCGGTCCGCTCGAAGGTCGGCCCGGTGAATTGGTCGCGGCCATGAAGGTGTGGTGCAGCTCGCTGCACGGCTCTGTAGACGCGCAGGCTGTGACGACTGCCGGCGGAGCACTCCGCAATCTCGGCTATCGGTGGGAGGCGACACGTATTGTTGGGACGGCGGCGATGCATATCGACGACCAGGCGGCGGCCAAGAACCTCCTGGCTGCAGCTCGCGAGATGAGGGCTGATCTGCGCGCAAGCGACGCAGCGCACGCCCCGTTGTCCGCGAAGTTGTCCGAACGCGAGATGGAGGTGGCCGCTCTCATCAGCGACGGCAACACCCACAAACAGGTCGGCGCCAAGCTGTTCATCTCGCCCAAGACGGTTGAACACCATGTCGCCCGCATACGCCAGAGGCTTGGGGTCTCATCGCGAGCAGAGATGCTCGAGCTGATCCGCGTCGAACTCGAAACGGCGAAATAGAACCTCGCGCGCTGGGCCGGGGACACCTTTCGCCCGTCACGACTTCTCCCGTCGACTAGACCTGGGCCGCACGCCCCGCCGCCAGCAGGCCTTCACACGTACGGGTGAGGATGCGCGCTGCTTCGATCGTTTCGCGGGGCATCAGGGGATTCTCGCCCAGACGCTGCCAGTAGGTGTGCTGGCCGATGGCCAATCTGGACAACTCGCCCGCCTCGGTGTTCTGGTCGGCCCCGAGCCGCTGATGAGCGAGCCCGCCATGAGTTCCGAGCAAACGTTCGGCCCTTTCGGCATCTGGTTCGGACATGTTCACGAATCCAGAGCGGATCGCATTCAGCAGCTGAACCTCTGCGAACTCGTGCACACTCGACATGATGCGCTCGAGCTCCACGTCGAATTCACGCGAGTTGACCCCGGGGACCGAGCTGACGACACGGTCGAAGGTCAGCAGAGCAGATCTGGCCCTGAGAACGTCGCTGCGAGCCGTCAGATGGCTGTGGAGGATTCGTCGGAGTTCGCCGAGGCCGCTGCGATCGACGAGCATGTTCGACAATTCGGTGCTGGTGGTGGCCCGTCCCTGGCGCAATAACACAAATGCCAGGCGAACGCCGAAGATGCCGAAGCGGTCTAGCAGTTCGGAGCGTTCGATCGGCGTGATTGGCAGATCGGTCTCCGCGTTGACAAACCTGTCGACGGTCAACATCAGAGGATCGACCGCTGATCGGTCAGCCTCTGCAAGCATCAGGAGGACGCGGAACTCGTCCTGGCGCAGGGTTCCGGCGGTTTCGGCGAGTAGTCCGGCTACTGGTATGACGGTTTGACACAGCCGCTTGATCTTCGGGTCGGCTCCATAACGCTTCGATATCCGCCGCGCCGACGCGAGTGCATCCAGCCTGCCGACACCGATCTCGTCGGCCCTCGACAAGATGCCGATCGAGTTGATGGCACTCGGCCTCGATGTTTCCTGGTCGTGGAACGCTTCGAGGAATCGGACGTCGCTAGCGTGCAGGTGCCGCATCAGGTACAACACAGCGTCGGTCGTGCTCGCTCCATCGTCTGGTGTGAGGAAGTCGCGGGTCCGGTCCGAGAGGTGTGTGCTGATCGAATCGATACCAGGCGTGTCGATGAGGGTCACATCGGACAGAGCCGTCGATGGCCACTCGATTTCGAGGCGTTCGATCTGGTCGGTCGGGGTGCCTCTCAGATCGATGTTCAGCGAACCCTCCTCGCGGGTGAACGGCAGCTGAGCTGGATCGCCGGCATGAGGGTGCATCGTGACCCGATAGGTCGACCCGTCGCGGTACCAGGTGACCACCGTGGTGCACTCGCCAGCGTCGGTCGGGGCCAACCGTTCGCTCACGAGGGCGTTCAACAGTGTGGACTTTCCTGCCTTCACCTTGCCGGCGATGGCAACCCGAAGCGGCTGGTCGAGTCGCCGTTTTGCCTCGTCGATCTGTTGTTGGGCTCCCGTGCCCGCCACGAGGCGCGAAGCCAAACCAGCGAGCATCGACAGCTCATCGCTCAGGACCGTCATCGCAGCACCCGCGCCTTCTGGCCGGCCCTTTGGGCCGTCTCCGTGCGGCTGTGTCTTGGTCTCGCCTTCTGGCCGGCCCTTTGGGCCGTCTCCGTGCGGCTCGGTCGTGGCCGGTTCATGACAGGACCTCTACCGAGGCCTTGAGGATGCGCTCGAGCTGATCGATCGAAGCATCGAGCTTCTTGATCTTCTCCTTGCGTTTGGCCTGGCCGGTCTTCAGCGCGACCTGGGTTGCCTTCAGCGACTCTGTGGCCGTTGTGGCCAGCTCCCTGGCCCTTTCGAGGTTCGTATCGCGCAGATCTCTCTGGACCTGGCGAAGGGTGTCACGGCTGTGTTTCGTCACGCCGAAGACAACCTCATCGAGGTACTTCTTGATGCCCATCTTGGCTTGCTGGCGGCGCATCGTGAGCTGGCGTTCGCGCTCCTCCTTGGCGGCCTTGCGGCCCAGCAAACCCCCGACCGCCAGGCTGATGGGCCCGAAGGTAGCCAGTCCGACCAGCGAACCGAGCATGCCGAACATCAACATGCCGCCATAGCTCCCACGCATGCCCGTGAGCATCGACTGGGCATAGGAAGGAGCTTCGGCAACCTCGACGTCTAGGGTCTTTCGCCCGGCGAGGACCTCGTCGGGGGTTGCGACCTTCACGTCGGCGATGGCATCGAGCTCGAACACGTCGAGTACACGTTCCGACAACTCGAGGGCATCGCGTCGAAGGAGATGGTAGTTCTCGGCGATGTCTGCCATCAGCCGTTCCTCGACCATCGGGAAGAGCTCGTCGCCGATCTTGGCCGGATCGTTCTCGTCGATGAGCACATCGATCTCTGCGACGAGGGTCCGGGTTCGTGTCTTCAGGTCGTGGTCGGTGTTCGATGTCAGGTCAGAGATGCCGTCGTTGAGGACAACCTGCCACCGCGATGCAGCGGCCTTCATGTTCTCGGCTCGCTCCTTGGCCTCCCGAGCCTTGGTCTCGAGTTCCTCTCGGCTCGCGGGGTCGGCAAGTACGTCTCGCATCGTGGTCTCGGTGTCGAGCAGCTGGCCGGCGACTGCTCTGACGTCCGTCATCGCTGCAGTGACGTGGATTGTCTCTGCCTCGGCGAGGATCTTCTGTTCGACGCGCTCGACCAGGGCGGGGAAACCACTCTCGTCGTGCATCTCGGGGTCGTTCAGGTCGAGAGCCTTGGTTCGAAGTGGCGAGGCAACAGCAAAGATGTCGATTTCGAGACCGGCGTTCGCGAGGTGTTGCTCGTTGAGTTCGAGGATCTTCCTCCAGCGCGGGTAGACATCGATCTTGCTCATGGCGCAGATGACGTTGGGGCAGCGTTCGTATGCGATGACCAGGAACTCGAGCTCGCTCGCTGTCAATTCCTGAGAGCTGTCGGTGACGAAGACAACAGCGTCGGTCATGGCCAGAGCGCCCATGGTCGCCTTGCCATGGGCCGACTCGAGGCCTCCGACGCCAGGGGTGTCGACCACACGCAACCCGGCTCGCAGGATCCGGCGGGGAATCCTGACCTCGACGGTGTGCACCTTCTGGTTGGTGCCTGCAATGTGACCCGAGACCACGAAGGCGGCCGCGTCGTTCAGCTTGATCTCGTGACGTACATCCTCGTCGGAGCCTTCGGGGCCGGCACAGGTGATCGAAGCTTCGGAGTGTTCGGCGTAGCCGATGACGGTTGCGACGGCCGTGGCCACGTCGTCGTCGACGGGACATACTGGCGCCTTCACCAGGGCGTTGACCAGGCTCGACTTCCCCTGCTTGAACTCGCCGATGACCAGGACGGTGACCTCGGGTTCGGCGAGTCGAGCTGTTGTGGTCCTGAGTCTTGTCACGAGGTCTGCGCGTTCGAGGCGGGTGGCTGCACCCTTGACAGCCTCGACGATTTCGGTGGCTCGATTGCGTCTTGATGTCTGCTGTTCGGTGTTCACATCTACGTCCATGAAAAGAGAGAACTCGGGTCCCGACCGGTGGCCGGGACCCGAGTTTGTCGCTAAGTCGGGTTGGAAATCCAGCTCAGTCGAGGATCTCCACGTCGCCAGTGTCGAAGTTGGCTTCTTCGGTGACGTCGACACTGTCGGCGACCGCAGTGCCGAAGTCCTCGGACAACGCCGAGCCGTGGTCAGCAACGTTCGAATCGTCGATCGTCGTGAGATCGGTGTCGATCTCGGTGCTGATGTCGGTGTCGATCTCGGTGTTGATGTCGGTGTCGTTGTCCTCGAGGACGTCGTTGTCTTCGATGGTGGTGGTGTCGTTGTCCTCGAGGACGTCGTTGTCTTCGATGGTTGTGGTGTCGTTGTCTTCGATGGTTGTGGTGTCGTTGTCCTCGAGGGTTGTGGTTGTGGTGTCGTTGTCCTCGATGGTGGTCGTGGTGGTGTCGTTGTCCTCGTTCGTCGTCTCGACGTCGGTGACGGTCTGGTCGCCCTGGAGGTTCAGGTTCAGGTCGTCGCCGCTCGAGATGTCGCCGATGCTGAGGTCGGTCTGGTCGCCGGCGCCCGTGTTGACATTGCCTTCGCTGTCGATGGCGTCGCCACCAGCTGCCTGGGAACCGTCGGTGGCGGTGATGTTGCCGTCGCCGACCACTGTGGTTCCGCTGCCACCGCTGGCGTCGACCTGGGTGACCTCGGAGCCGTCGGTTGCGACGGTGGCGTCGCCACCGCTGGCGTCGATATCGGTCACCTCCGAACCGTTGGTTGCCACGTTGCCGTCGCCGGTGTTGGTGGTCATGTCGCCGCCAACCTCGCCGGTGTTGGTGCCTGTGACATCGCCGTCGCCGCTGTTGACCACGCCGTCGACATCGCCGGTCACCGTTCCACCGGACACATCACCTTGGACGACCGTCGAGCCGATCACCTCACCGGTGATCGCACCCTCGACTGGGCCGTCGGCTGCGATGGCGCCGTCGGTTGCGATGTTCGAGTCCTCGACTTCGGCGTTCTCGCCTACCTGAACCGCTCCATCGCCCGCTGTTTGGATGTCGTTCTCGACGTCGAAGTTCTTGGCGCTCACATCGCCGTCGATGTTTGTGCTGGCGTCGATGTTTGTGTCGCGATCGTCGACGTTGTTGACCGTGCTCTGGTCGATGTGGTTGGTGACGTTCGTGACGTAGTAGGTGATCTGTTGCGACATCGCCTCGACAGGGTCGGTGGCGTCGACAACCGGGGGAGCCGGAGGAGGCGTCGGTGCTGCAGTCGGAGCGGGTGCAGGAGCAGGAGCAGGTGCGGGGCTCGAGACCGGACCTGTGGTGGTCGGCGATGCAGCGATGCCGGCATCGACCTGGCTGACGCCACCGATATCGCCGCCGGCGACGTTGGTGTCGCCCTCGACGGCTTGGTTGATGACCGGGCCCGACTGGACCGTGGTGTCGGCAACGTCGACACCCTGATCGGCGGCGTTGGAAACGGCCGCCGCCTGGTTCGTCGCCGTGGTCATGTCCATGTCGTTTGACGAGGTTGTGACCGGAGCCAGCATGCTTGCCTGCTCGGGAGGAAGCTCTTCGCTCATCAGCGTTACAGCTTCGTGCAGGTCTTCGGGGGTCAGGTCGTCGAGGCCGTCTTGGACCAGCATCTCCTGCCGGCCGTCGGCGTCGGCTTCTGCCCAGGCCTGCTGCTTTTCTCCGAACATGATGTCGTAGAGCTTGTCGAAGATCATGGTGTCATCCGCCATTGTCGTGCCTCTTTCGTGCTTCTCGGCGCCCGGCGCCGTGTTGTTGTGCATCCACACCGTTGTTGGTGTGTGACATCAACGTACGGAGAATCCGATCCGAGGTCATCGGGGAGAATCCACCCTTGTCGTCGGGTAGGTGGGAGCCCGATCCCCCTAGGCGTCGATGGGGGATTGGGCGATGCCCCGTAGGGGGTTCGGGGGGTGCTTGGGGGACAACCCCTCGCCGGACCCACCGTTGTGGTCACTGTTCGGTGGTGTCGACGATGTAGCGGGCCAGGTCGGTGGTCGTGACGATGCCGGCGAGCCGGTCCTCGTCGAGAACAACGATCGAGTGGAAGGTGCCCTGAGACAAGATGATTGCGGCATCGCGCACCGAGGACGTCGCCGAAATCGATTGAAGGCCCACCGACATCGCGTCTTCGATGGTGTAGTACTCGTCGATCGTGTTCCGGAGAGGTCCGTCGATCTCGAACTCCATGTCGTGGAGCAACCGGACCAGATCTGTGGTCGAGAGCATCCCGACCGGCTGATCGTTCTCAGTGACGACGAGGTGGTGGTACGGGGCTGATTCGAGGGCAGACATCGCGGCGGAAAGCGGATCGGCTCTGTCGATTGTGGTCGGATCGACCGTCATGATCTTCTTGACTGGTGTCATCGGGCAAATCCTAGGCGAACCCTTCGGGGTCGGAGACCGTTCGTCGCAGGCACCCCGAGCACATCGGGCTCGGTTGTCAGGATTTGGTCTTTTCAGCGGTGCTGAACTCGAACAGTCGGTACAACGGGCAGAACCCGACAGCGCCCGTGACGAGAGCGATGAGGCCCACGATTCCGAGAAGCGCGCCGAGCGTTCCGCCAACCGCGACAAATCCGACGATGATCAGCACGATGCCAAGCACCGTGCGGGCGATTCGTTCTGTATTCGCCTCGTTGATCTTCATCATTCCTCCTTGTACTTCTTCTTGTGTCCATTGTGCTGATTGGACCAACGGAATATCGAGAACTTCTTGTCGGACCGACCGCCGCACGCTACTTCGACGTCCAGCCGCCGTCGACTGTGATCGTCTGTCCGGTGATGTAGCTTCCCAAATCGGTCGCCAACAGCAGTAGGGCACCGTCGAGTTCACCCTCGATGCCGGCTCGGCGAAGGTACGTTCCGCTCTCGATGTAGCGTCTCCCGCCAGCGGCGGCTTCGCCATGGAACATCAGGTGGGTCAATTCGGTCTCGAAGTAACCCGGCGCGATCGTGTTGACCCTGATCGAGTGCCGAGCCCATTGAGCCGCCAACTCCTTGGTGAGGGTGTGAATGGCTCCCTTCGAGGCGACGTAGGCGGCCTGATGGTTCGGCGAAGCTGACACGAAGCCGTGCACCGACCCGATGTTGACGATGCTCCCACCGGTTCCTCGTTCGATCATCCTCGTCGCAGTCATCGCAGCCAGCACGAAACATGCGTTGAGGTTCACATCGACCACACGCCTGAACACGGCTGGGTCCTCGTCCTCGGCCCTTGTCACAGCGTCGGACGAACCGGCGTTGTTGACCAGGACGGCGAGGTCTCCGGGAAGGCTGCTTGCGAATTCGACGACGTCGCTCAACTGATCGTCGCAAGATACGTCGCACTGGGTTGCCACGATTCCATCGACCTCGGAGGCGAGCTGCTCGAGACGGTCCAGACGCCGGGCACAAGCCACGACCGTGGCTCCGGCATCGGCGAGAACTCTTGAGAAGCGCTCACCAAATCCGCTGGATGCGCCCGTGACGATTGCAACCTTGCCGTCGAGGCGCGAGCTGGGTATCGGGGTGTCGTGCAGGGATGGCATCGAGCAGTTGTAGCACGATGCCGGCGCGTCATTGTCGGCCGAGGGCGTCGGCAATTCGACCCAGCGCTGCAACGACGTCGGCCGCGGGGTCGGCCGTTGCCCTGGCGAAGTTCGCCTTGATCGCCTTCCAGCGCTTCTCATCTGTCGCGTCGAGGGTTCCTCGAAGGGCAGCCAGGGCCAGCAGGTTCTGCTCGGCCCTGTCGGTCAACGTCTGGGCTTCGGACGCGTAGTGATCGTCGATGACGGCCGCCAGTTCATCGTCGGTCATGGCCGGAACGATTCGCGACGATATTCGAGCCATGTTGCGGTACGAACCTTGGAGAAGGAACGGGGGAGCTTCCCGATCGGCGTCGGCGCTCGCGGCCGAGTCGACGTAGGCGTCGTTGACCTGCATGACCACGGTTGCGGCTCGATCGAGCAACTCGAGAACCCGAACGGTCTCATCGAGCTCGGAGGAATCCCACCGATGATCGAGTCCATCGGAGCTGACGGCTCTGCGTCCGCGCGACATGGCGACCATCACCTCGACATCGTCGATCAGTTTCGTCGACCTGGGGGCAATCGCTGGGCAGGCGGTCACGCTGTTCTCGAGATACGACAGTGCGAATTCGGCGGCGTGTTCGTCGGCGACATCGCCGAGGTTGTACACGTCGGCACGGTTCACGAGCATGTCGGGCAACTCGAACCGCGAACCGGCGGTCGAGTAGGGGTTGCCGGCCATGACGATGGCGAATCGTTTGCTACGCAGATCGTAGGTGCGGGCTTGTCCGGCGTGTACTCCCTCGATGCGACGGGTTGCGTCGGCGAGCGGGATGAAGCGAGACAGGAACTCGGGATTCGTGAATTGGATGTCGTCGATGAACAACACGACATTGCGAGCCATCGCCAGTGCCAGGTTGACCTTCTCCACCTCGGCCCTGGCCGTTGCGTTGGGGGCGTCGGCGGGATCGAGCGATGTTGTGGCGAAACCGAGAGCGGGGCCGTTCACCTTCACCATCAGCAACCCAAGGCGTGCTGCCATCCAAGACATGAGGGTCGTCTTGCCGTAGCCGGGGGGTGAGGTCAGGACCAGGAGCCCCGACCGACTGAGGTCGTTCGAGTCGACGGTACCCAGCTGCCGAGCCAGGTTGGCGCCGACGAGGGGAAGGAGCGTGCGGTCGATCAGGCGGTTGCGAACAAAACCGGCCATCACCACCGGCCGGTGAGAGTCGAGATCGATGTCGTCGCGGACCGCTGAAGTCACGCCACGGCGCAGTTCCTGATACGCAGGCCATCGGGTGGCCATCTCGTCGAAGAGCGGGCCGACCCGTGCCGCCAACTCGTCCAGCCGAACCGAGATCTGCCCCTGGATGATGTGGCGGTGGTCGCTGACCAGACCACTTGCTGTCACGGCTCCCGAAGTCGGCTGTTCGAAGTGGGCGATGCCCGGGGTGGCGAGGATTGCGGCAGCCTCGTCGACATCGAAGTCGAGGCGTGCGAGCCGGGGATTGGCTGCGACAAAAGCGCTGAGCCACTCGGCGAGGTGGGTGTAGCGCTCGTAGAGGTCGGTGCTGTCGATCGATGTGAGGACAACATCACGAATCCGAGACTCGACCGAAGTCTCGAACTCGTCGACCAGCTCGATGGCCGTCGATGTTGCCGGCAATAGCCCGTCGGTGGGACGGAGTTGGTCGCAGATGTAGCCAGCGGCCACCCTGCAGTCGCGGCGCGACAGAGTCGGGACGATGTTGGCGAGGTCTTGGGACACCGTTCTCTGCAGACGGTCCGACACCGTGTGGGCGTCGAAGGAGTCGAGAGCGACTCGGGCGGCCTGTACACCGGCCCCCAGCGCCTGCCGCTGCTGATCGTCGAGTTCGCTGAGAAACAGGCGACCGATGGCCCGCGCGGAACCTGGATAGCCGACACCGTCGGTGCTGCCAGTCGTCAACAGGGCGGTCAAGAGAACGGCGGCATCGTGATCGTGAACCCCGATCTCGTACCCCTCACCGTGTCGACGCTCGGCGTGTGAGCGAACTCGTTCGGCGATGTGTTCGGGTATGGCAGCTGCGCTACGCAGTTCTGACACCTTCGACCCAGAAGCGGCATCGTGGTAGACCGCCCAGGCGAGATACTCACATCTGGCGACCTCTTGTGATTCCGACGGGTAGGAGCGGTTCAGCAGGTCGGCAAATTCCGACAGCTCGTCCGTGACGTCGACCGAGAGATCGGTTCCTGTGATATCGACACTCACGCGCCCATTTGATGTCGACATCACGGTCTCGAAGGGTTGGTGATTGGGTGCGAATCGAAACGGGCCGAACCTCAGGGCTCCGTCGTCGTCGCTGAGGTCCGAGCGATCGCGGACAGTACGACGGGCGGCTTCGGCTCCGGCTCGGAGGGCATTCTTGAGCTCGGCGGCCTGACCCGATTCGCCCAGCTCGTCCAACTCGCCGGCCAGATCGCGAACCCGGAGCACCATCTGATCGGCCGCGAATAGCGAGGCGACCTCTGCTTCGTCTTCTGCTTCCTCGGCGCGGCGCAGGATCGTGACGAGCAACCGCTCGCCCGCATCGACAAGTCGTTTGGTTCTCTGTGCCCTCTGATCGACGAGTTCGGAGCGACGTGAGCCGAAGACCTCGTTCATTCGGTCGCGCAATTCGATGATTCGGATCAGCCGGTCTGGGTCTTCTCCGTGGCGACTCTCGAGGCGTTCGGCGTTGACGAGAAGTCGAGCCAGCTCGGTGTCGACCTCGTCGGGAGTTGTGGTCGCCATGACCGCCCCCGACAGGGTCTGTTCGAGCAACGCCACCTCGGCGTCGAAGGCTTCTGCCGTTTCGTTGTCGGCCAGCTCGCGGCGCCTGGCTTCGAGCACAGCGCGCGACCTGTTCGACGCGGCTGTGATGTCGGCAACCCGGCGCACGATGCGGGTACGTGCGGTCGGATCGACATTGTCGAGTGCCCCGACAGCGTCGACCACTGCGTCCAGATCTGACGTCACGACCGCCAACCGCGCGGCCGTCTCGGCGACCACCCCGGCCGTCGAGGCCTGTGTTCCCTCGATGGTCAGGTCGTCCAGGCGTGTTCTGAACTCGTCGAACGCCGTGTTGTCGTCGAGCACCTCACCGGCTCGCTCGGCCAGAGCGGTGAGAGACTTGTCGAGATCGGTGATCAGATCCACGATTGCGTCGTCGTCGACCTCGGGGATGTCTTCGAGGAGCGTCACCTCACCGCGCGCACGTCTGAGGGACCCCAGCGCAGACACAACATCTGTCGGTGTTGTTGCGTTACCGGAAGCAGCGATCTGCCTGCCCACCGAACGTCTTGCTTCGTCGATGCGGGCCGCAGCATCGGCTCTGAGCCGGCGGACCTTTGTGTACTCGTCGACCAACAGACCGGCGGTCGATGCGGTGTCGCGCATCGCGGCGTGGAGGTCGGTGGCCTCGGGGTCGGCCAACCAGAGGTTTGTGTCGAGCGCTCGGCGGGCGGCGATGATCAGTGCCTCCCAGGTGCGCTCGCTCGGGTCGGACTCGTCGAGCAGACGACCCACGTCGAATACATCGGCCAGGCCCGACACGAGATCGGCGTTGCCTACTCGTGCCACCCAGCCATCGTCACTAGGAGCACTCGACGTGTGGTCGTCGTCGACGAATGGGGTTGTCCACCACTGGATCGGGTGAACCCGCCTCGGCTCGGCATCGTCGGCTCCGCCCCGGAACAGGACGGTGTCGCCGTTGTCGAACGTCGCGAATCCGTGGCAAGGAACGACCTGGTTGATCTCGCGTCTGACCAGGTTGTACGGAGCCAGCAGGTATTCGCCCTTGTCGCGTTGGTGGAACACGTAGAGCAGGTCTTCGCCGTTCGGCGAGGCCACGATCTCCTCGAAGATCATCCCGTCGGTGCCGAGATCGAACACTCGGGTTCCCGCCGTGGCCAGGTGATAGCCGCCGGGGAACACGACACCCTCACCTCCGGGCAACACCCGGACCGCCTTGCCGATGGCGTCGACGCGTTCGACCGAACGCGTGCGTCGACTGTAGATGTAGAAGCGAGCGGGTTCGTTGTAGAGACCGATCCTGAGTAGGACGATCTGGTCACCGACTCGGGCGAAGGCCACAGACACATCGGCGAGCGATTGGCCGGCGTCGTCGACGGCTTCCTCGATCGCTACAAACCCTCCATGGGTCCCGTCCTCGACTCTCAGCTGAAGGCGACCATTGCGGAAGCCGACGAACACCTCGTCCAGGACGGCTACTGCGGGATGGGCGCCGGCTACCTGGTCGTCTCGTCCACAGGCAACCCACGAGAAATCGTGGGCGCTGGGCCACCGATAGTCGCGGTCACCGCGTGCGTCGACGAAGGAGACCCGACCCGCCGTGTCCACCGTCCAGCGCAGGACCACCAGGTCCTCGGTTCGTTCGCCGATGCTGAACGCTGCCAGCATCTGTCCGCCGGCGACCCTCAGATCAACAAAGCGGGCCTTGCCGTAGAAGCGGTGGAGCTTGTCGAATTCCTCGCGAAACACCGGGTCTGAGAGGAAGTTCCGCTCATCGTCGGGTTGCAGCGGCAAGAGCTCGTCGTCGCCGCGCCGATAGAGAGCGAACACGTGCTCGGGTTCAACCTTTCCGAGGTCGAGTTCGACGTTGTACCCGAGCACCACGAGGTTGCCCACATGGGCCATGTCGCGCGGCGAGCAGGTCAACTCGGTTCGCAGGCGGTCGGATCTCGTGAGCCTGACAGGCACAGAACCAAATGTCTGGATGCGTTCGGCATCGATCGCCGAAGCCGCCGTGAGAGCGTCGTCGACGCGTTGTGCCAGTCGGCGTCTCAGCAGGTCATAGGACGCTCCGTCGGGAACGCCCGGGTCGTCAACCACCTGTGACCGCCTCAACTCTCGCCGGCGTCGATGATGTTGCCGAGGGGACGATCACCGAGTCCCGATTCGCCAACAGCGTTCCTGAGAGCCTCGACCAGGCCGCCGGCCTCGGAACCGAGACCGCCAGCGAGGCGGTTGACGAAGTCGGCGACGGTGAGGTCGCGTATGCCGGCGGCGCCAAGGCCACCGAGACCTTCGGAGATGTCGGCGATGATGCTGGCATCACCTTCGAGGTAGGGCTTGAGCATGCGGCGCCCGGCGTTTCCACTCGAGACGAAACCATCGATCGCCTGACCGTGACCGGCCGCCGACAGGATCCTTTCGACGATCCCCTCGTCGGAGACGATCTGCATGTCCGCGTTGGACAACGACTCGCCCAGAGCACTTGCTGCCGACCGGGCCACATCGGCTCGTGCCTCGATGGCCGCAAGTTCGATCTCGCGCTCCGCGTCGAGGCGCAGCCTGAACTCTTCGTGACCCTGACCGGCCGCGGTCATGGCTCCGACACCTTCGGACTTGGCCTTCAGGCCTTCGCCCTCACCCTTGAGGCGCGACCGGGTGGCCTCACCTTCTGCGTCTCCGAGTTCGCGAACAGCCTCGGCATCGGCGCGCTTGACATCGACTTCGGCGATGCCGGTGGCCTTGATGGCATCGGCGCGTTCGCGTTCGACCTGCACCGAGGCAAGGCCTTCGGCGGCTGACTCGGCCTGGAAACCCTCGGCCCTGCGTTTTGATGCCTGCATCTCCTGGGACGCTGCTTCGGCTTCGGCCCTCGCCAGGATTGTTCGGCGCTCGGCCTCCGAAGCTGCGGCCTGTTTGTCGGCATCTGCTTCCTTGACCCTGGCGATGAAGTTGGCCTCTGCCGAACCCTCTGCGGTACGGACCTCTGCGTCGGCATGGCGCTTGGCTTCCTCGACGACCCGGAGGCTGGCGATCTCCTCTTCCCTCTCGGCAACACCCAGATCGGCCTCGACACGTTCGCGCGATATCTCGGCCAACTCGCGAGCCTGGACCTCTTTCTCCTTGCCTGCTTCTGCCACCGCTGTTTCGCGGCCGACAGCGGCCAGATGGCGATCGCGCTCGATCTCTTCGGTTTGTACGGCGATGACCCGCTGGCGGTTGGCGTCGGCGAGGGCGATCTCGCGGTCCTTGTTCTGGTCGGCAACACCGACCCCTTGTTCTGCCGCGATATTGGCCTCTTCGGCGGCGCGTCTGGACTCGGCCTCCACCTCGGCAGCAGCGGCCTGGGCCCGAGCTTCCACAGTGCGGATTTCCTGCTGCTGTCGCGCTTCGGCTTCGGCCCTATCGCGCTCCATCTCGAACACGGCCTTGTCGGCGTCGGTTGTGCGGCGAGTTGTTTCCTCGCGTTCGCGTTCGCGAGCATCGTTGGTGCGAATGTGCTGATCGGCTGTGCGTTCGGTGATCTTGCGGATGCCGTCCGCGTCGAGGATGTTGTCGGGGTCGAGGGCTTCGACAGGTGTCTGCTCGAGATAGTCGATGGCGACGTCCTCGAGAACGTAGCCGTTGAGATCCTGGCCGATGATCCCGATGATCACGTCCTTGAACTCTTGGCGCGATGTGTACAGGTCCTCGAAGTTGAACTCCTTGCCCGCGGACTTCAACGCCTCCGAGAACTTCGCTGCGAACAGCTCGCGAAGCGTGCCCTGGTCTGACGCCCTATCGACGCCGACCTGTTGAGCGACTCTGACGACGGACTCCTCGGTCTTGTCGACCTTCACGTAGAACTCGACTGCGATGTCGGCCCTGACGTTGTCCTTGCAGACCAGGCCATCCTTGCCTCGACGGTCGATCTGGATGTTCTTCACCGAGATGTCCATCGCCTCGGCCTTGTGAACCACGGGGATGACGACCTGGCCTGTGAATGTGACCACGACCTCTTTCCACTTGGACACCACCAAGGCGTGTCCCTGTGGCACCTTCCGAAAAAGCCTCGTCACCAGCAGGCCAAGGCCCAGTGTGACGATCACCAAGATCATGATGACCACACCCACCGCCGTCAGCACTCCACCCATCAGTTGTCTCCTGTCTCGTTGAAGATCTCTTTGTCGCGAACCACCTTGTAGATGCGCAGCTCGCGGTCCCACCCGATAAGTCGGACCAGATCACCCGCCGTCAAGCCCCTGTCGGCCGGTGCCCGAACCTCTATTCGCGACATCGTGCCGTCGTCCCAGGTGGCGTCGGCGTATCCGAACGTCTCGTCGACTCGTCCCGATCGGATGACGGCCTCGTGACCGATCAACTCGTCGTCGTGTGGTGCCCGAGCCGTTTCCATCATCGAACCGAGGGGCCTTGCGACCTTCGCTCCGAGGTACAGGGCGGAAACGAGTGAGACCACGAAGATCAAGACTGAAACGCCGACGAGGGCTATCCCTTCGACGGGGTCGAGCAGGAACATGGCCGCGATGACGGACACGAACCAGCCGATGAGGCTGACGATGGTGATCACCACAAGCGGTGGAACCCCGGCCATGCCGACGCCATCGAGGGCATCGCCGAGCGTTCCGTCGAGCGCATCGCCATCGAAGTCGAGCACTCCGAGGGCACCGACCAACCACAAGACGAGTGAAATCGCCAATGGGACCCCGAAGACGAGGGCAACCGGCGAGGTCGCCGCATCCATGAATTCAGTCATCGGCTCCACCCAGTATTCCCATAGTGAACGTCAAACGACCGTTCCGACCGAGGAGTTCCCAGTACCGGTCGGCCGCACATCAACTCGCTTCACTCCGAAAGCTAGTTCTGGTCCTGCGGGTGGTTTGTGGATAGGTATCCCAGCGGTCGGCGGTCAAGCAGCGCGCGAGGCCGGCAGCGCAACGACGACGGCCGAGCTGACGATGGCGATGGTCAAGATGATGACCGGTGCCGTGCTCGATGAGTTGTCGGACAACCAGCCGGCGAGGGGTGGCCCGATCAACCCACCGATTCCGAATGCTGCGTACAACACGCCCATCCGTTTGCCCAGGCCCGCTGTGCCGTGGGTGACGATCATCAACTCGGGGCCGACAGCGACAAACCCGCCGTAGGCAACCCCCAGTACGCCACCAAACGCGACGAGCATCCAGTAGTTGCCATCGGAGAGCAGCCAGATGACATAGGCGATCGGCTGCAGGGCCAACGCCGCCAGGAAGACCGATCCCGGTCCGAAGCGAGCGGTCAGCGTCGAGAGCCCGAGGCGCCCAACGATGCTCGTCATGCCGATGACGGCGATGAGCCTGGCGGCGGCCTGACTCGTGATTCCCGCATCCTCGGCAAACGGCACCACAAAGGCGAATGCCACGTAGAGGCCGATGGACATCAGGAGTGACGAGAAGAACAGCGACCGGTACTCGAGGCTTGCGAAGAGTTTCACCGAGGCGTCCTCTGGCACCGGAGTCGGCACCCGCCCGCGGGTCCCGATCAGCGGCACTGCGGCCACGAACACGACGCCGGCGATGACCGCCAGCCACAGATAGGCCGAACGCCAGCCGTTGCGCTCTATCAGCTCGGCCGACAGGGGCGACATCACCAGGGTTCCGACACCGTTGCCCGCGGCGAGTGTGGCGAGAGCGACGGCTCTGCGTTGCACAAAAAGTCGTCCCACCTGGGCACTGAGTGGAGCTATGAACATGCCAGCACCAACACCGACTCCGATGCCGTAGGTGAGATATCCCAGCCAGAGGTGTTCCACGGTCGAGGTGACGGCGAGTCCTGTGACGAAGACCGTGGCGCCGATGACGAACATCGGGAGTGCACCGAACCGATCGCCGAGAGGTCCGGCCACAGCTCCGCCACCGAAGAAGAACAGCAACGTCAGGCCGAAGATGACAGCGGTCGGTCCCCGGGTGGCGTCGAACTCGTCGGCCATGGCGTCGACGAAGTTGCCGAATGTGTAGGCGATACCGAAGGCAGTCCCGTTGGCGGCCGCACAAGCGCCAGCTGCCCCCCAGGCCCTGCGCGAGTCGAGCTCGATCGGGGTGCGTTGTTTGATCATGATGGTTGCCCCCGATACGGATCATCCGGCGGGCCGAACACAAGCCCGATCGTCTCCCGCTCGTCCGTTTCGCTGAACTCGTATGGCCCGATGTGGATCGTCAAGGCTTGACCGCCAGACGACCACTGACCTTGCGGAGGCGGATGCGCTCGAACGCGCCGAGCAGATCGGTCAGATCGACCTTTTCGACCTTCGGTGGATCGAGTCGGCCCGCCTGGTAGGCCGCCATGATCTGGTCGTGGGCATGTTCGACGACGTGGCGTCGCTCGAGCGTCAGATATGACCCCCAGTAGAGGCCGATGATCGAGTAGTTCTTCACCAGGGCGTGGTTTGCCGGATAGCTGGGCACCGCGCCTGTCGCGAAACCGATGATCAGCAAACGCCCTTCCCAGGCCATCATTCGTCTGGTCAGATCTCCCAGCTCGCCACCAACAGCGTCGTAGGCAACATCAACTCCGCGTCCGCCCGTTATGGACATGACCTCCTCGTAGACGTCTGCGTGATGGCTGTCGATTACGTGATGTGCACGCAACGATTTGACGTATTCGACCTTGTCGACACCGCCGGCGGTCGCGATGACCGTGGCGCCTGCGGCTATGCCGAGCTGTACCGCTGACGAGCCGACGCCCCCCGATGCACCGTGGACGAGCAGGAATTCGCCCGGTTGGAGCCGAGCTCTGTGATGCAGCGCGACGTGCGACGTCTGGTAGGTCGTGAACAGCACCGTGGCGGCTTCTGGCGAGACCTCTGGTGGGATGACCAGCACAGACCTCGACGCGAGCAACGCCAGCTCTGCATACCCGCCGGCTCCAGACGAGGTCACCCCGACGACTCGATCACCGACCTTGCACCGTCCTGATCGGTCGGACTCGACGACGATTCCGCAGGTCTCGACCCCGGGCGTGAATGGAAGCTCTGGCTTCTCCTGATATGTGCCACGACATTGGAGGATGTCTGCGAAGTTGACGTTTGTTGCCTCGACCCTGATCAGGATTTCGTCGGGATCCGGTTGGGGATCGTCCATGTCGCCGAGACAGAGGACGTCCTCGGGTTCTCCGAGCTCAACGAGTTGCCATCCCCTCAATTTGAGTCCCCCTCCCAGGTCGGATCAAACAACGACGGCCAGCGCCATCACCGCCAAGCCGACGACGAACACACCGCCCGCCAGAAGCATCGCAAACACCGAGGCTGCAAGTCGAGCCGGGGCGAGGGTGCCCACCGCCGAGCTGAATGGGGCGAGTTCCTCATCGAGTGATCCCCGTACCTCGCCGAGAAGTGAGACGGCGTTGCGAACAGTTCCGATCAACCCCGACCGTCGAGCCGCAGCAACCTTGACCGCGTCGACGCGTTTGAGCAGAACATCGTCGAGCTCCACAAGCCCTCTGACAGCATCTGGCAGCTCGAGGACGGCGGCCATCGCCTGGCGGGTCGACCATAGGAGTAGGGCGGGAACTGCCAGGACGGCACAGAAGGGAATGACCAGGATGAACCAGGCTCCACGGGCGCCGAGCCAGATGAATCCGAAGAAGGTGAGTGCAGTTCCGGCGACGGACGCGGCGGTACCCATGAGCAGAACCGCCCTGGCCCCACGGACGACCGGAATGGCGCGCTCGAGCCAATCGACGGCCTTGGCGGCAGCGGCTCTCACCTCGGGTTGCTCAACTGAAGGCGTTCTGGCCGGTGATGGCCTGGCCCATCACGAGGGTGTGGATCTCGTTGGTGCCTTCGTAGGTGTAGACCGACTCGAGGTTGTTCATGTGGCGGATTACCGGGTATTCGGTCGTGATGCCGTTCGCTCCCAAAATGCTGCGGGCTTCGCGCGCCACGTCGATGGCCATCTGGACATTGGTCATCTTGCCGAAGCTGACCTGAGCGGGCGACAACATGTCCTGGTCCTTCAACCGACCCAGGTGATAGGCGGTGAGGGTGCCCTTCTGTACGGCGACCATGAAGTCGACGAGCTTCTTCTGGGTGAGCTGGAATCTGGCGATGGGCCCACCGAACTGAATCCGGGTCGTGGCGTAGTCGAGGGCTGCCTCGTAACACGCCCGCCCGGCGCCAACCGCTCCGAAGAGGATTCCGAAACGGGCTTCGTTGAGGCACGACAGCGGTCCGCGCAGCGAGGCCACACCCGGCAACACGGCGGCTTCGGGGAGCCTGACGTTGTCGAGGATCAACTCGGAGGTCACCGACGCACGAAGCGAGACCTTGCGATGAATCTCCGGGGCGGAGAAGCCGGGGGTGTCCGTCGGCACGACGAAGCCGCGAACGCCCTCATCGGTGCGAGCCCAAACGACGGCGACGTCGGCCACCGAGCCGTTGGTGATCCACATCTTTGCGCCGTTGAGGATCCAATCGCCCGACGGATCCTGCTTGGCGTGGGTTCGCATCGACGACGGATCCGAGCCAGAGTCGGGCTCGGTCAATCCGAAGCACCCGATGGCCTCACCCGCGGCCATCGGAGGCAACCACTCTTCCTTCTGCTCTTCGGATCCGTATGCCCAGATCGGGAACATGGCAAGTGAACCCTGAACACTGACGAAGCTGCGCAACCCCGAGTCGCCGGCTTCGAGTTCCATACACGCGAGGCCATACATCATCGCCGATGAACCCGAGCAGCCGTAGCCCTCCAGGTGCATGCCGAGCAGGCCGAGCTTGCCGACAGCTGGAGCGACTTCCTTGATCGGGAAGGTTCCGGCATCGAACCACTCGCCGACGTGGTCGAGGATGTTGTCGGCAACGTAGCGGCGGACGGTGTCGCGAAGCATGATCTCGTCATCGTCGAGCAGGCCGTCGGTTGCCAGGAAGTCTCTTGGTGATTCCTTGCGTGGGCGAAGGGGCGTTGCCATTGGTGCATTCCTGTGTGTCGATCCGGAACTCGAAGTATCGCATAGCCAGTCGGTTTCACCTCAGGGTTCCGGTGTGCGAACATGTGTTCGATGTACCTACACGCCGATCTCGATGCGTTCTACGCCTCGGTCGAGCAACGCGACAACCCGAGGCTCCGCGGCAAGCCGGTCATCGTCGGGGGTGGCGTCGTGCTCGCCGCCAGCTACGAGGCCAAACGTCGTGGGGTCAAGACGGCCATGGGTGGCCGCGCGGCCAGGGCGGTGTGTCCCGACGCAATCGTGGTGCCGCCGCGTATGGACGCCTACACAACTGCCTCCAAAGCGGTGTTCTCGATCTTCCGGGAAACATCGCCCTGGGTAGAGGGCCTGTCGATCGACGAGGCGTTCCTCGATGTCTCGGGATTGCGACGTTTGTCCGGCTCACCAGAACAGATCGCCGCTCACCTGCGGGACCGCGTGAGAGACGAGGTCGGCCTCGCCATCACCGTAGGTGTGGCCAATACCAAGTTCCTGGCGAAGGTCGCCAGCGGCGTGGGTAAGCCCGACGGGCTGCTCCTCGTCGAACCGGGCTACGAACTCGCGTTCCTCCACCCGCTGACTGTCGAGCGGTTGTGGGGAGTAGGCCCCGTCACCGCCCGCAAGCTGAACGACCGTGGGCTGACCACGGTCGCCCAGGTCGCCCAACTCGACGTCGGTGTACTGGTCGGTCTCCTCGGCAAGGGGCAGGGCCAGCACCTTCACGCCCTCGCCCACAATCTCGATCCGAGACCGATTCGGGTCGGTCACAGGCGAGGGTCAATCGGCTCACAGCGTGCCCTCGGACGGATGAATCCATCTCGAGATGAGTCCCAGGTGATGCTCATCGGCCTCGTCGATCGCATCACCCGGAGAATGCGCCGCGCCGAGCGAGTCGGGCGGACCGTGGTCTTGCGGATGCGCTACGACGACTTCACCAAGGGCACTCGCAGTCACACCCTGGACGAGGCGACCAGCGAGACAGCACCGATCCTCGCATCGACCCGAATGCTTCTCAACAGGGCGTGGCCGATGCTCGACGAGAGAGGTCTGACGATGATTGGTGTGTCGGTCACAAACCTGAGCAATGCCAATGCCGTTCAGTTGACCCTTCCGCTGGGTCCGCGGGCACGACCATCGGTCGATTCGGCATTCGACGAGATCCGCGACAAGTTCGGTACCAACAGCTTGAAGCGTGCCACCCACCTCGGCGAAAGTCAGCATTCGATCATGCCGATGCTCCCCGATTGAGCCCCTGAGCCGCACCCGTGGCTGCCCCGTCGAAATCGGCACGACCCCCGCCATACTGATCATTCCCAAGACGACACCGGGCCTCGGGTCGGAACCAAGGAGCATGGACATGGCACAGATCACCCTCGGCGGGAGCCCGATCAACACCGGTGGAACGGTTCCCATGGTGGGTTCGCCCGCCCCCGCGTTCACGCTGACGGCTGGCGATCTCAGCCCCGTTCAGAACGCCGACTTCGCCGGTCAGAACCTGGTGCTCAACATCTTTCCGAGCATCGATACGCCCACGTGTGCCACCAGTGTCCGCACCTTCAACGAACGCGCGGCTGGTGTCGACAACACCGTCGTGCTGAACGTCTCGGCCGATCTTCCCTTCGCCCAGGGCCGATTCTGTGGAGCGGAGGGCATCGAGAATGTCTCGAACGCCTCGACGTTCAAGAACCCCGAGTTCCTCATCGCCTACGGCGTGAACATGGTCGACGGCAAGCTCGAGGGTCTCTGTGCCCGTGCCGTTGTGGTGATCGATGGCGAAGGCAACGTCATCCACAGCGAGCTCGTACCCGAGATCGCCCAAGAGCCCGACTACGACGCAGCCCTCGGCGCCCTCGGCTGACCCAGCCCGGTATCTCCTTCGGTGCGCGTCTTCGAAGAGCAGGGCCGAACGCGACGGTTTGTTCTATCCGGGGAGGGTGTCGAGGCGCGACGCCCACGAGGCGGCGATGGCTACCAAGCCCACCGCGGCAGCACCCGCGAATGCTAGCGACGGGTTGCGGGTGAACACCGGCAGCCAGATGATCTGGCTGAGGCCCACTCCTGCGAAACGATAGGCGAGCATCATGGACAATCCGCCGCCGCGGTTGTTCTCGATCGCCCCTGCACCGATCGCGTGGAACGAGACGACGGACAGGTTTGCGATGACCCATGTCGCCAACCATGCCGTGGCAAGAACCGCACCGTTGGTGTCGAACACGCCGGCGAGGACGAGGTTCCCGACGATCGCTCCCGCCAGCCCGATCGCCACACCTCTGCGGCCACCGAGTCGGTCCATGCGCCCGCCCATCAATGGACCGGTCAAGGCTGCGCCGAGGCCCGCGATCAACAGGATCATCCCGGTGGTTCGACCATCGAGTCCGAGCTCGTCGCGAGCTGCCAACCCGACCAGGATTCCGGCACCGAGTGGACCGATCGATCCGGCCATGAAGCCGAACCCCAACAGGTTGATCGGTCTTGTGAAAAGGGGGCGCAGCGAAGGCGGGCTTGTCGCGACACGACCGGCCTCGGGCGGGGCGAAGATGGCAATGCTGAGCGCCACCGCGGCCGCGACAACAAAGGCCGAGCGCCATTCGGCGTCTGCTGCCAGACCGCCCACGAGTGGCGCGGCCGCTGTGCCGACGGCCTGGAAACTCGAGTAGAAACCCACCGCCCGACCCAACAACTCCGATGGTGTCGTCTCGGCGAGTGCGGCCACCAGCAATGGTGTGAAGAAGGCGTTGAGCATGCCCTGTAGGGCCCTTCCGAAGAGGAACCACCCGAAGCTTGGTGCGAGTGCACATATCAACGATGCGCCCGCGTAACCCGCCGCTGTCAGGCGAACGGTGCGGTTGCGTCCCCATCGTTCGCCCAGGGTGCCCGAGAAGACCATGAGGGCGGCCATCGGCAGCACGTACATCGTGATGTTGAGGCCGGCGACCTCGGTACTGACCGAGAACTCGTCGCGCAGCTCTGGCAGCATCGGGACGGTGACGATGGTCCCGAACGGGCCAAGGAAACCGCCGAGGTACAGCGCGAAACGGCGGCTCATGGGTGAGCTACGAACCCGCCGCCAACACCGACTCGGGGATCGAGGCAACCCGGGCCCTGAGCCACTCGCCCAAGGCCTTTGCCTGGCTGTCCTGGCGACTCGATGCAGCGACACCTTCTTCGAGTAGGCCGTGGATGACGAAGTTCAGGGACCGGATCTTGGGGAACCGGTGACGCTCGATGTCCATATCGCCGGCCTCGGGCAGCAACCTTCTGAGCTCGTCGGTGGTCATTGTGTTGTCGAGCCAGGCCCATGCCTCGTCGGTTCGGGCGAAGAGCCCGAGGTTGGCATCGCCACCCTTGTCGCCGGAGCGAGCTCCGATGATCGATCCGATGGGAACATCAACAGCGGGACCCTGTGGAAGCGGGGCAGGGCTGGCCACAGCGACGTCGATCGCGTCGGCGCTCGGAGCGACCGAGTCGATCATGTTTGTTGTACCACCCATGATGTGGGAGTACTGGGGCACCAGTTCGGACTCGACCAGGGCAGGGCGGTAGACCCCGAAAGGCCTGCCCGCCGTGGGCCCACCTCCAAGGCCGTGGAAGCCGGGAATCGAGGCGAGTGCTGTGTGGATCAGGGCGTCGCTGAAGGCCCGTCCGACCTTTCGTTCGTCGGGGTCCTTTACGGTGACACGCCAGATGCCGGTGGCCTCTTCCTCGGTTCCGGGATCGGGTTTGTCGGTCCGTACGACGTTGCTGGTGATCGCCTCGAAATCGGAAGGTTCGTATGGGCATGCATCCCAGAACGCGGCCTGGGCAAACTCGGCCTTGGCCTCGACGTCGAGACCGGTGAGGGCGACCGTGAACGAGTTCCTGAAGCCGCCGAGTTCGTTCATGGCGACCTTCAGCGTGGACGGAGGTGCCTGGCCCTTGACCCCAGAGACGCGCACACGATCGCGACCCACATCCTCGAGTTCGATGGTGTCGAAACGGGTGGTGACGTCGGGACCCAGATACTCGGGTCCGCCGATCTCGTAGAGAAGCTGGGAGGTGATGGTGCCGACCGATACCTGGCCACCGGTGCCGTCGTGTTTGCCGATGACGCTCGATCCGTCAGAGGCGACATCGGCCCAGGGGAAGCCGAACCGGGCTCCGCCAGGCTGGTCGATGCCAGGAATCTCGGTGAAGAACGAATAGTTGCCGCCCGTGGCCTGAGCCGAGCACTCGATCACGTGGCCCGCAACGACGGCACCGGCCAACTGGTCCCAGTCGTCGCGAGCCCAGCCGTGATGCCAGGCCGCCGGGCCGCAGACCACCGCTGCGTCGGTCACCCGTCCGGTGATGACGATGTCCGCACCGCGGGTGAGTGCATCCACGATGCCCCAACAACCGAGGTAGGCATTGGCGCTCAGATACTTGCCGGGATCGCCGAGGGTCGTGTCGGCGAAGGGCTGTAGATCGCCAGATGCTGCCAGGTCTGTGACCCGTGAAAGCAGGTTGTCTCCGTCTATGTAGGCCACGGTTGGTGACAGGCCGAGCTTGTCGGCAACTTCGGAGACCGCCTCGGCACAGCCATCGGGGTCGAGTCCTCCCGCGTTCGAGACGACCTTGATGCCCCTGTCGAGGCAGGTGCCCATCACCTCTTCCATCTGGGTCACGAAGGTTCGGGCGTATCCGGCCCCGGGACGTTTGGCTCTGATGCGGCTGAGGATGAGCATCGTCAACTCTGCGAGCCAGTCGCCGGTGAGAACGTCGATTGGTCCTCCTTCGACCATTTCTCGAGCTGCGCTCGGGCGGTCTCCAAAGAATCCGGAGCAGTTGGCAATCCTGATCGGTTCGGTCACGGCACCAGCTTCTCAACAACGAGGCCCGACGTCCAAAGGGAGTGTCAGTTGGTCCGAGGCGTCAACCACTCCTACGATCCAACCCATGGACGTAACGACCGTGCTTCAGGACCTCCTCGACGAGCAACAGGTGCTCGACGACATCATGGCCCCCCTCGCCGACACAGACTGGGCGAAGCAGTCCCCCAGCCCTGGTTGGACGGTCGGCGACCAGATCGGTCATCTGACCTATTTCGACGCTACGGCCGCTCAGGCGATCACCGATCCCGATGCCTTCAAGGACTCGGTGGCCGCCTTGTTTGGCCAGGAGATCGACGTCGACGAGCTGACGCTTGGCGCGTATCGGGCGATGAGTCCGTCGGAACTGCTCGAAGCGTGGCGGGCGAATCGTCGCTTGTTGGCCAGTGCCGGCGCCACACTCGAGAACGACACGCGAGTGCCGTGGTATGGACCCTCGATGGGGGCAAAGTCGTTTCTGACCGCGCGCCTGATGGAGGCTTGGGCTCACGGGCAGGACATTGTCGACACCATCGGTGTCGAGCGGTCCGGCTCGGACCGTTTGCGCCATGTGGCTCAGATCGGATTCATCACGCGCGGGTGGTCCTACATCAACAGGGGAGAAACCCCGCCGGACGAGCCCGTCAGGGCCGAGTTGGTGGCGGCTTCTGGCGAGACGTGGACTCTCGGGCCCGAGGATGCCACCGAGTCGGTGGTCGGGACCGCTCTCGACTTCTGCCTCGTCGTGACCCAGCGACGTCACCTCGACGACACAGATCTCGTGACGAGCCCGGTCGCTCGCGATTGGCTGGTTCGGGCGCAGGCATTCGCCGGTCCGCCCACGGAACGGCCCGCTTCCGCGTGACGGCGTGATTCTCGGGATCCGTGTCCGCCAGAAGCCCCGAACCCGAGGTGGGTCCAGACCCGAGCCGGCCCTGGCGTAACCACAGCCGTGGACGGATCAGCTCGTAGGACAGCGGTCATCCTGTCCTCGAGTGCCGGGGTGGCGCACGTGATCTACAACTGCCTCACCGGTGTGGCAGCGCTCATGTTGCTGATCCCGTATGTGGAGGTCGCGGAACACATCAACCCCAGTGCGGCCTCGACCCAATCCGAGAGAGTTCGCACCGAGCGGCTCCTCGATCGGATCGACCGACCTCGACAACTGCGTGCGCCCGCGAACGATCCGGCTCTCACCGATGCATCTCGCATAATCACGGGACTGGTCGAGCGGTTCGGGAACTGGCTGAACCGGACCGACGACCTCTCGCCCGAAGATGTTGAGTTCATCGCTCGTGCGCTCGACACCCATCGGCGTCGGTTCAGATCGACTCAGATTGCAGAGGCGGTCGGGGGTCTGTTGTCCGCCGAGGAGATCGATACCCGGCTGGACACCATGCGATGGTTGGCGCGCGTCGCCGCTCACGTATGGCGTGTGACCACATACCTGTCGCCGGCGGCGCCGGTCGATGTCGCCCTGACGCAGCGTCTCGAGACCGGCGACTAGATCGCTGGTTCGCAGCGGTGTTGGTCGTTTCAGTACTGGCTGTGCGTAGGCACAACTCGGTCCGGATCAGGTTCGTTGGTAGCGGCCCGGCTCGACTTCTGAGATCTCGCCGCGGTCGAGCATGCGGGCGAGGTGAAGTTCGGCCGTGCGCTGTTCTACCTTTTCGGCGAACGACAAGATGACGTTGGGCCGGTACACGAAACGGCGAGCCACCATGTCTGCCAACGATCTCGGTTCGGTCATGAACTCGAGCATCTCGCCGTTGCGTCGCCCGATGACCGAGTGGAACTGATCGATCATCTCCGTGAAGGCAGCGCGTCCCTCGATGATGCCCTTGTGGTGGAAGGTGACGTACCACTCGGCTTCGACCTCTCGGGCCTTGTGCAGGCTGTCCTCGAACTGCTCGAGACTCGACCAGGCATCGCCGTAGTAGGGGCCAAACCCGGTCAGGTCGATATCGCTGAGGAAGAAGACCCCTCCATCGATGAGGAAGCCACTGTGCCCCCTGGTGTGTCCGGGCAGGTGCATCGCTTCGACGGATACCTCGCCGAGGTCGAACACGTGGCCATCGCCGAATCCTGTGGCGTCGGGCCGGGGTGTGAAGTGATACTCCTCGACGAACTGAACAGCCTGCTCGGAGCGAGTCTCTTCGCCGAATCCGAAGACATCGAGAATTCCATCGAGACTCTGCACACCCGGAAGGTCATCGTGGTGGGCGTGAACCCTTGCCTGGGCAAACATGCCGTTTCCTGCCACATGGTCCTCGTGGGCATGGGAGTTGACGACCACATCGACGGTGATCGGTGCCCCTCCGCGCTCGACAACCGTCACCGAGGGGTCGACGATCATCGATTCGGCCGAGCCACGAACGACGATCGAGTTGCCGCTCGGGTACTTGCCCTTGTCGGTTCCGACCAGAACGCTGACACGATCGGTGAGCTTCAGCTCATGGTCGTTCCAGTCACCGATGGGGGTGCTCATGATCCGGCACCAGCGCGCTCGACGAGCCATACGAAACATGGGTCGGTGGCCCGGGATCTCATCATCTCGGGATGCCACTGAACCGCGAGTACGCCGTCGCCTCCTTCGAGGACCTCGACCTCGCCGTCGGTGCTCCTGCCTGTGATCGTCAGACCCTCTCCGAGATCAGCGACCGTCTGATGATGGAGACTGTTGACCTCGACGCTGGCGCCGTAGATCTGATGCGCCCTGCTGCCGGGTTCGATCTGGACCTGATGCACCGGCTCGTATGGGGATGTGTCGAACCGGCTGTGCGCAGGCACGTGTTGCTCGAGCGTTCCACCATGGCAGACGTTGATGACCTGAAGACCTCTGCAGATGCCCAGAACCGGCGTTCCTCTCGCGACCGCTGCGTGGTAGAGGGCGATCTCGAGAGCGTCCCGTTCGTCTTCGACCGCCGCGAGATCCGGATCGGGTTCGGCGCCGTAACGCGCAGGGTCGATATCGGCGCCACCGGTCAACAACACACCATCGAGGTGTTCGATGATCGATTCCGGGTCGACATCCATCGGGATGTGCACCGGCAGACCGCCTGCCTCGATGAGGCCACGGGTGTAGTCGGCCAGGTACATATCGATTTCGAGATTCTCGAGGGTTCCTTCGAACCCGTCGACCTGTCGGCCGACCTTGCGGCGCCCCGGTAATCCGATCAATGGGTGAGTCACGACGAGCGCTTTCCTCGGGGGCAGAGTCCGTCAGAGGTTACTGCGAGCGGCCATGGCTGGCGCCCGTTCAGGAAGCCGAGCCCGAGAATGCGACCTCGTCCAGGAACCAGTCGACCAGGGCGTGGCATTGGGCTCTGTTGCGGCCTTCGTGTTCGGCCATCTCGGCCTTCATGACGTGTCGGTCGACACCGTGGTCGTCGAGGTACTCGTCCAGAGCCATCTCGAGGAATCCGTCCATATGTGCACAGTCGACCTCGGGATGGAACTGGGTGCCGACGGTGCGGCCGAGCCGCATCAGTTGTACGGCGTTCTCGTTGACCGCCAGCACGTCTGCGCCGGGGGGCGGAACGAATCGATCGTGGTGCCACTCGAACCACGGCCCGGGGCCAACCGGGTTCTCGGCACCTTCGGGTGCCGCAATCTTGTACCACCCGATTTCGGTGACCGGCGCCTTCTCGACACTGCCTCCGAGCGCCTCGGCGATGATCTGCCCGCCGAAACACACACCGAGGACCGGCATGCCATCGGTGTGTGCCATCCGGACCATTTCGAGTTCGTCGTGGATCCACGAATCGATCTCTTCGGTGTTGGTGAGGGAGCGCACCGACCCCATGACGATGAGCATGTCGTAGCCCACCAATTCAGGAAACGGTGTGGCCACGTTTGGTTGGCCGTGGTCGGCTGTCACGAGATGTGTGGTGACTTCCCACCCGCGCATGAGCAGCCTGACCTCGATCTGGCAAGCAGGTCCCTCGAGCTCGTGGGCGAGCACGAGGGCCCGTTTGTGGTCACGTTCCGACAACATCGGCGGGACGATAGCGGACCCGGTGATCCCCAGCGGGGAAGCTGACCGGAATAGGCAAACACGAGGAACACTTCTGTGTTGGTATGGCCGAACACCTTCCTGCACGTCCACTAGAAATGCAGCACACCTTCAGGGGGAATGCCGAGTGACTTCGAAGCTGGGACCTTTCACCGACAGCGCCTCCCATGACGAGGCCCTCTCGCTCGACGCAACGGCTGCGATGGGGCAGTGGCGAGACCAATTCGTCGAGTCCGATCCAGACCTCGTGTACCTGTTGGGCAATTCGCTCGGTCGGCTGCCGGCGGCAGCGGTCGATCTCGTCGGCCACGTTGTCGATGTCGAGTGGGGCGATCGATTGATCCGCTCGTGGAACGAAGGATGGTGGGATCGACACGTCGAACTGGGTGACTCGGTCGCGTCGATCATCGGGGCGGAGCCGGGCGAGGTCGCGATCTCCGACAGCACATCGGTGAACCTGCACAAGCTCGCACTGGCAGCGGTCAGGGCCAGGCCCGGACGGACCAAGATCGTCACCGAAGACCTCAACTTCCCGAGCGACTACTACGTTCTCGACTCTGTTGCCGAACTTGTAGGGGGCCGGGTCGAGATGGTCACCTCGGATGGGATCCACGGTCCTGTCGACGAATTGATCGCGGCCATCGACGAGGACACGGCATTGGTTTCGTTGTCCCACACGGTCTTCAAGTCCGGGTACACGTACGATCTTGGCGCCCTGACCTCCGAGGCACACGCTGCCGGTGCGTTGGTGTTGTGGGACATGAGCCACTCGGCAGGCGTGATCGCCGATGGTGTCGGTCGTGCAGGGGTTGATCTGGCGGTTGGTTGTACCTACAAGTACCTGAACGGCGGACCCGGCTCGCCAGCTTTCGTGTACGTGAGATCCGACCTCCAGAGCATGCTTCACAACCCGGTTCGCGGCTGGTGGGGACACGACGATCCCTTCGCCTTCGAGTCCGCTTACCGGCCGGTCGATGGCATTCGTGCCTTCCATGCGGGCACCATGCCGATCCTGTCGTTGTCCGCGGCGCGCCCCGGCATCGAGATGATCGCCGACGTGGGTGTGGGTCGGTTGCGCGACGTATCGGTGTCGTTGCTCGCATTCGCCGAGCGGCTCTTTGATGACGAGCTCGCAGATCTTGGGTTCAGGTGGAACACTCCCCGAGATCCGGCCCGCCGCGGTTCACACGTATCGCTCGCCCACAACAACGCTTGGCAGATTGCCCAAGCTCTGGAGGGTGAGGCCAAGGTCCTCCTTGATTTTCGTGCACCGGACAACATCCGTCTCGGATTTGCCCCGTTGTACACACGTCATGTCGATGTGCACACGTCGATGATGCGCATCCGGCACGTGGTCGAGTCGGAGGTGTGGCGCAAGTATCCCGCCACGATCGCGGGCGTCACCTGAACGCCGGGCGCTAACTTGGCGGCGATGCCCGATCAGCCCGTGGACGCGATATTTCTGGATCGGCTGTGTTCGGTCGTCGGCGAGAACGGTGTGTTGACAGGTGCCGACAGCGAGCCGTTCCTGAACGATCACCGTCGGGTCTATTCCTGTGGCCGGGCTCCGGTTGTGAGGCCCCGTTCGGTCGATCAGGTTGCCGAGGTTGTCCGTATCTGTGCCGACAGCGGGGTGGTGATCGTTCCCCAAGGGGGGAACACGGGCCTGTCGGGTGGTGCGGTCGTCGAACCGGATCGAACCTCGGTCGTCTTGTCGACGACCCTGCTGAACAAGATCGAGGCTCTCGACGACGAGAGAGCGACCATGACCGTCCAGGCAGGGGTCACGGTAGAGGCGATTCAGAACGCAGCGGCGACCCGCGGGCTGCAGTTTGCCCCCGACTGGGGAGCGCGAGGCACGGCTACCATCGGCGGAGGAATCGCCACGAACGCCGGCGGAAACAACGTGGTCAGATACGGAGGTATGCGGTCGCACATCCTCGGGCTCGAAGTCGTGCTTGCCGATGGTCGTGTGTTGAACATGTTGCGTTCTCTTCGCAAGGACTCGTCCGGATACGACCTGAAGCAGCTGCTCATCGGTTCGGAGGGCACTCTGGGAGTCGTCACCCGCGCTGTTGTTTCACTGGTCGCCGCCACCCCACATTCCCAATCGGCGTTTGCAGCTGTGGCCGATCTGGACCGTCTGGCCGATCTGACGACCCTGATCCGGCGCAGCGCAGGGGCCGAGTTGACCGCCTTTGAACTGGTTCCCGACATCGGTGTCGATCTGGTGTGCGAACACTACGGGGTCGCCCGCCCGATCGAGACGCGCTCCGAGTTCTACGTCCTCATCAAGCTCGCCGGGGTGAAACCGGTCTTCGATGCCCTGGTCGACCTGCTCGCCGAAGCTGTCGAGGATGGGTTGCTGCTGGATGCCGTGGTGGCCGAGTCGACATCACAGAACGAGGCCCTGTGGTTCATCCGTGACGAACTACCACCGGAGCGCTACTACGAGTACCAAGCGCTGGCGCTGAAGCTCGACACTGCGATTCCGACCGACCACATCCGAGAGTTTCTAGTGATCACCCAAGAGATCACCACAGAAGTGTCTCCGGGAGCTGTCTGTTATGGGTTCGGCCATGTTGGAGATGGAAACATCCATATGCGGATTCTTCCCATCGTCGACGACGACGTGGAACACTTCGTTTCGGCTCGTCCGGAACTGGTGGCGCGAATCGATGCCGCGACGTGGGACCTCGGTGGGACACTCAGCGCCGAGCACGGTATCGGTATCGAACTCGTCGATCGCATCGAGGAGCAGAAGAGCGCTGTCGAGTGGGATCTCATGCGATCGGTGAAAGCAGCGCTCGACCCGGCCGGGCTGATGAACCCGGGCAAGGTTCTGCCCCCACACTTGTGAGGTTGTCCCACCCCCCGTCTAGTTTCGAACTCATCGCTCAACCCGAGTCCGAAAGGGGCAACAGATGCCCGAGTTCACATCACACCCAGCGGGAACACCGTGTTGGGTCGACCTCATGAGTCCAGACGTCGACGCCTCCAAAATGTTCTACAGCGGCCTGTTCGGCTGGGATGCCGACGACCAGTACGACGACAACAACAACCGCGTGTACGTCATGTTCAGCCTCGACGGCAAGGCCGTGGCCGGTCTCGGTGATCAGCCACCCGAGGTGGGTCCCATGCCAGCCGTCTGGAGCACCTACGTGGCCACCGACGACTGCGACGCGACCGCTGCTGCGGTCGTGGCTGCGGGCGGATCGATCATGATGGCGCCGATGCAGGTCATGGCCGCAGGGCACATGGCCATCTTCGTCGATCCCACCGGGGCCGTCATCTCGGTGTGGAAGGCGGGCGAACACACCGGTGCCGAGATCTGCAACGAGCCCAACACATGGTCATGGAACGAGCTCACCACAAGCGACGTCCAAGGTGCGAAGACCTTCTATTCGGCAGCTTTTGGATGGAGCTACGAGGAGATGGACATGGGCGAAGGGGGGACGTACAACGTCATCGCGGGCGGCGACCACGGCGGCCTTGGAGGCATCATGGCGCGCATGCCCGAAATGCCTGCAGAGGTCCCCGACTGCTGGACGGTCTACTTCACCGTCTCCGACGCAGAGGCCACTCTGGCCAGGGTCGCGGAGTTGGGGGGCGCCATCGTGCAACCGGTGTTCCCCATCGAGGGGGTCGGGTTCGCTGCCATGGCGGCCGATCCTCATGGTGGGGTCATAGGCCTGATGCAGCCGGCCGCGCCCCAATAGCGAGCTCGACGCCGGATCACGTTCGAACCCTGACTTCCGCTGGTTGTTCTGGCAATAACATCGCCTCATGACTTCCTCGCCACTGAGTGGCATCACGGTCGTTTCGGTCGAGCAGGCCGTCGCCGCGCCCCTGTGTACTGCTCGCCTCGCCGACGCGGGCGCCCGGGTGATCAAGATCGAGCGCGATTCCGGCGACTTTGCCCGCGGCTACGACGTGGCTGCGGCGGGCGACAGTTCCTATTTCGCATGGGCGAATCACGGTAAGGAGTCGGTTGTCCTCAACATCGACGCGCCCGACGACGCCGAGTTGCTGGAGCGCCTCGCCGGTGCCGCCGACGTGTTCGTCCAGAATCTGGCTCCCGGTGCGCTCGCCCGCAGGGGTTTTGGTGCCGACGACCTGCGAAGTCGGTACCCCCGGCTCGTCACCCTCGACATCTCTGGATATGGCGAGACGCCCCCGTTCGACAGGAAGCGAGCCTACGACCTGCTGGTGCAGGCCGAGAGTGGTCTCGTGTCGGTATCGGGTGGCCCCGGCGAGCTTGGTCGTATCGGTATCTCGTTGTGCGACATCGGGTGTGGGGTAACCGCCCACGCTGCTGTGCTCGAGGCTCTGGTCGAGCGTTCGGTGTCGGGGGTTGGGGCCTCACTCGCGGTGTCCCTGTTCGACGTCGCGGCCGAGTGGATGACGGTTCCCCTGTCGCTACACGAGGGTGCCCATGCTGGTCCCGAACGTTTGGGACTGCGGCATCCCTCCATTGCCCCGTACGGCGCGTTTGTTACCGCCGAGGGCTCACTCACCCTCATCGCCGTGCAGAACGAGCGCGAGTGGCTTCGTCTGTGTGACGAGGTGCTCGGCGACGCGGCGCTGGCTTGTGATCCCCGGTTCGACTCGAACGTGAACCGTGTGGCCAATCGTCGGGACCTCGAGGACCACATGGGCCGGGTTGTCGCCTCTTTTGGGCGTGACGACTTTTGCGACCGTCTCGCAGCGGCCTCGATTGCGTTCGGTGCCGTCAGCAGCCTCGATGATCTGGCTCGCCATCCAGCCCTCAGGCGCCGCGCGGTGATCGCCAGCGGAGGTGAGGCGGCATCACTACCCGCCCACCCTGTGCGTTGGTCTGGTGTGTCGCCCAGTTCGCACCCTGCGGTCCCAAAGGTGGGGCAACACACCGAGGCGATACGAGCGGAGTTTTGGGGCTAGATGATTGGTTCCAAGGGGTGATGGGTTGGCGTGGGTCGCGTGTGTCCATCGCTTGGAGCTTGCGAGCACCCAGGATCGGGGGTGTTCAAGACATCGCTCTGATCACCCATGTCGGCCTCGATATTGGCGGCATCACCCTCGTCCGTTCCACTACTCACAGTGAGACGTCGCAACCTGGTCAACACGCTCTAGGAGCGTGGCGCCAGACCATCGGGTTGATCTTTGACACCCTCGAGGACCAATTTGGCCTCGAACGCCACGGGGGGTGTTCCTGTCTTGTTGTCAAGCGGCAATTTGAAGGTTCTTGGCGATGGGTTGCCGGTAGGTCGTCTCGTTTTTGAGCATGGCGAGGATGAGGTCGCAGCGTCGTCGGGCGACGCAGATGACGGCCGCGTTGTGCT
>JAAETH010000311.1 GCA_024228575.1 Actinomycetes bacterium
CCCGCCGCCGCCAGTGAGAAACCCCGCCCGGGACAACAACTCGCGTTGGTGGGAATAACGCGCCGAAGCCGACCCCTTGTGGGTCGGCTCCAGAAGCACGGGGCTTGAGAGTCAAAAGCCCGATCAGGTGTCTCGTCAGGCATCGACTCCGGTGGGCTCGCCATCAGCGGCCGGGCCACCAGCTCCACGGCCTTCGCCTCGCTGGCCACCGCGCTCGCCGCGTTCTGGCATCTCGGCGTCACCGTTGACGATGTCGGTGAGCTTTTGCTCGAGCTCTGCGGCGTCGAAGTTCTCGGCGCGTGGGCTGTCGGGGTTCTCGGCGACCTTGGCCTCGGCATCAGCGACGATCTGATCGATCGCAGCGTCGATGTCGACACCCTGCTGTGTGGCCAGATCGGCGATGGTTGCACCACCCTCGAGCGCCTCACGGACCTCGTCGGGCTCCATGCCCAGAGTCTCGGCCAGGTTCAGCGGGCCACCAGGTCCGCCGCCTTCGCCGCGCTGGCCGCCGCGCTCGCCGCGTTCTGGCATTTCGGCGTCGCCGTTGACGATGTCGGTGAGCTTTTGCTCGAGCTCTGCGGCGTCGAAGTTCTCGGCGCGTGGGCTGTCTGGGTTCTCGGCGACCTTGGCCTCGGCATCAGCGACGATCTGATCGATCGCAGCGTCGATATCGACACCCTGCTGTGTGGCCAGATCGGCGATGGTCGCACCACCCTCGAGCGCCTCACGGATCTCGTCGGGCTCCATACCCAGCGCATCGACGAGCGCATGAACGCCGTGCCCGCCGCCGTGGCCCTTGCGCTCACCCTTGACGGTGTCGTCGGTGTCGGCGTCGTCAGGTGCATCTTGGGCTCCTGCGACCGTGGCGCCGGCGAAGAGCAGCCCGGGGAGTGCCACAGTTGCGAGGAGAGCCCTCTTCTTGGTCTTGTTGAGCATCGCTGCCCCTTTCACATTGTTCGACCGGTTTGTCGATGGGTTCATAGTCGAGGGTCAACATGAGTGATTCTTGAGACGAATATGAGAATCTCCTGAGAAATGGCAGGATTCTCCAATGAGTAGATCCGAAGTCGATTTCGACACCATCGAGGTGGCTGCTGACGGCCGCCGGGGCACCATTGCTCTGAACCGGCCGAACCACCTGAATCCATTGTCCAGCCACACCCTTCGAGAGA
>JAAETH010000312.1 GCA_024228575.1 Actinomycetes bacterium
AGTGGTCGAATCCTTGTGAAGCACTGTGCCTTCCGATATAGTGAGGCAACCACAGCGGAGGACTTGTCGTGTTGAACGGATCGAACGAAGGTGCGGAGCGTCGTGACTGGGAACACCCCACGTTGGTGAGCCTGACGGCGAGCTCCGAGACGGGTGGCGGCTACGCCGACTGGATCGACGAGTCCGTCTACTCGGGCTATGGTCCCTACACGTATCACGGGTCCGCTACCTCCTAGGTTCGTTCTTAGCGTGGCTGAGGGTGTTTCACCTCTCGGTGTTGTTTGCCGGTGTTGTCGTCTCCGATCTAGGTGGGTGCGCCCCGCGACCAGGAGTTCCGCGTGACGGCTCCCCTCGGCATGGTGTAGCGGTGTTCGTCCGAGATCGTGCATTTGGATCTGGGCGGCGTGGCCGTGATGATCGATACGGCGTTTTGGGGGGTATCGATCGAATCGGGTGTGTCCTCGAGCGCGAACCGTGCGGTTGTGCCGGACGCAGTGAGCCTACGGCCACGATCGATCAGGCGGGTGCCGCTGAGAGTGGTCGAATCCTTGTGAAGCACTGTGCCTTCCGATATAGTGAGGCAACCACAGCGGAGGACTTGTCGTGTTGAACGGATCGAACGAAGGTGCGGAGCGTCGTGACTGGGAACATCCCACGTTGGTGAGCCTGACGGCGAGCTCCGAGACGGGTGGCGGCGACGCCGACTGGATCCCCGAGTCCTTCTACTCGGTCAATGGTCCCGCCTTGTATCACGGGTCCGCTACCTCCTAGGTTCGTTCTTGGCGGGACCAAGCGACCGTCGGGCGTGCCCGTCGCGGCTGGGGGCATTTCTTCTCCCGGTGTTTTCTGCCAGCATTGACGTCTCCGATCTAGACTGTGGTCTTCGATGACCAGGAGTTCCACGTGACGGTTTCCCTCGATACGGTGGTGCAGCGTTCGCCCGAAATCATGCACTCCGACCTGGGCGACCAGGCGGTGATGATGGATGTCGACGCTGGGGCGTACTACGGCCTCAACGCTGTCGGTGCCCGAATCTGGGCGCTCACCGACGAGCCGATCCTGCTCACCAAGGTGGTCGACAAGCTGCTCGACGAGTTCGAGGTCGAGCGCGATGAGTGTGAGAGCGCTGTTTCGGAGTTCGTGGCCAACATGATCGAGCGCAAGATCGTCGCTGTCGTGGAGTCGGGGTCCTGATCCCACCCGTTCGGATCCGTCCTGGCGACCCCGTTGTTGGGGGCCCGCTCGCGGCCGTCACGCTGCATTGGGCGGACTGGTTGGGGGTCGATGGGCCCCAGCTGCTGTACGCCGATCTCGATCTCGTCGAGCGTTCCTCTCTCGCCGGGGCGTTGGGTCTCGCCCGTGGAGCCGACCAGCAACAGCTCATCCTCGCGGCGTGGCGGAGGTGGGGTTCTGCGACGCCGGAGCATCTCAACGGCCAGTTCTCGTTTGTTGTGTGGCAGGGCCGTTCGGTCTTCCTTGTTCGCGATCATTTCGGGATGACACCACTCGTCTATGGACGGGTGCCCGAGGGTGTCGTAGCCGGGGGAGATCTTCGTGTTGCGCTCCAGGACGACGGGATCTCAGACGACATCGACACCGACGTGTTGGCGACAGTGTTCCTGGCCGGGCACCCTCGTCACTGGAACACCCTCGGCCGCACCTGTTTCCGTGACCTCGACGCCGTCAAGCCCGCCGTGCGGGTCGAAGTCGGCCCGCATGCGACGACGGAGTCCCGGTACTGGGACCCGCGAGACGTCGCCATTCGTCGCGAATCGGACCCCGCTGCCCTGGTCGGGTCCTTTCGCGAGCTGCTGATTGACGCCGTAACCCAGACGACGCCGACCGATGGGGTCCTCGTCGCTCACCTCTCAGGTGGCCTCGACTCGTCTGGCATTGCTGCGATCGCCACGGGGGTGCGCCGCGAAGCGGGTGCCGCGGATCCACTCACCCTCTCGTGGTCGCCTGGTCCCGAACACGGTCCAACCGAGGAGCACGATCGCGCTGAATCGGTCGCCGACGAGTACGGCCTCGAGCTCCTGTACGCACCCGTCACCGTCGAGGACCGGATCGAACAGTTCTACCGAGACCGCACTCGCGATCCGGGCGGGATGGTGGCCTCTGAAGCTGCGCCGATGAGGATCGCCGCTGATCGCGGCGCCTCGGTCGTCCTCTCGGGGTGGGGCGGCGACGAACTCGCATCGTTCAGCGGTCGGGGTCTGATCGTGCGCGAACTGGTCCGCGCGGGGCGGTGGACCCCGCTCGCAGCCATGGTTCTCAGAGAGCGGCGCGGCTGGCGTTCGCTCGCATCCGGACTCGTCCGCAAGCCGGGTAGCAATTTCGCGGAATCGGCGAAGTCCACGCTCGAGGAGAAGCGCCAGCAAGCACTGGTCCACGGATCCTGGCTGAAGCATGAGGTGCTCGCCGAGGCCACGCTTCCCGACGAACCCGCTGGAACCAAGCAGGCTCACGAGTACATGGCCATGTTGCTCGACCGGGGGCACCTGGGCATTCGCGGTGTCGACTGGGGGCGCGAGGCCGCCCAACATGGAATTCGTTATCGATACCCGCTGCTCGACAAGCGCATCGTCGAATTCTCGCTTGGGGTTCGGACAGAGATGTTGTTGATGCGAGGAGGGCGCCGGCGTTGGATCTTCGCGTCTGCGCTCGAGGGCATCGTCCCCGATGTTGTCCGATTCGGCGTGAAGCAGGAAGACGCTCTGAACGAGTGGCGCCAGCGCACCGGTCGAGAGGCCAACGAGCGCGCTTGCTCCGATCTCGCCGAACGGGTCGCCGGGGGTCGCCAGCAACAGTACTTTGACATCCCGAGAGTCCAGGAACAGTTGCGACGTCCCGGCGCAGGCGGTGGAGGTCCCGTCTCGTGGATCGGCGTGCCGCGATGAGGCTCCAAGCCGTTCCTCCCGGTGACAAGACGTTGCTGACAGCCGACGATGCGTCCGAAGGGTTCGCGCCTGTTCGGCGGGTACGCTTTGCGGGTTCATGATCGGGATCTTTCGGCGTATCCGTGCATTCAAGCGCCGCCCCTGGCGGGACCGTATCGCGTGGGCTGAATCAACGGCCTTGTTCTGGTGGTTCACCGTCGCACTGAAACTTGTTCGATTCCGTCGCTTCAAGCGGCTGCTCGGCCCCTCAGGCGAAAAGGACATCCCGTGGGAGCGCGAACCCTCCGGTCCCTTGCCCGACGATGCCCGAATCGTGGCGTTGTGGTTGCGACGTATCGCCCGCAAACGCGAGGACACGTGTCTTGCTCAAGCGCTCGCTGGTCGCGTGATGATGCGACGCCGTCGGCTGCCTTCGACCGTGTCGTTTGGTGTGCGCGAGGCGGCTGACGGTGACCTCAAGTTTCACGCCTGGCTCGTCCACGACGACTGGGTGCTCACGGGGGGTGGCGCCCTTCGCTCCTTCTCGGTCATTGCGACGTTCTACGACGACCCAAAGCGTCGCCGATGAGTGGCCTGGGCGTGGCCTGGCGGCTTCTCGCCGACTTCGTGCGGAGTCGCCCTGCGCTGGTGGGCGTGTACGTGGTGCTCCAGTTGTTGCAGGCGGTCCTTTCAGGGATCGGGTTGGTGCTCCTCGTTCCGCTGCTGACCGTTGTTGGTGTGGGAGGCGGTGAGGCTGGCGCGTTGGCGGCACCCGCCCGGTTCTTCTTCGACACGCTCGGGTTGCCCGAGAGCCTCCCGGTCCTCCTCGGCGTGTTCGTCGGCCTGGTCGCAGTGCGCGAGGCGGTGAACTTCCTGTCGACTGATGTCGGCAACCTCTTGCGGGTTCGGTACACGGCAAGTCTTCGGCTCCGACTCTTCGGCGCGATCAGCCGGGCGTCGTGGCCGTTCGTGTCTGCGTTGCGGATCTCCGACACCCAGCACGCGTTGCAGGGTGAGATCGGTGCGGTGAGCAACACGGTGATGCAGCTGCTGCGGACCGCCAACACGTTGATGATGCTGCTGGCCTACGCCACGGTGACGCTGATCGTCGCACCCGCGGTCGGGTTGCCGTTGCTCGGCATCGCCCTCGCGGTGACCATCGTCGGAGGGCCACTGGTGCGTCGCTCCCGGTCCTACGGCACCAGATTGCTCGCCGCCCAGCGCGGTGCCGGGGCGATCACTTTCGACCACCTGGAGGGGATGCGGGAGGCGAAGTCGTTCGGTGCCGAAGAGCGCGCCATCGAGCGATTCGGCGATCACCTCGACGAGACGATCGCGAGTGACATCGCGTTCCGCCGGACACAGGCGTCGCTGTCGGCGCTGCTGGGTGTGGGGTCGGCTCTGGTGCTCGCCATCCTCGCCTGGGTGGCAATAGAGGGGCTCGCCGGGGATTCACTGTCGCCTGCTTCGTTGATCGTTCTCATCTACCTGTTGTCCCGACTGATACCGTCGGCGGTCTCGTTGTTGCAGACCGCTCAGCAGATCGCCCACACATCGCCGGCATTCGAGTCGGTCACCGATCTCGTCGACAGCGCCGAAGCTGCTCGCGAACAAGACATCGACGGCGAACAGGACACGATCGCCCTTCTGGAGAGGCTCTTGCTGGATGGCATCAGTTTCCGGTACAGCGCCGACGACCCCTGGGTGCTCGACGGTGTCGACCTCGCGATCGAGGCCGGGTCACTCACCCTTGTCACCGGGTCCACGGGCAGCGGCAAGACGACGCTCGCCGACGTGGTCATGGGTCTCGTGGGGCCGCAGTCAGGTCACGTGGTCGTCGACGGCACGGTGATCGACAGGTCGACACTCGGCGCTTGGCGTCGCTCTATGGCCTACGTGCCTCAGCACACCTTCTTGTTCCACGGAACGATCCGTGACAACTTGCTACTTGCCGACCCCGACGCCGCGGATGAGGATCTCTGGCGGGTGCTCGAGGCCGCCCAGGTTGACGACCGGATCCGGCGGATGCCGGGTGCGCTCGACGGTGAGATCGGCGATGGTGGTCACGGCTTGTCCGGTGGGGAGCGACAGCGACTCGCATTGGCACGCGCCCTCATCCGTCGGCCGTCACTCCTGGTTCTGGACGAGGCGACCAGTGCCCTCGACCCAGAGACCGAGCGCCATATCCTCGACTCTGTCGCCGCGCTGGGCCCGTCGACGACGGTGCTTGCGATCACACACCGCGAGTCGGCTGCCGCATACGCAGACACCATCGTGCACTTCGGGCTCGACGGGATCGAGATCCGCGACGGAGGCCGGCGGCGAGGGCAGGTGTCGTGACACCCACCTTCGGGCTCGAGCACTTCGGCACACAATTCGGCCCGGCCTCCGACATGGAGCGATGGATGCTCGACTCCGTCGAGACCCGTCTGCTCCTGCTCGCCGGCAGGCCCGAGGCGCCCGAGGACCTCGACGGTCTTGTCGAAGCTGCTATCGATGCGGGAATCGACTGGCAGCGATTTGTGGGTCTGGCGCGTTCCCATCGGCTCACACCGAACGTGGGCCGCAACCTGTACCGGTCCGAGTCGGTACCCCACGGTGTTCGTTCAGCATTCGAGCGGATGGTGGCGTTCACGACGCAGCGAGGGCTGGTGTCGGCGGGGGCGCTGCACAGGATCACCGTTGCACTCGACGACTCGGGCATCCCTTCTCTGCCGATGAAGGGACCGGCGCTGTCGGCGTGGCTGTATGCCGACTGGACCCGCCGTGTCTTCGTCGATCTCGACGTGCTCGTCGACAGGGAGGACATCGGCCGGGCCATGGCGGTCATGGAGTCGATCGGCTTCGGTCCCATCGGCGCTACGCACCAGCTCACCCCAGAGGAGGCGGCTGTTGCCGACGCGAAGTTCTATGTGCACGACACCGTCTGTTGGAATCCCGAACTTCGGATCAAGCTCGAGCTTCACTGGAGCGCGTTGAGCGATCCGACCTACCGGACGATCGAACGCGAGATGCAACGCCTGGTGTATGTAGACCCAGGGGAGCGCGATCGCGGGATCATGGCGGCCCACGTGTTCGTCCATGGTGCTCATCACGGATACCGCAGGTTGCTCTGGCTGCTCGACGCAGCTGTTCTCGGGTCGGTACTGGACGATCGAGGATGGCAACGCGCCATCGAGGTGGCCGATGCCGACCACGTTGTCAACACGGTGCTGCTGGGCCCCTATCTCGGTCATCGCCTGTTCGGGCGGCCGGTGTCACCGATCGCGGCCGCTCTCGTCGAGGAGCGACTGCCGTCGCTGCGCACGCTGGCCGAGCTGACGCAGATGAAGATGCCCGATGGTGTCGGTAGTGAACAAGCCGGGGTGTTGCGCTTCCAGGCCATGTTGCGGGACCGCCGCCGCGACCGAGTCGCGTACGTCGTGAACAAGATGACCCAACCGCGCGATCTCGACATGAACGCCAACACCCTGCGTTCGGGCTGGCGGGGGCGGATGAGCAGGCTTCGGGTGCAGGCGCCGCGATGGGTGCGATTCGTTCGGACTCGTGCCCTTCCGCGGTGGGTGTCGAAGAGCGACTGACCGGGGGCGACGAGCCAGGAGCCGAAGAGCGATGGTAGAACACAAAGCCCCGTGGGCTAGGCCCGAGATCTTGTTGTTGCACGCTGGTGACAACACCCATGGCGGAAGCGTCACCTACCAATACGAGTCGTACCATTTCATCTCCGGCACGTATCAGTCAAACGTCGGGGTCATGAGCTAGGTGGTTGTCCGACAGCGGTAATTCGGCGTCGGGGTGCCTGCGGGCCCCGTATTCGATGTTCGTGAATGGCCAGTCGGTCTCGAGCCAAGTCGAGATTGATTGCCAAGTGATGACGTCCATGTCGGCACGGCTCGCGCGCACCCATGAACTCACCGAGGCGTCGTTGGTGCGCGACGGGTAGATGTAGACACATCCGATCACGTCGTCACCGTCGAGGATTGAGTAGGTGAATCCCGAACGATTCTCGAAGTCCTTCGCGTGTTGCACAAGGTCTGCGAGGTTTGACTCGAGAGTCATCGGTGTCGGCCAGGTGCCGTCTGGGAAGTCGGGAGTCTCCCGGATGTGGCCGACGCTCGACATCCATGCCTGGTGATCTCTTTCGTTGTGTTGGGGTCCCAGCGGCTCCAGACGGAAACCGGGACCTTCGAGGCTGAGGGGCACCACGAAGTCAACTGGGACGAGGCTCGCCCGATTGCCCTTCACGTCGGGAAGCTCGTTTGTTGTCATCTGGATACCCTCGCGCGGCTGACCCCTTACGTCACGCGTTCGCCCCTACTGAGGGCGGCCTTCTGCCTCGGCTGCCAGTTCGTCCAGCAGGCCGCTGAAGTTCTTGGCGATGCTCTTCGCCAAGATCGGGTGCATGAGTTTTTGAATGACGCCAGGGATCTTGGGCTCGGCCTCGGCTTCGATGAAGGCTTCAGAGGTGTCGTCGCCCGTGGCGCGCACCCCGAAGGTCGTCTTCGATGACTTCAGCGGCAGGCCCTCGACGTTCCACACATCGATGGTCATGCTCTCGCCCTCGGTGTAGGCGGCGATGCGCTCGTCGAGAAGCTTCTTGCCGCCGAGTTCGCAGCGCCGCTCGGCGCCGATTCCCGTTGTGTTCTCGGTGTCACCCGTCGTGTAGCTCTTCTGGACGCCCGCGCTCCAGCCTGCGATGGCTGGGAAGTCGTCAAGGATCTCCCAAACCACCTGCTTCGGGGCGTTGATCGAACGTTGGGTTCTTGCTTTGACAGTCATGACTGTCTCCTGTCCTGGCTTGATGCGGAGAAGTTCTGCACCGAGCAGTGCAGATAAGTCTGGCGTCCTGTTTTACACCCTTGCATGCAGAAAGCAACCTCGGTGATGGGATTTGTTGATAATCTGCACAACGTGGTGCAAAAGACGGCTAGACGGGGTCGCCCGCCGAAGTTCGATCACAATGCGGTAGTCGATGCCGCCATCGGCGCCTTCTTCCGATCCGGCTTTGAGGCAACGACCCTCGCCGATCTCGAACACGCGACCGGAGTAGATCGATCGACTCTGTACAACAGCTTCGGGGGCAAACAGGGGCTCTACGAACTGGCGACGACCGCCTACCTCGAGCGGGCCGAGACTTCACTGTTCGAGCCCCTGGCCAATGG
>JAAETH010000313.1 GCA_024228575.1 Actinomycetes bacterium
GCCGACCGGATCGTGCCGAACAGCACCTTGCCAGCATGCAACTGCTCACCGGAGATCGGGTTGAGCACAGGATCGAGGTTGCCACCATGGAAGCAGCGATCCTCGACGCATTGGGCAGGACGGTTGAGGCGACCGATGCTGCCGATCGAGCGGTCGCCCTGGCCGAACCCCGCCTATGGCTCAGACTCCTGGTTGACGTCAATCCGACGGTCACCACACAGCTTGGCCGAGTATCCAACTCCGGTGGCCAGGGCGCCCACATCGCCGAGGCTGCACTGAGAATCAGCAACGCTTTGGATCAACCGGCGGACAAACCGCAGCCGCTGGTCGACCCGCTCACCGCTCGGGAGCTCGAGGTGCTGGCTGAGGTCGCCGCTGGTTTGACCAATGCTGAGATCGCCGAGTGCCTCTACATATCGGTGGGGACGACCAAGCGCCATGTTGCCAATATCTTCGTCAAGCTGACGGCCAAACACCGGGCCGGTGCCGTCGCCAGAGCCCGAACCCTCGGCATCATCGAGTGACACGGTGACTCGAATACATCTCGGGACACATGACCGGGCCCTCCCCCATCCCTAGGGTCAGATCATGTACGAGATCGCAGTCCGTGGCCGCCTGCCAGAGGACTGGCCCCACTGGTTCGACGGATTCACCGTCGCCACCACCCAATCCTCGGTGGGACTACTGACCACATTGGTTGGACCGGTGGCCGACCAGCCTCAGCTTCACGGCGTGCTGGTCCGTCTCCGTGACCTGGCGCTCCCGATCGAATGGGTCCGCCGCGTCGACGACCTGGAGATGGACCA
>JAAETH010000314.1 GCA_024228575.1 Actinomycetes bacterium
GCTGTCGGCCACTACTCGAGACCGGACATCTTCAGACTTGACGTGAACCGAGAGCCACAGCTGCCTGTGACGTTCCAACCTGATCGTCAGGACTGAAATCTGAACGTCGAGGAGTGGCCACCGCATGAGGGGCCATCTGAGGACCACCAAGATCGGGCCGGTACTGCTGTCGCCGCTCAGAACGCCTCGACCAAGGCGGCGGCTCTTCCGATGACCTCGGCCTGATGGAGTTGGAATTGCGGTCGATGACCGAACACACATGGCCCACCTCATCCCTGCTCTGGAACGACACGGGTCTCTTCCCCGCTTGCGATTCATGGTTTCCAGGTGCTTCAGCATCCCCGTCGCTCGGCATCGCCACTGTCGAAGTATCCCCGAAGTGCAGTTCGGGGGCACTCATATCGGCGCTCGACAAGCCGAGTCCCGTCACCAGTCAGCCGCTCGGGAACTGCCCATCTGCGGCGCCTCGTATTCGCGGCGTCGATTACACTGCGATCCGCTCGTCGGCACCGAACGGCGGAGATGGCACCGAGCCGGCACTAGTCGATCCGCTGGCGAAGCCATCAAGATCCGGTTGGATCAACTCCCGACCACCGTGCCGCCGACCGGGAACCCTCGCGAGCTCATGGCCACCACCTGGATCGACTCCAAGCCGCTCCTCTCCCACTCGCCACGAAGTCGATATGAGTGGATGCTCGACAAGAACGTCGCGCCAATCTTCGGCGACATCGCACTCGATCAACTCCGGCCCGACGATCTCGATGCCCTTGCCCAACGTCTTCTTCACAACGGCGGACGACGCATGGCCGGCCTCGGTCGCCTAGCCCACGTCACCTGACGACTCGATCGTTCTCAGAATGCCCTCGACCGTGAACATCGTCATCTGGATGTCGTCGGTGATCGCTCCTCGACGCCCGTACGCCTCGTCGAAGTCGACAATCCCGTCAGGGCCATATCTCGCAACAATCCGCGACCACCTCATGAACTCGGTCGGCGCACCGAGAGCATCCCCAACGGCACCGCCCACGAGGCATCCCACGATTCGGTCCGTTCGTTCCACCGCGTCCTCCTTCTCGAAGGCCAACACCCGATCGGCGTAGCCCATCGTCCCATGCCCTCGGTCCGTTCGATCCACCACTTCCCCTCGGACACTCGAATCACCCGAGGACTACAATGATCAGCGACGCAGACCGACGCCGACTCCACGACGCACTCGTCCAAAGCATCGGCACCCAACCAAGCGAGGTCCTCATGGAACTCCTCCCACCAGCCGGATGGACAGACCTCGCAACACGCACCGACGTCCTGGCACTCAAAACCGACATCGAAATCGCCAAGACCGAACTACGCATCGAAATCCAGGACGTCAGGAACGAGATTCACGACGTGAAGAACGAAATCCACGACGTGAGGAACGATGTTCAGGACCTGCGAAGCCGCGTCGACGGAATCGTGCCCAAGCTCGTGATGGCAAACATCGCCTCGATGCTCGGAGTCGCAGGATTGGTTCTCGGAGCCGTCGCAATCGCCTAGGCGTCTCGGGCACCAGAGCGGTCGCCGTGGGCTTTCCAGAACATCTGCCAAGTTTCAGGTCGATGGCACCGTCGAGACTGTCGACAGCCATGGTTTCACCGACCCGGACGGCCTTCCCCAGGGGCCGATCCAGTTCACATGGCGCCTTGATCACCCCTTGCCGGTCGAGCAGCGCCCACTGCGTCTCGACGATCCGCCCTCTCCAGGATCTACCCGGAGTCACTACACTTGGACACACTTCATCCAGAGGACTCGAGGGGCCTGGCCCTGTGACGGTCCGCCAACCGGTCGCATGACACGGTGGCAACGCCAGGACTGATGAGGAGGGCCCCATGGCCACCCGGCATTCGTCCGATTCCGACGCGTACACGGTCACGCCGCTATTGCATGCCGGGGTATCGAGCCACCTCCCGGCCGTTCGCACCGGGATAGCCGACCAGGCGGCGAGGCTGATCCGCATGCGCCAGCGGGTCGTGGTGCCGAGACTCGAGATCGCCGAAGAGGTTCTGGTGCGACTCGGCGTGTCCGCCATCGAAGCCCGATGGCGGGCCAGGCGTCCGCGCCCGACTCGGACGTGCGTCGACGTTCACCGTGTCGACCTCTCGGACGTTTCCGCACACCACGAACCGGCGGGCCTGCACGGGGCTGGACCCGCCGCGCTGCTGCACGACGACTCTGCACCACTGCTGCCTGTCCCGTTCCCGCGCGCTCGACGCTCGAAGAAGCACCACGGCTATGCCACCGACCTCGTTGCCCACGCGATCACAGCATCGACCACGACCCTGGTCGATCCCCGCTGCCTTTCGGCCACCCAGCCGTGGGTGACCAACCCCGGAGTCCGCTTCTACCTCGAGGACCACTACCCGACCAAGGGCGACACCTACCAGGGAGATCGCGACGTGGGGAACCGCTTCCCCCTCGTCTATGTGCGTGACGGCAGCGAGGCGCTCATCTTGGCCGGTCACCACCGCTCGACGGTTGCCCTCCTGCGACGCGAGATGCTCGAGGCGATCGTTGTCGGTGGATCGTGGGGCTCTCGGCGATGACCCTCATGGGCCCTTCAGAAGCTACGGGCCCGACAGCAGGGACTCTTCGAGAGTCCTCACCGACATGTTCTTCTCGCTGACCCGCTTCGGTTCGGCTTCGTTTCGCGTACGCGAAACCCTACTGAGGGGGTGGGACGGCCCCGGGGGCCCATTCGAACATTGAGAGTGTCGGGATGAACGCATTGAGTGCGATCCGCGCCACCGCGGTCACATATGACCCGGGCACGACCGGCTTGGCGTGGAATCACTTCATCCAGTTCCAATTCGAGCGAGCACTCGCGATCAGGATTCATCCCACCTGCCCATCCACTGTGACTGGTCGAAGGGACCACCCTGGTGCTCTTTGAGACCCCGGGTGGACTCGTTCTGCTGACTCGTGAGCAGCTGAGAGAACGGGTCAAGAGCGAGCCCGAAGGACTCGATCTGGTCGGCGACCTCACGGCCGACCGACGACGATCTGCGGCACAGGAGGACGCCGCGTGACACCAACCATCGAGCCTACGGATCCGTCAGATTCGCTGATCGCCACAACGGTCGCTGGCCGACTACTACCGACGCCAACGTGCCAAAGAAACCCGCGCATCGAAGGTTCGACGTGCCGCCGGTCTCAGAGCGACGGCGAGAACTGGGCGATCGCAGCGACGGGTGAATCGGGCGGGTCGGCTCCAAGGCTCCCGTCGAAGTCGAGATTCGAGAAGTTGAACACCCCGCCGTCCGACGCGACGAGCAGGTAGCCGTTCCCGTAGGGAACCATCCCGTTCACCGGCTGGTTCAGCTGAACTCCGGGCAGAACCCCGGGAATCGAACCACGGAACGGGGCATCGAATGAGAACACGCCGCCATCCGATGCCACCAACCAGTATCCGGCGCCGTCCGGCGTTGGGGACATGCCCACGATCGGCGCCGCCAGCTGCACTCCGGGCAGAATCTGAGGCACCGACCCCAGGAATGGGGCATCTCCGAAGGCGAACACTCCCCCGTCGGACGCGACCATGTAGTACCCGTCGCCCGACGGAGTCGCCAGCGCCGCAATGACTGGGCCAGCCAGCTGGATGCCTGACAGATCGCCATGGTGCAACGCATCGCCGAACGAGAGCACCCGACCCTGGTCGGTGAACACCCAATAACCCATCGAGGTTGGTGTGCCGGCGATGTCGACGGCCAACTCGCCTGCGTTCATGACGGCATCACCGAACCATGAGGCAGCACCAGCGTCGACGACGGTGCCGTCTTCGAGCACCACCCACATGCCTCCGCCCGACCCGGTGGACGAGGCACCCACCACCGCACCTTCAACGTCTGCGGGCCGCAGCTCGGCATCACCGAAGGGGAAGAAGCGCCCATCGCGCGTCGCCAGCCAATAACCCGCGTGGGCCGTGTTGCGGGGTGTGGTCTCACGACCCAGAATCAGGGCGCGACGCGCAGTTTGCCCCGACTCCCACTCGACCATGACGATCTCACCGTTCGAGCTGCGGCCGACCATGAGCTCGCCACCGTTCCACGCGAAGCCGAGGCCCACCTCCTGCTCGACGAGTTCGACTCGCCCGCTGTAGAGGGCCCGCACGACCACGATCGTGTCGGTGGAGGACGTGAGCGGATCGAACTGGACGACGACGTCGAACGAGCCGTACCCGAGGACGGCATCGATCTGTGCGACGTTCCCCGACGAGTAGCCGAGCGCCACGGTCTCGACCGTGCCGTCGTCCAGGTCGACGATGGCGGCTCGGAAGTTCGTCGAAGCCCAAGGGATGCGGTTGGCCGACTCCCGCCACACGACGATGCCCACACCGGCCAGTTCGTCGACCTCGACCGCGTCGACGTCCCATAGCGACTCACCCGGAAGTGGGGCGATGTCTATGGTGTCGACGATCGCCGGGGTGTCAGAGACCGTGATGAGGCGAACCCCCACCGACGTATACATACCAATCAGGTGAAGTCCCCTCACCCGGTCCTGGGCGTCACCTTGAAACAGGCCGTCCGGCAGGGGGACCGAGCTGCCATCGTCGACACGCTGCAACAGGCTTCCTTCCGGGAAGCCGCGTGTCACCATCAGGTCGCCGGCGGGAGTGAGGCCCGGTAGCACCTCACCGGTGCCGAGGCTGTAGGCAAGACTCGTCTGGAGCGAGCCGTCGACACCGATGCGGTAGACCCAAGGGATGTCGCCGATGTCCCTCGGCGTTGCGACAAACTGTTCGGTGGCGGCGTCCCAACTGGCACGCTCGATTGGTTCTGGCACCACGATCGGACCGACGATCGTGTCGTCGATCAGGTCGACGACAAACGCTCCGTCCAATCCGCTCACCGACAGTACGTACCGCAGGTTGGGCGACCACTGGACATACTGCGGATTGGGGTTCATCTGAACTTCGAAGCTGTGCATGCTCCCGTCCAGATCGCCAAAGGACGAACCGCCAGGATTGCGAGATGTCGAGAACACGGGCATGCGATCGGCGGTCGGGGTGCGGTCCGGCAGCTCGACGTTCGCCCGTCGGGATCCGGTCGCGAGTACCACCTCGGTACCGGCGTCGTCGATCCACACAGCATCGACATCGCCCTCGCCGAAAGCGTCCTCGAAGTAGAGAGGCTCGACATGGCCGTCGGACCAGACCCGCCACGACGGGCTCCGGCTGTAGACGAAGAACGAGTCGTCGTCGACGACCGCATGCCGAGTGGTGAACTCGAGTCCGGGTACCGCGTATTCCACAACGTCACCGTCAGGGTGAACATGGGCGTAGGTCGCGTCGCCGACCTTGCCGAGTACACCTCCGCTCCATTCCACGAGTCCCCACGCCAGGAATGGTGCCGCGACGAGGTTCGAGGTGGTGAGCGTATCGTTCCAGAACTCGACGCCTCCGTCGCGAACCACCGCCAAGCCGCCCGTCAAGCCCACGTACGGATCGATGCCATCCATCTCGACCCCTGTCGGACTTTGTGTTCCGACATCGTCGACGAACACGAACTCGTAGTCGCTGGATCCCTTCGAGAGAACCGTCAACTCTGGCAGGTGCTCCGATACGGGCTGGAGACTGCCGGTTTCGATCAACGTCACCGAGGTCCCGTCGAAGCTATATAGGCCCGGAGCCGATCCGCTCAAGCCCACACGCCACGAACTGAGCCCCGTCGCCACGGCCGAATTCACCGACATTCCTGCGGGCAACATGACCGGGATGGAACCGAGCGAACCCGCGGGATCATGGCGGATCCACCGGTCGAGCCCCGACTGCCAGGTTGTGAGAGTCGTGCCGAACAGCTCGCTGTGGAAGACCTCGGACGATGAGCCGGGTACTACCGTCATGGCCGGGTCTTGAACGACGGTCCACTCGCTGAACCGATCTGCCGCAGCGGCCGCCGAAGTCGTGCCCGCCAGAACGAGCGCAAGGACCAGCAGGGTCGAAATCCACCGTTTCACAGTCACTGACTGTACTTGCATGCGTCGTTGCGAAACTGTGACCTGGAGCCCGGCCGGCAGGTCAGGCAGAGCGCTCGCGAACGGTCTCGGCCAGATCGAGCACACGCAGCGCCCTCAGACCCGGGATCTGGCTGAGCACCGCCACCGCGAACACCGCAGCGGCCGAGAACACGATCGTCGTCGGAGACACGGCGAACTCGAAGGCGAACTGATCGGTGGTGTAGGTCGACCACATCATCCGCCCTCCCAGCACGCCGAAGAGCACACCGGGCACAACCCCGGCGGTGGTGACCAGCAGGTTCTCGGCGGTGATCAGCCGAGCGATGCGCCCCAGCGACACACCCGACGCACGCAGGGTCGCCACCTCGTTGGCTCGTTCGGCGATGGAGACCGATGCGGTGGTGAAGATCATGGTCGCTGCCAGCACACCCCCGACGACGAGCATGACCGTGATGAACCCGACCAGCATGGCGGTCATCGAGTCGAACGCCTCACGCATCCGGTCGCTCGACTGGTACTCGACGACGTCGGGGATCGCCTGTATCTGCTCGCGCATCGTGTCTTCTTCGACACCGTCCCGATACCCGAGCGCGGCCGCGTTGATCGGCGCGACCTCGAGGCCGTCAGCGGCCGCAAGGCCCGACCGGGTCGCATAGGCGAACGAACCGATCATGTCGCTCACGAACCCAGCCACCGGCATCTCGACGGTCGCCAGTGCGGTCCCGGAGTCGTCGGCGATGGTGACCTCGACCGTGTCACCCACATCGATGTCGAGCAGATCGCCCAGAGCCGCACCCAACGCGATGGCCGGCTCGCCAGCGGCGGGCGCCGCGCCCTCGGCCACGTCGAGAGTTCGAAGCGTGCTGTCGGCGGGGTACGCGACCAGGGTCGTGGCGTACGAGTCGGTCTCGCCCCGAACCGCAACCGGGAAGAGCGTCAACGGCTCGACGACCTCCACCCCATCGACGGCACCCAACACATCGAGGTCGGCCTCGGAGACGAACCCGTCGAACACGACCTGGGCGTCGGACCGGTCGCGCTCTGAGAATTGGGCGTCGAGGTTGTGGCGAATCGTGTCGAGCAGGGACCACGACACCAGGATCAGCAGGAGGGAAAGAACCACGCCGGCGGTCGTCATCGCCGACCGCTTCCGGTTGCGCGAGATCGACCGGAGCACCAGCCGTGACGATGCCGACATCCGCGACGAGAACGGCACCAACCGCTCGAGGAGGGTCCGGCGCCCGCCCGAGGCCGGAACGATTCCCCGCATCGCCTCTGCAGGCGCGGTCGCGGCGGCGGCGCGAGCGGGAGCGAGAGCGGCAAGCGCCCCGGCACCCAATCCGAAGGCCACACCGAGCAGCGGGGTCAGGGGATGGAACGAGACCGTGGTGATCGGCAGCGAGAGGAAACCGACGTACAAGCGGGTGACGGCCCCGGCCAGCCACAGACCCAGAAGTGCACCCGGAATGGCCCCTCCGAGACCCGCCACCAATCCATACGCGAGATAGTGGCGAAGCACCGCGCTGCGGGTGACACCCTGGGCGCGCAACATGCCGATGACCGTCCGCTCGGCGTGGATGCGCCGCGACAGCAGCGTGTACGCCGCCATGGCGGCGGTCGTGAGGAACAGAATCGGGAACAGGAACGCCATCTGGGCGAATCCCTTGATGTCCTCGGACAGGGCCGCGTTCGAAGGCTGCTCTTCGAGGGTGTAGACGTCGACGGCGCCCAACCCCTCGGCGACCGCCCTGGCGTCTTCGACCACAGCATCGACGTCTCTACCGTCGACCGTGATCAACACCTGATTGGGCTCGACCCCGAGCAGTTCGGTGGCCACCTCGTTCGTCGTGAACACGACGCCGAACTCGTCGGGGAAGGCCAACACGTCCTGGCGATCTCGGGCCAGCCACAGATACTCGCCGCTGGAGGCACTTCCGCTCACCTCGACCTGCTGCCACACACCACCGACGAGCATCTCGACACTGTCGCCCGCCCCGAGGTTGAACTCGCTGGCGAGATGATCTTCAGCCAGCACCGACACCTGCCCGGCGGAGGGATGGTCCCCTTCCAGCAGGTAGATGTCGTTCACGACCGGATCGTCGGGAAGCCCCACCACCCGTCCGCCGAGCTTGTGGCCGTCAACCCTGAACGCGACATCGACCTCGACGCGGGTGGCCACACCCGACACCCCATCCATGTCGTCGATCGCTTCTGCGATCGAGTCGGTGTCGCCACCGACCACCCAGATGTCGGCGACGTTCAGCTCGTCGAAGACCTGGTTGTAGGAGCCGAGCAGGTTTGCATACGCGTCGTAGGCGGCACCGAACAGTGCGACGCCGAGCATGATGGTCAACGCGACCGCCATGAACGAGGTGCGCTGTCGACCCAGATCGCGCCTCAGCTTGTGCCTCAGTGTGGGTGAGCGAGTCGATGACGTCACCATTCGAGGCTCGCTGCATCGACGGGGTGGTCGTTCCTCACGTCGGAGACGATCTCGCCCGACCTCATGTGGACCACCCGGTCGGCCATGTCGGCGATGACCGCGTTGTGGGTGACCATCACCACGGTGATGCCGCGCTGTCGGTGCATCTGCTGGAGCAACTCGAGGATGGTGAGGCCGGTCTCGAGATCCAGCGCGCCGGTCGGCTCGTCACACAGCAGGATCGCAGGTTCTTTGGCCAGAGCACGTGCGATGGCGACCCGCTGCTGCTGACCACCAGACAACTGCCCCGGGAAATGGTCTGACCGATCGAGCAGCCCGACCGCTTCGAGAACGGAACCGACACCCGCTGTTTCGCGCCCGGTCAGTTCGAGGATGAGCTCGACGTTCTCTCGTGCCGTCAGCGTGGGCACCAGATTGAAGAACTGGAACACGAACCCGACGCTGTCGCGGCGAAACGCCGTCAGCAGTGCATCGTCGGCCTCGAGCAGGTGGGTTCCCGCCACCTCGAGCACCCCGGCGCTCGGCGGTTCGATTCCTCCGATGGCGTTCAGCAATGTGGTCTTGCCCGAACCCGATGGGCCCAGGATGACCACCATCTCGCCGGTCTCGATCTCGAGATCGGTCGGCAGCAGGGCGTTGACCTGGGCCTCGCCTTCGCCGTAGGTCTTTGCGGTGCCGCGCAGTGAGATGATCGAGCTGGTCGGCGGAGCGGTGGCCGTCACTTGGCCTCCTTTGATTCGTCTGGTTTTGTTTCGTCAGAACGCGGACCCAACAACTGCAGGAACGCTTCGAGGTGTATCGATAGGTCGAGATCAGGCATGACCATCAGGTGCAACAACATCCCGTCCATCAGCGCAGTGAACAACTGGGCGACCACGATCGGCGGGGCTAGTGGGGACGGGTGATGGCGCTCGATGCCCGCAGCCACCGTCGTTCGGAATCGGCCCAGAACATCGGCCAACTCGGCCTTGAGGTAGTCATCTCTGACCGTGGCGGGAAGAGCCTCGAACAGCAGGTTCGACGTCTCGGTGTCGGGAGCGAACTCGCTGGCGGAGGCCTCGACGAGAGCAGCGACGAAGTCGTGCGGCGACACGGAAGCAGCCATTTCGATGAATGGTTCGAAGATCTGCCTCAGGTAGTGGGTGACGGCAGCCCGGCGAAGTTCATCGACCGAGTCGAAGTGGTAGTGCACGACCCCTGGCTTGACGCCAGCACGATCGGCCACCACACGAGTGGTCACTCCACCCCACCCGCGGTCGAGGATCACCTCGACGGTGGCATCTCTGAGCCTCCTACGGGTTTCGTCACCACGGTCCGGCATCCGGCCTCCTCCACCCGATTTGGGCGATCGTCCAAGTATATTTGGACGATCGCCCAAATGTCAAGACCAGGCGCCAAATCCCTGCACTAGCTATTCAGAAGGCGCCTGAGTAGGCTACATATATGGCGCCTAGTCGATCTACGACCCTGAGAGTCCCGGTCGAGCTTCGTGACGAGATCGCCCGCATCGCCGACCGTCGCGGAGCCTCGCTGGTCGAGGTGGTTGCTGACGCGGTCCATCGCCTGAGCAGGGACGAGTGGTGGGACCAGCTCCATTCGAGACTCGATTCACTCTCGGAAGCCGAGGCCACAGACCTCGCCAATGAAACCGAACGTCTCGATGGCACAACACAGGACGGCCTCGGTGGCTGAGCCGGTGCTCACAAGGGGCAACATCTGGTTGGTCGATCTGGGCCAAGACCCCGAGGACCCTGAACAGGCCTTCGTCCGCCCGGCGCTCATCGTGTCGGACGATCGCCTGCATCACCCTCGCCTGTCGATGGTCATCGTCGTTCCCGGCACCTCAACACTGCGCTCGCTTCCCATGCACCTCGAGGTCGAGCCCGACAGTGACAACGGGCTCGACACACCAACCGCGTTCCAGACCGAGCAGGTGCGGGCGGTTTCGACGCGTCGACTCCACAGCGTCATCGGCCGCCTGGGAGTGGTCGAACAAGAAGCCATCGACGAGATTTTGCGGACGATACTGCGGCTCTAGCGGTGTCGTGAACGATGTCTCCGGCGACACCACCGCTCGGACTCAGGGTCCAGCTGGTTCGACCTCGTCGAGCACACGCTCAGCGCGGGCGTAATCGAGATAGCGGCCACGAAAGGCGGCGACCCACTCGGCTTCGGTGTGCTGCGCGATGGCATCGACGGCGGCCTCCATGTGAAGTCCCTGGAAGTTCGACCCGCTGTTGAGTTGGCTCTCGTATTTGCTCACCGCCGCCGAACATCGGCCGTTGATGGACGGGTACAACACGACGAACCTTCCACTGGCCCAGGTCCCGCACTCGAGCATCGACAGGCCGAGCATGTGGTCCAACCAGATCTGTTGCAGAGGCGGCCTGCGCAGAGCGCCAGAATCGGGGGCGACGAATACACCCGAGTTGTCGGCGACCTCGTCGTAGCGGCCCTTGTGATCGGCCGCTCCGGCCCGCATGTTCTCGTGGTACTTGACCTCGAAGCCGATGAAACCCTTCTCGCCGTTGGGTGTCGTGTGGAAGATCGCGACGTCGAATGCAGAGTCGTTGGCCAAGAACTTGGGATCGCCCCTGCCCGGGGACCACTCGAACTCGATCGATGTCACCGCACCCACCACGCCCGGCCACAACTGAGCACAGACCGCCGTCGCCAGATCGAGATCGACTGCCAGCTCCCCGAAGAGATTGAAACAGAGGGGCTGCGACGAGAGCAGGTTGTTGTAGATACGCGGTGTCGCGAACAGTTTCCCCTCACCCTTCGGGCCTTCGACCTCTTCGCGGACCAGCTCTTGAATCGTCGGAGTGAGGTAGTTGGCCAGCGTCTCCTGAGCGAACGGCATCGCCAGGCTCGACCCCAGGGGCTCGCCCCTGTGTTCGCCTGCGGGCAGGTCCTGCTCGCAACGCCAAAGCGACTGCAGAAGCCGCAAACGCCTCTGATAGGCAGAGTCGCTCGACACGAGTGCATCGTGGCGGGCCAATGATCGGCTTTCGGTCGCTTTCATGAGCCCAATGGTCTCACGTCCAAGATGGGTGTCCCACCCCCCTGTCATCGTTGATCTCAACCAGTCGAAGCGACGAACTCGAACGAGTCGCCCGGTTCCACGCAAACTCGGTAGCTCCCGCTGCCCCAACCGATGGCGACATCATCGGCCTTGTTGCCGACTTCGCCTTCGTCATCGCCGACGTCGCCAAGAGCTGGCGCCCAGACGGTGGCGCCCTTCCGTGGACGTTCGCTCGCCGGGCTCTGCGCCAGAAGGCGATCGACGTTCTGGTCACGCCGATCGAGCTTCGCAAGAGCCTCGACGACGGCAACTTCGGCGACATCGCCGATGAGGGTTCCCGGGCACTCGGCGTCATCGATGGCGAGTACCTCGGAACTCTCATCGACATGGCCGACCAGATGCCCGAGGTCGCCGAGGTCCTCGACCGGCTGTCATCGGCGTCCGACGAACACGTCGCCATAGCCCTCGAGTTCCGGATCCAGAGGCAGCAGGGCGACCGTTCGGCCGCCGCCACCGTGGCCGAACGGTTCGACAAGACACCCGCAAACGTGCGCCAGATCCACCACCGGGTCTGGAAACAACTTGCCGATCTCGAACTCGACGACATGATGGTGTCGTGAACGATGTGCCCGACGTCGACTCGAAGACCGCGGCAAACATGGCCGCTCTAGTCGAACGATTCGCCAGGCGGTACGCCGCCGGCGGCTACACACACCCACGTGTAGCCGCCGCGGTCGTCACCGCCAGGGGTCACAGCGGACCCACTCGCGAGGCCTTCGCCCAATCCGTCGGAGTCGACGCCGAACACCTCACCGACGCCGAATCGGGCCTCCTCTCGATGGGCGCGCTTCGCGAACCGCTGCGAAACCATCTCCGTCGGCTCGGGCTCACGACAGACTGACTCGACGGCTCGCCGCACCCACACACCCACTTCCCCCGGGCACAAATCCAACCCGAGGACTACGATGATCAGCGACGCAGACCGACGCCGACTCCACGACGCACTCGTCCAGAGCATCGGCACCCGATCAAGCGAGGTCCTCATGGAACTCCTCCCACCAGCCGGATGGACAGACCTCGCAACACGCACCGACGTCCTGGCACTCAAAACCGACATCGAAATCGCCAAGACCGAACTACGCATCGAA
>JAAETH010000315.1 GCA_024228575.1 Actinomycetes bacterium
CTGAGGTTGTCCCGTTGGTTGTTGAAGTCGCTGCGGGTGGTGGTCCTTGTGTTCATGCAGCGAGGTCTTGTTCAGTATCGCAGACCGGTGTGACAGTCTCGATGTGACGGCGGAGCGCGGCGACGAGTTGGGGCATCTGTTTGTGGCCGCGGAGCCGACGGAATCTGCGTTCGGCTTCGAGGAGCCCGGCAGCGCACCAGCGTCGACGCATGTCGCCTTCGTCGCGCCAGCGTTTCACGTTCGCGCTGGTCGTTCGACAGATCGAGATCATCGATTCGATCATGTTGGTGCACACCAGCGTCCGGGCCAGGGTGCCGTCGATGCCCAGGCTTCGGACGGTGAACATGTCCTCGAGGCCCTCGCGTAGCGAGCCGGCCGCGTCGGGGTGGGTCTTGTCCAGCTCGCCGGCGAGACGGCGGGCCTTGGCCAGCCCGGAGGCCGGGTCGGGGTCGGCGAACGCGCCGCGCAGGCGAGCATCCACGTCGTCGCGTAGCCGGGCGGGAAGGTGACCTTTGACATTGCGGCGCTTGTGGATCTGGCAACGCTGGATCAGTACTAGGTCACCGAACACTGCCTTCACCGCGGCCGACAGCGCTTTGGCTCCGTCGATCACCACCAACAATCCACCGGAGTAGTCGAGCCCGCGGTCGACCAGATCAGCAAGCAACGCGGTGACAACGGTCTTGTTCTCGGTGTCACCCAGGCGTAGCCCGACCGGCACCTTGGTGCCATCAGCGGTCACGACCAAGGCGACCACACACATCGCGGCGGCGTAGTCAACGCCATCGACCATCAACACCGCAGCGTCGAGGCCGCTGAGATCACGACCGAGGAGCCCGTCAAGGGCCTTCTTGGTGCCGGTCACGAACCGGCGCGACACCGCCGAACGCGACGTCGACGACGACGCCTTGCGGGCCTTGACCCCAATCGGGTCCCCCGCCCGAGTGAAGCTACGGGTCGCGACACCAGCCAACATCCGCTCGACCGCAACCCGGTTGAGCAGATCCCCCTGGGCGAACACCCCATAGGACACCAAACCGACCTCGCCGCCACGCTCACCATCCTCGTCGAGCGCGTGCACACGAGGTCGACGGATCGGCAGCTTCTGACCGCCCATCACCACCGAGGTCGGCGTCGTACCACCACGCACATGATCACGCTCAGGATCGCGGGCGTTCCAGCCCCCACAGAGGGCATCGGCCTCCTCGTTCATGATCGCCAGCGCCGTGGCCAACCCGGCCTCGACCGCGACCGCCATCAGACCCTCACGGCATGTCTCAGCGATCCCACCAAGCTGCACCGCCAGAGACCCCGGCAGCACCGCCCCAAGCGTCTCATCAATCTCATCGACCAGCCGCACAGCCGGTCCGTCTACGTTCTTCATCAGGTGGTCCCTCTCTTCTGGAGTTGTTTGGAAGCTCTCCCGACGATGCCCCAACGGCACCGCCCAGAGAGGGACCACCACCCCCCTACTTCAACAACTCCCGGGACAACCTCGACCGTCGGCCCGGAGCCCGGTTCTCGGGTGGATTGGGTGCGGTGGACGCACTCAAGTCGCCCAATCTTGGCTGGAACTGGTGTTGGGGCCGCACTGCGAAACGCACCCCAAGAACCCGAGAGTCAACACGAGCTGGCGCCCACCGGACGGGCCTTGGGGAGGTCGGTTTCGAACCCGGCCCGCACCATCGCGTCGCGCCAATGGGGCTTACCGGATGGGGTGGTCTGAGGCTAGGGGGCGGGGACTTGGAGGGTGAAGGATCCGGTGGTGGCGAGTAGGTGGCCGTCGGGGTTCTCGAGGTCGAGTCGGACTGTGAGCTGGTGGCCTTCGGGGTAGCTGCTGAGGCCGCTACCCCACACGGTCTGGGGCTGGCTGGGCGGGCTTCTTCTGGCTTCGAGTCGGTCTTCGACATAGAGCAGGAGAAGGTCGATGGGTGGGTCCATGAGTTGGTCCTCGGTGATGTCTCCCTCGGTGAGTTCGGGGGTCCGGTAGCCGTGGATCTCGATCCCGGTGAGCTCGAGGAAGAGCAGGCCGTTGTTCCAGACCAGCTGGGGTTCGGCTATGGCGAGTTCGTGGGGTAGGAGTGTTTCGCAGCCGTGTACGGTCTGGGGGAACCAGCACAACAACAGATCGCCGGCGGTGGGCATGTCGGCCAGGAGGGTGACGAAGTCGGGGCTGGGTCCGGTTGCTTGGGTGTCTTCGCAGTCTGTGACGCCGGTTGGTGCCCAGGTGCGTTGCTGGCCGGATTCATCCGATCGGAGTTGCCAGCCCTCGACCCAGCTTTGTTGGGTTGGGTCGAAGGTGAGGATGTAGCCGCAGTGGCCGCGCGGGGTCTGTTGGTCATGCCAGTGGATCTCGGCCTGA
>JAAETH010000316.1 GCA_024228575.1 Actinomycetes bacterium
CCAGCCACTGATCTCTCGCAGCTCGGGGTGGACCCCAAGGTCGGGAAGATCTGGGGAGGTGATAGGAGCCTGTGGCTCTGTCGATGCTGGGGACTCGTCTGGTTCGACCCGGTCGGTAGGGTCGGACGGGGTAACCGAGGTTTGGGCCGCACCAGCAACTGCATCCGGATCGGCTGTGTCACCTCCGGTGGCAGCGACAACAACAACCACCGCTGCCAGAGCGACCAGGGCGACGAGCGCGGCGAAGCGCGGGTTCATAGGCCCGCGTGCCAGTCATAGCCGCGCTCGGCCCAGAAGTCGGCGGGACGTTCGTGGCTATATCGGATCACACCGATCCGTTTGATCGTCTTGATGCCGTACTTGTTCGGCGTTGCCAGACGAAGCGGGGCGCCGTGGGCCTGGTCCAAGGGTTCGCCATGCTCACGCATTGCCAGCATCGTCTGAGGATGGAGGATGGAGGCCATGTCCCAACCGACGTAGTAGCCGCCATCAGGTGTTGCCATGGCAACATAGGGAACCTCACCGACGCGGTCGGCATAGTGGGCGTGGAAGTCCATGAACCTGGCCCCACCCCAATGCACGACACTCGACCAGCCCTCTATGCACTTGTGCTCGATCACCATGTCGTACTGAGGGAGCGATTCGAAGAACGAAATGTCGAGCTCGTCGAGCAGCTCGCCGCCGGGGTCCTCGACCCTGACCGTCCAGGCGTCCAGGTCGATCTCGTCGTCCATCCCACGTGTACCGTTGACCTCGATCGGCGTCGCCTGGTCGATGGAATACTCGGGCGCAGTGCGACCTTGTGCAAGGTTGCTCCAGATCGACTCGTTGCTCTCGAGCACGCTACGCAGCACCTGGGGTACACGGTCGTCGGACGGTTGTGTCTGCACCCATCGCCAGAACACGCCGGCGCCGACGATGCCGACAGCACCGGTCAGGAACGACCGGCGCGAACTCCTCCGGAACTCGTCGACGGGAATCGCCGGTCCGCTGCGGGCCTGGGAGCGCAGCTCCATCGCTCGGTCGTGATCGAATTGGATTCGGGTGTTGGCGGTGTTCATCGGTTGCTCGTCGGAGGTGTCGGGGGTGTTGCCGCTCACGCGCCTACTCCTTCTCCGGTGGGGGTTTCGGTTGTCGAGCCGACCGTCACGCGATCGAGTTCGTCGGGCTCTTCGATCTCGTAGCCCGTCACCATCGCGCTGAAGTTGCTCCACCCCGATTTGAGTACTTGCAACAAGTGCACGGCGAGGAACAAGGCGATGCCGATCGTCATCGAGAAATGGATCAACCGCGCCCCTTGGTATCCGCCGAACAACAACGGGAGCGGATGGAGCTGGGTGGGCTTGTAGATCGCAAAGCCGGTCAGTACCAGGACGGCTGCCATCACCAGGACGACCGTGTAGGAGATCCGCTGGGCGGCGTTGTATCGACCCTGAGGAGGCGCCTCGCGGAGGTGCAGGTCGTGCAGCACCACGTTGCCCGCCTCCTTGACCGAGTGTCTGTCGGGGAGGATGTGTCGCCACTCTTTCGAAGCGATCAAGTACACCGTGTACGCCAACCCGTTGATGACGAACAACCAACCGAACGCAAGGTGGAACGCCAACCCTCGAGCGAGTCGGCGCTCGAGGCCGAGGAATTCATTGACGGCATCGGGGAAGAACGAGAACCAATGCCAGCCCCCGAGCCCGAAGGCATAGACGTCCTCCGCCCAGTAGATACGGAGGCCGCTCCAGATCATCACCAGCAGGAGCGGGAAGTTGATCCAATGCAGCCAACGGATTGCACGTCGGTGCTTGAGGCGGGCAACGGGCTCGTCGTGAATCCACGTATCCGCACCCTCGTTCCGAGCTCTTGGCATGTCTGCAACGTACGTGGCGCGATCGCTCGATTGCGGTGTTGCTGCCCGAGTTCCTCGGATTGTTTCAAGATGTTTCGAATTTGGCAAGAACTCTGGTCCGTCCGGCCCACCCGTCGGAGCGCGTGGTTCATTCGTGGTCATCGGTGGGGCCAGTTCGTAGTCAGATTGGCCGGCTCATCCGGGTCCCGTGCCGTATTCTCGATTTCGGAGGCTCATAGAAGGTGGTGGGACGGTGGTCAGAACACGGTTCGGGGCGGCGTTTGTTGTGGTGGTGGCGCTATTGGGCGGACCGGCATCAGCAACGGTCGGGGCTCAGGAGTCGGGGGCCGTGGTCGTCGACTCGGTGTTCGTCGGTGGATCCGGTGAGGGTGGGATCTACATCGTCGATAGCTCTGGAACCATCGACGTGCGTGACGGCCTGCCGAATCATGGCGGCTCTCCGGTTCTGGTCGGTGGTGAATCGGTAGTAGCCCTCTCAGCTCTCTTTGACGCCAGCGGATACTGGATGTTCACCTCGGCGGGTCGTGTTCACAACTATGGGGCTGCCGTGCATCACGGCGACCTCGCAGCGTTCCAGCTCGCTGCTCCGATCATCGCGGCAGCGGCGTTGCCCGATGGCTCGGGCTACTGGATGGTCGGCGCTGACGGAGGGATCTTCGCCTTCGGATCTGCTCGTTTCCATGGATCGGTGCCCGAAGTACTGCCCGGTGTTGTGTTGGCGGCGCCCGTAATCGGCATTGCACCGTCGACCACCGGGGCCGGCTACATGCTCGTCGCATCCGACGGCGGGATCTTCGCCTTCGGAGACGCCTCGTTCCATGGTTCGATCCCGGGCGTCTTGCCCGGTGTGTCTCTCGCTGCACCCGTCATCGGTGTGGTCCCCCAACTCGGGGGTTATGTGATGGTCGCCGCCGACGGTGGTGTGTTCAACTTCGGCGCGTCAACCTTCTACGGCAGCCTCGGCGCGGTCGAGATCGGGACGATTGCCGCAATTGCAGTACCGCCCGGTGACATCGGCTACACGATGATCGACGAGCAGGGTGTTCCCTACCCATTTGGCCTGCAGGTCATGCTCAGCTGGGGCTACATCGTCCTCACCGGCGAGGGCGCCGGGGTTGGCGCCGTCTCCGCGCTGTTTCCGTATGCGCAGCCATGGGGCGGCTCGAGCCTCGTGATCTATGAGTTCTCGATTCCGGAAGGCTACATTCCCGGTACCAGCGTCCAGGCGACGGCGACCGGATGGCCAAACGAATTCGGCCTTACGCACCCAAAGCGGGGCGATGTATCGGGGTTTCTTGTTCCCGAGTTCTTCTCCTCGCGCTGGCCGATCGAGCAGATCGGCGTCAACCCCGGCGAAGGGACGACGTGGACACTGCGGCTTGCGCCAGGCTGGTACACGCCGTGGCTGGGGACCGGCGATTCGGCTCACGCCTCGAACGAGTCGATTTGGATCATCGACGACGACGCTCCGTACGTCAGCCTCGTCTTGACGATGGACCAACCCGCCGACCTGATCGCTGAGTACTATCCCGACTCGCCCGATCTGGCCCCGATCACCGTGTCTTTGTGGCAGGGGGTGCCAATCGAGCAACGAACGGCCGTGGTCCCGGCCGGTGGAGTCCTGGTGGTGAGGTCGTCGGCCAGCTACACGCTCGAGGTCGTGCCGGCCACCTAGCCCCGACACCGCCAAAACTGCGGGGTGTCACCACGGCCGCATCAAATCCGATGCGCTCATGGTGACACCCCGGGTACTACCTACCGAATGGGTACCAGGTACCTATGGGCTGGATCAGGTACCCGTCCAGTTGGCGGCACGCTTTTCGGCGAACGCCAATGGGCCTTCCTTCGCGTCGTTCGACGTGAAGACCTTCTTCTGGAGCGGAACCTGCATCGCCCACAGCTCTTCCTCGTTGTAGCCGAGTCCGGCGGCCCTGACGAGCTGCTTGGACGCGGCGACCGCGAGGGGAGCGTTCTGAGCGATGCGCTCGGCCAAGGCGATGGCGCCATCGAGAGCGCCACCCGATTCGGTGACCTCGGTGAGCATTCCGGCGTCGAGGGCTTCCTCGGCGGTGAGAGGATCGCCGGTTATGGCCATCTCCATCGCCTTGGCATAACCGACCCGGCTGGGCAGACGGAAGACGCCGCCCGCACCGGCGAACAGGCCGACCTTGACCTCGCGGATGCCGATCTTGGTGCCCGCATCTGCGACCAGAAGATCACATGTGAGGGCGATCTCGCACCCGCCCGCAAGAGCGAACCCGTGCAAGGCGCCGATGAGTGGCTTCTCGCAACCGTTCTTCACGAACTCGAACAACGGACCGATGTCCTCGCCGCGGTGGAACGCCTTGAGGTCCATGCCGGAGCAAAAGCCCCGACCGTTGCCGGTGATGACCGCTGCTGTCAGGCCAGGGTCTTCGTTGACTTCCTCGATCGCCGCCATCAGCCCCGTCGAAAGGGCATTGTTGATGGCGTTCATGGCATCGGGTCGGTTGAGGGTGATGACCATCACCCGACCACGCCGCTCGGTCAGTACTGCTGCTTCTTCACTCATACGACTCCTCTGGGTTGTTCGCCTTCAGGCTCGTTTCGCTCGCTCCGTGCGGCGAAATCACTTCGGCGGCATCCGGATGCCGCCATCGAGACGGATGGTCTCGCCGTTCATGTACGGGTTGGTGATGCACTCCATAACGCCGAATGCCAGCTCTTCGCCCGAACCGAGACGTTTGGGGAACAGAACGCTTTGGCCCAGGTGGGCCTTGAACGCGTCGCTCTGTTCGCCACTGCCGTAGATCGGCGTGTCGATGAGGCCCGGAGCGATGGTGTTGACGCGGATGCCAAGCGCTGACAGATCGCGTGCGATCGGCAGGGTCATGCCGACGATGCCGCCCTTGGACGCCGAGTAGGCGCACTGACCGATCTGGCCATCGAATGCAGCGGCGGAGGCCATGTTGACGATGGCGCCACGCTGTCCGTCCTCGTCGAGCGGCTCGGTCTTACCCATGGCCGCAGCGGTCTGGGCGAGCATGTTGAACGAGCCGATGAGGTTCACGCGCAGCACGAACTCGAAACGGTCGAGGGGGAACGGATCGCCGTTGCGGTCGACCGTGCGACCCGCGTAGCCGAGGCCGGCCGAGTTGACGAGAGCGCGGGGCGGGCCCATCTCGACGGCAGCAGCGACAGCGGCTTGGGCATCCTCGACGGACGAGACGTCGCACTTGACGAACAGGCCGCCTAGCTCGGATGCAACCGCCGAACCCTTCTCTTCGTTCAGGTCGGCGATGACGACCCGCGAACCGGCAGCAGCGAGCTGACGTGCCGAAGCTTCTCCGATGCCAGAGGCACCGCCTGTGACGATGGAGGACGAGCCCTCCAGATTCATACGTGGCATCAGTCGCCAATCCTTTCGATGATGGTTGCGTTGGCGAGTCCGCCGCCTTCGCACATTGTTTGAAGACCGTACCGGCCACCGGTGCGCTCGAGTTCATTGACCAGCGTGGTCATGAGCTTGGTACCCGAGCAACCGAGTGGATGTCCGAGGGCGATGGCGCCTCCGTTGACGTTGGTCTTCGACAGGTCCGCGTCGTGTTCCTTCTGCCATGCGAGGACAACCGATGCGAACGCTTCGTTCACCTCGAACAGGTCGATGTCGTCCATGCTGAGGCCGGAGCGTTCGAGGATCTTCTCGGTGGCGGGGATCGGGCCCTTCAGCATGGTGACCGGATCGGTGCCGACGACCGAGAAGCTGTGGAAACGGGCGCGGGGCTTGAGCCCAAGCTCGGCTGCCTTCTCGGCGCTCATGATCAACACCGCAGAGGCGCCGTCGCTGATCTGGCTCGAGTTTCCGGCTGTGATCTTGCCGTCCTCGGTGAAGGCGGGCTTCAGGGTAGCGAGCTTCTCTGCGGTCGAGCCCTCGCGGATGCCCTCGTCGCGGGTCATCATGACGGTCTCGCCGTCGATGTCGACCGGGACAGGGACGATCTCGTTCTCGAAGCGACCCTCGGCGGTGGCGACGGCTGCACGACGCTGGCTTTCGGCGCCGAAGGCGTCGAGATCCTCGCGGCTGATGTCGAACTCGTCGGCGATCATGTCGGCACCGATGCCCTGGGGAGGCAAGCCGGTGTCGGCATATCGCTCCTGCATGGCGTCGGGGAATGGGAAACCCATACCCTGGACGATGCTGGCGCCCATGGGCGTGCGGGTCATGACCTCGACTCCGGCGGCGATGACGACGTCGTAGGCGCCAGCGATGACACCCTGGGCCGCGAAGTGGGCTGCCTGTTGGCTGGAGCCGCACTGGCGATCGACGGTCGTAGAGGGCACCGACTCGGGCCAACCGGCGGCCAGAACGGCGTTGCGGCCGATGTTCAGCGACTGCTCGCCGACCTGCATGACACATCCCATGATGACGTCGTCGACGATGGCGGGGTCGAGGTTGTTGCGCTCCTCGAGTGCCTTCAAGACATGTGCGGCCAGATCTGCTGGATGCCAGTCTTTGAGCATGCCGTTGCGTTTGCCTCCCGGCGTTCGAACGGCATCGACGATGACTGCTTCTCTCATTTGTTATCTCCGTTGGTGGGGGTGGGGGAGAGCATGTTGCGCTGCATCTGATCGAGCAGCGATGCGAGCATCTGGCGCTGTTCGCGGCCGATGCCACGGCGTAGCTGGGTGCGAACCCTTTCATCGATGCGGGCGATGTCGCCCGCGATGGCGGCACCCGAGTCGGTGAGGGTGATCAGCCAGACGCGGCGGTCGGCAACATCGGCCGCCCGCTCGACGAGGCCCCTGGCCTCGAGGCGGTCGATGACGCTGCCCGCCGACGCTCTGCCAACGTCGATGCGGTCGGCGAGGGTGGTCTGGGTGGTGGGGCCGTAGTCGGCCACATAGGCGATCATCATCGCCGAGGTGAGGTTCAGGTCGAGTATCGCCATGGCGTTGTCGTAGGTGACACGGATGAGGCGAGCGGTCGACACGAGACTTGTCTCGACCCGCTGCCAAGGTGGAGGGTCGAGTTCGATTGGTGGGTCCGTCGACTGCATGACAGTATGGGATCATACAGTCAACGGGCCTACCGTCCAAGAGCGCACAATCGAGCCGCCCAATCGACTCGAGAGCCCACACGACACCCGACACGACAGCGAGGTAGCCGAACATGGCTGACGACGTTCCAACCCAGGCCGAAGCCGACGAGTTCAGGGCAAAGGTCCGGGCGTTCCTGTCCGAGAACACGGTGCCGGACGCGGACTACGCCCAGCAGCAGGCGTTTCAGGGAAAGCTCGCCGAGGCCGGTCTGGGGGGTTTGGTCTTTGCCAAGGAATACGGCGGGGCAGGGCTGACAAAGGCCCACGATCGCATCATGCGCGAGGAGACCGCCAGGTTCCCGACGATGAACAACGAGTTCATCATCAGCCACGGCATGTGCCTCCCTGTGATGAACGACTTCGGCACCGAGGAGCAGAAGAGGACCTTCTTGCCGGACATCATCTCTGGACGTGCTCTCTGGTGTCAGATGTTTTCCGAACCCGGAGCGGGTTCCGATGTGGCATCGCTTCAGACAAAGGCCGAACGCGATGGCGACGAGTGGATCGTCAACGGCCAGAAGGTGTGGACGACACTGGCACACAAGAGCCAGTACGCCGTGCTGATCGCCCGCACCGATCCGGAGGCTGTCAAACATGCCGGTATCTCCATGTTTGTCCTGCCGATGGACGCGCCCGGTGTGGAGATCAGACCCATTCACCAGATCGATGGCGGAAACCACTTCAACGAGGTCTTCTTCACCGATGTGCGCCTCCCGGCCGACCACCTGCTCGGTGAGCTGAACAACGGCTGGAACCAGGCCACGGCGATGCTCATGTACGAGCGCGTGGCCATCGGCACCGTCGGCGGAGGCAAGATCAGCCAGCCCAACTTCAAGACGTTGAAGGCCGCTGCGACCGCAGGTGACACTCTGGACGACGCGAACGTGCGCCAGGACATGATGCGCATCTACTCGATGGAGACCGCCAAGTCGCTCATGGCGATGCGCACGCGTGCCGAGATGAAGGCCGGCCGTGCACCCGGGCCGGGCGGATCACTGGGCAAGCTGTTCGGATCGGTCATCCAGTGGCGCATGCGCGAGATCCTCATGAACATGGCCGGCCCGGCGTCACAGGCGTGGAACGAGGGTGACGACGACGGCTACGAGCTGGCTCGACAGACCATCGGGTCGTTCAGCTCGTCGATCGCCGGTGGCACAGACGAGATCCAGCGCAACATCATCGGCGATCGTGTGCTGGGCCTGCCCCGCGACATTGCGGTCGATCGTGGTGTTGCGTTCAAGGACACAAAGGTCGGCACCCAGAGGAGCTGACGCGAGTCGACTCCCACCACGATCTGGGTGCCCCTGACTCTCACCGGTGAGAACCTGCGGCACCCAGATCGGTACGGGTCGGCGGCGCCGTTCAGGCAACTCGACAAGAACAGATGATCTAGCGTCCCCTGAAGACGGCTTCGCGCTTCTCCACGAAGGCGGCCGCGGCCTCTCGGTGGTCTTCGGTCGACATCGTTGTGATCATGGCGTGAGCCTCGGCATCGAGGCAGGTCGCGAGATCGGTCCCCAACGCCCTGTTGATGTTCTCCTTGATGTAGCGCAGCGCCACCGGTGGCCTGGCGGCCAGTTCGTGACAGTAGGCCAGGGCTGCGGCTTCGAAACCTTCATCGGGCAAGACCTGGTTCACGATGCCGAGCGCAAGCGCTTCGCGGGCGTCGAGGCGAGGGCTCATGAAATAGAGCTCCTTGGCCTTGGCGTGGCCGACGAGTTGGGTGAGGAACCAGCTGCCCCCAAAATCGCCAGAGGCACCCACACCCGAAAACGCTGTGACGATGAGGGCGCGTTCGGCGGCGATGCGGATGTCGGCCGACAACGCGATCGACATTCCGGCACCCGCAGCGGCACCGGGAATGGCGGCAACCACGGGTTTTTGCAGATTGTAGAGAGCGAGCGAGACATCTCGCTGGTTCTGACGCAGGTTGTCTATGTGGGCCTCGGCGCTCGATGGTTTGGCGTCTCGAGGCTGTGCGGCCTCGTTCGACTCGTGCATGCCCTTGACGTCGCCGCCGGCGCAGAATGCTCCACCCGATCCGGTGAGCATCACTACTCGAACCTCGGGATCAGTGGCGACCGCGGCCAGAACCCTGCGGAAACCTTCGTACATCCCAGAGGAGAGTGCGTTTCGTCGCTCCGGACGGTTGAACACGATTGCGGCCACGTTGCCGTCGACGTGTGCGAGCAGGTCCTGGGTTCCGGTGTCGATGTCTCTTTGCGCCATGGCCGGATGGTACCGGGCGGCTTCGTGTGCTTACCATTCGCTGCATGATCGAGATCGCTCCCGACGACCTGCACAACTACGTACGCCAGGTCTGTGAGGGTTTGGGCTCCGACGAGCGAGAGCAACACCTGGTGGCCGACCAGCTCATCGGCGCGAACCTGACGGGCCACGACTCTCACGGAGTCGGGATGATGCCCACCTATGTGGGAGTGGCGCTTGGAGGCAAGGTCACCATCAACGGGGGAGTCCGCGTTGTCAGGGACGATGGAGCGATCGTCGTGCTCGACGGTGGCAGCGCGTTCGGTCAGGTCACAGGACACGAGGCGACGCTGATGGCCATCGAACGGGGCCGCGAACACGGTCTCGCGATGGTCGGGCTGAGAAACAGCTTCCACATCGGCCGCATCGGCCACTGGGGGGAGTTGTGTGCCGACGCCGGGCTCGTCTCGATCCACTTCGTCAACGTCGTCGGTCATCCGGGCCTCGTCGCCCCTCACGGGTCGAGAAGGGCACTGATCGGAACCAATCCGGTGTGTATAGCGGTTCCGGCGGGTCCCGGTGCCGGCGCTGATGGGCGGATCGTCCTCGACATGGCGACCAGCATCATCGCGCTCGGCAAGGCCAGGGTTGCGAACCTGGCCGGCACCCGGGTGCCAACGGGTTCGATCGTCGATGCCGACGGTGACCTGACCGACGATCCATCGGCGATGTTCGCCGAACCCCAGGGTGCGCTCGTGACCATGGGCGATCACAAGGGATCTGGCCTCGCATTGATGTGTGAACTGCTGGGAGCCGCTCTCTTCGGTGGACCCACGACGACCAGCTGCGAGGAGGAGGGCACAATCATCAACAACATGTTGACCCTGGTGGTCGACCCCGCGGCGACCGGTGACCTGTCATCGATGCGCATCCTGGCCGACGACCTGGTATCAGCTGTCCGAGACATGCCGACTCGCCGGGGCGTCGATGAGGTGTTCATGCCCGGTGATCCCGAACGGTTGGCCAGACGGGAGCGGGCCGACACAATCCCGATCGACGATGGAACAGCTGCACAGCTGCGTTGGGCGGCGAAGGAATCGGGGTCCGAGGGCGCCGCCGAACTCATCCGATCCGTCACGGGGTCGTAGTCGTCAGCGTTCCAATCTGGGGTGTGACACCTTCGTGAAGGTTCCGTTACTCCCTCGCCCAGGTGTTTGACCCGCGGCCGTCGCCCCCTTATGGTTCCGTAACCCGCTGTGACGGGGGTCACGCACCAATCCTGCCGATCCGCCACTTTTTGTTGGACGGCAAACGTGCTACAAAGTCAGCTCAACAGGTACCAGGAGGGGGAGAGTTTTGGTCGCGAACGACACCACGTCGATGTCAAACGAACCGCTGCTGGTCGTCGAGGATCTCAAGACGCACTTCCACCTCAAGGCCGGCGCTGTCAAGGCGGTCGATGGAGTGAGCCTGAGCCTCGACAGGGGCAAGACGATCGGTATCGTCGGCGAATCGGGTTCTGGCAAGACCGTCCTCTCCCGAACCATCATGGGACTCAACCTGGGTTCGAACGTCCACACCGAGGGCTCTGTGCACTACCAGGGCAACGAGATCCTGGGTCTGCGCGCCAAACAGATGCGCAACTACTGGGGCCGCGAGATCTCGATGATCTTCCAGGACCCGATGACCTCGCTCAACCCGGTGGTCAAGATCGGGCGGCAGGTCACAGAACACCTCCGTCACCACCTCGACATGAGCAAGGCCGAGGCCAACGACGTTGCCCTCCAGCTGCTGCACGAGGTGCGCATCCCCGAAGCTTCGGAGCGCCTCAACGCCTACCCACACGAGTTGTCCGGCGGAATGCGCCAACGCGTCTGCATCGCCATCGCTCTCGCGTGTGGCCCCAAACTCCTGTTTGCAGACGAACCCACCACGGCCCTCGACGTGACCGTGCAGCACCAGATCATGAACCTGCTGGGTCGCGAACAGGACGATCGCGACATGGCCATGGTCCTGGTCACCCACGATCTCGGCGTAGTCGCCGGGCGGACAGACGAGATCGCAGTCATGTATGCGGGGCGCGTCGTCGAACGAGCTCGTACCTCCGACCTGTTCGCCAACGTCAAGATGCCCTATACCGAGGCGCTGCTGCGGTCGATTCCGCGCACAACCCAGCGCAGCCACACGCGGCTTGCTGCAATCCCAGGCCGGCCACCCGACCTCATCCACCCGCCATCGGGCTGTTCGTTCAGTCCGCGTTGTGCCTACGCCCAGGACATCTGTCACGAGGAGATGCCCTCCCTGATCGAGGCCGGAGCGGGACACGTCTACAGGTGCCATACACCGGTCGGTTCCAACGCCGCGACCGAATCGTTCGAGACGAACCTGGCAGCCGGGCTGCCCCAGGCGGTATCGATAAAGCTGCACGCAGACGCTGTTGCTCAACAAGAAGGGGTCGCCTGATGGCGGGCACGGGCAAGGCTCATCTGCGCGACTCATCCGAGGTGATGTTGCGAGTCGAGGATCTGGTCGTCGAGTTCCCGGTCGGCGGTGGCAACACCGTCAAGGCCGTCTCGGGTATCAGCTTCGACATCAAGGAAGGTGAGACCCTCGGGTTGGTCGGCGAGTCTGGTTGTGGCAAGTCCACCACGGGCAAGGCCATCATCCAGTTGCCGCCCCCGACATCGGGTTCGGTCACGCTCGGTGGCACCGACCTGACGGCTCTCAAGGGTGAAGGCCTGCGCACGAAGCGCACCGAGATACAGATGATCTTCCAGGATCCGATCTCGTCGCTCAATCCCCGCCGCAAGGTGGGGCGAGTCGTGGCCGAACCGCTCGACGTTTGGGGCCCCCACGACAAGACCGAACAAAAGGTCGTGGTCGATCGCCTGCTCGAACTCGTCGGAATCGATCCGGAGATGGCCAGCGACAAGCGCCCGCACGAGTTCTCGGGAGGGCAGTGCCAGCGCATCTCGATCGCTCGCGCCCTGGTCACCGACCCGCAGCTACTCATCTGCGACGAGCCCGTGTCGGCGCTCGACGTGTCGGTGCAGGCCCAGATCCTCAACCTGCTCGAAGACCTCAAGGAGCGCTACAACCTGACGTTGGTCTTCATCGCCCACGATCTGGCCGTCGTGAAGAACATCAGCGACCGCGTTGCCGTCATGTATCTCGGCAAGATGTGTGAGGTGGCAGAAGCAAACACGCTGTACGAAGAGCCCGCGCACCCCTACACGGCCCTATTGATCGACTCTGTCCCAGAGCCCGACCCCGCCGTCGAAATCGACACCGAGATGGTCGAAGACGGTGACCTGCCTTCGCCCATCAACCCGCCGTCGGGCTGCCGGTTCCGCACGAGGTGCCCAATCGCAACAGATCTGTGCGCGGCCGAAGAACCCGGCATCCGCAAGGTCGGCGAGGATCACTTCGTCGCCTGTCATCATCCGCTCGTCGAGCCCGTGGAGGTGTGAACACGTACATGTCCAGACCAGGGGACGCCGCGAACCAGGCGCCCGCGAGTTCAAAGTTCATTGCACAGTCTCTTGAGGCCTCCCGGCCCCAACAGGAGGGAAACACATGAAGAAAAGTCTGATGAAGCTGCTAGCGCTGCTTCTCGCCTTCGGAATGATCGCCGCCGCGTGCGGCGACAGCGACGATGATGGCGATAGCACGGGCACAACCGCCGCGGAGAGCGATGGTGACGATGCGACCACAACCGCACCACCGACGACCGTCGCTACCCAGGTCGAAACGACCACCACACTGCCAGAGGACACAGTCGACTACGGCGGCACCGTGACCCTCGGTCTCGAAGCCGAGGCCACGGGCCTGCGGCCATGGGAGGACTCCTGCTCGTCGCCTTGCTACAACATGTTCATCGCGTTCTTCGACAAGTTGTTCGAGATCAACAGCGACTTCCAGCCGGTCGGTTGGTTGGCCACCGACGGGACGCCGAACGCCGACTTCACCGAGTGGGTTGTCACCCTTCGCGAGGGTGTCACGTTCCACAACGGTGAGGCGTTGACCGCCAAGTCGATCGAGGACATGTTCGCCATCCAGGCAACGGGCGCGGCCTCGGGCGGTGCAATCGCAGCATCTGGTCTGGGTTCTGTTGCGGCGACCGGCGAGCTCGAGGTCACATATACGCTCACCCGTCCGAATTCGGCGTTCCTGGCCTTCCTGACCAGATCCCCGCTCGGCATGGTGTTCGAACCCGGTGCAGCTGCTGCCGATCCCGATGGTTTCGCCGACGCTCCCGTAGGCACCGGCCCCTTCGTCATCGACAGCCGCGACGTCGACAACGAGACGGTTGGCGTTCGCAACGCCGACTACTGGTTGGCCGACGACGATGGCAACACGCTGCCGTACCTCGACGAGATGCGTTTCCGTCCGATCCCCGACGAGGGCACCCGCCTTTCGTCGATCGTCTCGGGCACCATCAACGCCATGCAGACGTTGCGTCAGGGCACCATCCGTGACACGCGTGACTCCGCCGATGGCCTGACGCTCTACGAGTTCCAGGGCAACAACACCGGTGGCGGCATGTTCAACACGCTGGTACCTCCCTACGACGATGCTCGGGTTCGCAAGGGCCTCATCATGATGAACAACCAGGAGGCAATCATCGACGCTCTTGGTGGTACGGGCATCTCGCTCCCGGCAACGCAGTGGTTCAGCCCCGACAGCCCGTGGTACAGCCAGGACGCCGCCGATGCGTGGGTTCCCTTCGATCCCGCCGCCGGCGCAGCACTGGTTCAGGATTACCTCGACGACGCAGAGCGCACCGACGGCAAGGCTGTCGGCGAGCCGCTCGATGTCGAGCTGTCGTGCCCACCTGACCCAAGCCTCATCGCTGCGATGCAGGTGTTTGAGCAGGTCATGACCGCTTCTGGCGTTGTTAATGTGACCATCACCCAGTTCGACCAGGCCACTCACATCAACACGGCTCTGGGCCGCGAGAATGGTTTTGTCGGCGAACACGAGATCCACTGCTGGCGCTGGAGCAACGATGCTGATCCGTCGCTTGGCCTGAACCCAGAGTTCTCTGCGCCGACCCCCGAAATCGCCGCCGAGGCGTCGGAGGCTTTGGGTGTTGCGGTTCCGTTCTCACCGACGGCGTTCTCGAACTACTGGGATCCCGAGATGTTCGGCTGGCTTGCAGCTGCTGTGCAGACCGACGACTTCGACGAGCGCAAGGCGCTCTACGAGCAGGTCATGCTCCGCCTCGCGGATCAGGTTCCGGTCTACTATTCGGGTCACACGGCGACCCTGATCGCGACCACCGACGACATGGTTGGCCTCAACGGCTGGACCACGCCCGACGGCACGCTCGGCGCCGGTTTCCCCGCCGCCGAAGGTCGCTGGCACCGGGTCCGTTTCACCGGTTGATTCACTGACACTTCGATGGGGTGCGCCCGCAACCGGCGAGCGCACCCCATCGGGTTCGTCCCACGTCCCTTCCACCCACGATCGCCAGACTCCCGAGGTTCCTCATGGGAAAGCTGATCATTGTCCGCCTGTTGCGAATGTTCGCCACGTTGCTCGCGGTCTCGGCGATCACCTTCTTCATGCTCAAGCTCCTCCCGGGCGACCCGATCAACCAGATCGTTCCCCTCGAGAAACTCGACGATCTCGAACTCGTTGCAGAAAAGGAGCGCGAGTACAATCTTCACGGTTCATCGATCGAGCAGTACGGGCGCTGGCTGAAGGGAGCCCTCAGAGGCGACCTCGGCAAGGCCATCACCCAACCCAAACGGGTCAGCGAGATCATCGGCGACCGCTGGACCATCACCGCAGAACTGGCGCTCGTGTCGGTCATCTTCTCGGTACTTCTCGCCCTGCCCATCGGCATCTTCAGCGCATATCGACAGGGCAGAACCTCCGACAGGGTCCTGTCGGCGGGCCTCCAGACCGGCCTATCGATTCCGAGCTTCGTCATCGGCGTATTCCTGATCCTGATATTCGCCGAGAACTTCAAGATACTGCCGGCCACCGGCTGGACGCGGCTCAGCGACTCCGTCTGGGGCAATGTCAAGGGTGTCATATTGCCCGCCATCGCCCTTTCGATGGCCAATATGGCTGTGTTCGCCCGCCTGATCCGAGCCGACATGATCGCCACACTCCAGGAGAACTACATCCTTTCGGCCAAGGCCAAGGGCATGAGCGATTGGTTCATCCTGTTTCGACACGCCTTGCGGCCATCGTCTCTCAGCGTCATCACGGTCATAGCTCTCAACCTTGGCGCTCTGCTTGGCGGAACCGTCGTGATCGAGCAACTCTTTGCAATCGGCGGGCTGGGGCGCCAGCTCTACGACTCCATCTTGCGCCGCGACTATTTTGTGGTTCAGGGCATCACGGTCGTTATCGCCTCTGTCTATGTGGTTCTGAACACGATGGTCGACTTCGTCTACCTGGCAATCGACCCGCGGATCCGCGGGGGGAGGCACTGACATGAGCACGGTTGCCGATACCGACATCGAGTCCCCCCTCATCGTCGAGGAAATCCTCGAGGGCGACACCCCCACGGGGTTTCGACCGTTCGTCAGGTCGATGCCCTGGACCATTCGCATCGCTTCGGTGTGGCTGTTGATCACCCTGGCTGCCGCGCTCGGCGCCTGGATCGTCGAGATCTTCAACACCAAACTTCCTGGGCTCACCGACCCCAACTACAACCACTTCATCTTCGAGCAAGAGCCGGCGAACCAGGGGCCCAGCGCGAAGTTCTGGCTCGGCACCGACAAGCTGGCGCGCGATGTGTTCTCGAGGCTCGTCTACGGCACCAGGGTGTCTGTCACGGTTGCGCTCACCGCGGTCGCATTTGGTTTGGTTCTCGGTGGGTTCCTCGGCTCGCTAGTCGGCATGATCCGGGGGCGGACCGAGACCGGCATCATGGCCCTCGTCGACGTCATCCTCGGGTTCCCTCCCCTCATCTTGTTGCTCGTCATGGTGTCGATCTTCGAGACGCGCAGCCTCATGGTCATCAGCGCGGTGATCGGTGTTCTGTCCATCGCCCCATACACCCGTGTGGCCAGGGCAAACGCCTTGTCGGCAGCCAATCGCGAGTACGTCATGGCGGCGCGCGCCATCGGCGCAAAACCGATGCGCGTCTTGTTCCGCGAGATCATTCCGAACGTCGTACCTGCTCTGACCGCGTACGCGTTCGTTGCGGCCGCGGTCATCATGGTCGTCGAGGGCAGCCTCGCCTTCCTCGGTCTCAGTGTTCAGCCACCCGATCCCACGTGGGGTTCGATGATCTTTGAGGCGCGCGGCGACATGCGCCAAAACATCTGGCCCCTCATCTACCCATCCGCGGTGATGGTCTTCACGGTTCTCGCTCTTAATGTCGTCGGCGATTGGCTCTTCGCCCGCAACGCCGCACGAGCGGCCGCACTCGATTGACCTCGTCGGGGCCGTATCATCGAGCTTCGTGATTCGATGCGGCACGAAAGGCACAATGTCTAGAGGGATAGCCGATGGGCGGAGCCCTGAAGCGAGCGCGTGGCTCGTCGCACGGGCAATCGTTCCCGTCCTCCTCGCAGCGGCCGTGCTCGCCGCATGTTCGGGTGGCTCGGACCAGGGCGACACGACGGACGATTCGCTCCAATCGGTCGGTCCCACGTCGACGAGTACCGTCACCGGTTCGGTCGACTCCGATTCTGATCCACAGACCGCCGAGGCTGACCTCGAGGGCACCGATACGGTTCTCCGGGTTGGGCTGCCGGCCGATGCCGTGGGGCTTCGACCATGGGAGGACACCTGCGATCGTGCGTGTCAGCCGCTGCTCAGCGCCTTCTTCGACCGCTTGTTCGAGCTGGACACTCACGGTGTCCCCGTCGGCTGGCTGGCGACCGAAGCGGTGGCCGACGAGTCGTTGACCGAGTGGACCGTGACCCTTCAACCCGGTGTGCGCTTCCACGACGGAACGGTGTTCGATGCCGAAATCCTCGCCGCCATGTGGCAGGTGCAGCAACAGGGAGCGGTCTCGGCTCCCGCTGCCGATGCTGCGGGCCTGATCGATGTCGAGGTTGTCGATCAATACGTCGTTCTCTATCGGCTGTCGGCCCCCAACGCCGGGTTCCCTGCGGTTCTTGCCGAGGCACCGCTGGGTACTGTGTTCCAGCCTGCTGCTGCGTTGACCGAACCCGACGCCTCTCGGCACTCGCCGGTCGGCACCGGCCCTTATGTAGCGATCCTGCGCGACCCCGGGAACGTCACGGCCGCCGTACGTTTCGACGACTACTGGTACTCGGCCGCCGGTGCAGATCTCGGCCCCACCTTCGACGAGCTGCGATTCACGATCGAACCCTCGGCCCAGAGACGTGTGAGCAAGCTGCTCACGAGCGAGTTCGACGTTGTGATCGGAACAGATCTCGAAGCGGTCGGGGACGCGGGCATCTCCAGCTTCGTCCACGCCGAAGGCTCGAGCACCGGGGCCGTATTCAACACCTCGGCGCCGCCCCTCGACGACGCGAGGGTTCGAGCTGGACTGGCACTGCTCGTCGATTACGACACGGCGCTCGCAGTGCTTGGCGGAGTCCGTGCCACCCAGTGGTTCGCTCCCTCGAACCGCTGGTACGACGCGTCTATTGCGTCGGCGGCAGCCCAAGATGTCGAGCGGGGGACGGCTCTACTGGCGTCCTACATCGCGGATCCTGATAGATCCGATGACGAGGAACCCGGATCACCGATCGAGATCGAGCTGCTCTGCCCATCGAGCGACAGGTTGGGGGAAGCGCTCATATCGGCTGTCGGAGCCTGGAGCGAGTCAACCGATGTATCACTGTCGATCCGCAGACCTGGCATCGAGCAGTTCCAGCAGGCGGTCATCGGCACCGAGACGGGCTTGCTGGGTGCACACTCGATCGCATGTTGGGATCTTGGCGGCGAGGGCTCGGCGATACCCGCGAGCTTGTTGGCCGCGTTCGGACCGGTCTCCGGATCACCCGAGAACGTGACCGACGGCTTCGACGACGAGCTCTACGGGGCGCTGGCTTCGATCCGATCCATTTCGGGCGTCGAACTCGATGCCCAGATGGCCCTTGTCGGCAGGCACCTGGCCCAAGAGGTGCCCGTGTTCCACATCGCCCACGGTCAGCTGACCGTCGCTGCGTCCGACAACATCGTCGGCGTTGGATCGTGGTCCCTGCCCGAGGGCAGTGAGGCAGCCGGCGCCAGCGGAGGCGAGCTTCGGTGGGTGGCTGTCGCCCCAGCGTGACCCCAGCCTCAGTCTCTGGTACTCGGTGACCTCTTGCAGCGCAGGATTGTGAGCGAGCCCTAGGGCGTCAGCGTTTCTGGCGACGTTTCTGGATGTTCGCCCACTCGTCGCGCAACCCGACGGTGCGGTGGAACAACATGGGTTCGCGGGGGTCGTGAGCGAAATAGCCGAGGCGCTCGAACTGGACGACCTGGCCCGGCTCGGTGTCGGCCAATATCGGTTCGAACTTGCAGTCCGTGAGCAGCTCGAGTGAGTCTGGGTTGAGTTCGTCCCTGGGGTCGCCGGTCTGTGAGCCCGGCACCTCCGAGCTGAACAGCCGGTCGTACAGTGCCACCTCGCCATCGACGGCATGGGTTGCCGACACCCAGTGGATGGTCGCCTTCACCTTTCGCCCGTCGGGTGCGTTGCCTCCGGCGGTCTCGGGATCGTAGGTGCAGCGAACTTCGACCACATTCCCATCGTCGTCGGTGACAGCTCCGGTGCATGTGACGAAGTAGCCGGCTCTGAGCCGTACCTCGCGGCCAGGGGCGAGGCGGTAGTACTTCGGTGGCGGTTCGAGCCTGAAGTCGTCTTGTTCTATGTACAGCGTTCCCGAGAAAGGAACCCGGCGGGTGCCGTCGGCTTCGTCTTCGGGGTTGTTGACCGCTTCGCGGTATTCGACAACCGGATCGCCATTCTCGTCGGTGGGCCAGTTCGTGATGACGAGTTTTACGGGGCGCAGCACTGCCATACGTCTCTGGGCGATGGCGTTCAGCCTGGTGCGAACGAACGACTCGAGCAGTTCGATTGCATGCCTGCTGTTTGTGCGCGCCACACCGATGTGCGAGCAGAACTCGCGGATGGCTTCTGGCGGGTACCCCCGGCGGCGCAATGCGCTGAGTGTTGGCATGCGAGGGTCGTCCCAGCCGGTGACGACTCCTTCGTCGACCAGCCCACGCAGGCGGCGCTTGGACGTGACGGTGTAGGTCAGCTCGAGGCGTGCGAACTCGGCCTGTTCGGGCTGATCGTTCTCGAGCGGCAGGTTGTCGAGGAACCAGTCGTACAGGGCTCGATGATCGGAGAACTCGAGCGTGCAGAGTGAATGGGTGACCCCTTCGATGGCATCACCCTGGCCGTGGGCCCAATCGTAGGTCGGGAAGATCGGCCAGCGGTCACCCTGGCGATAGTGGTGTTCGTGGCGGATCCGGTACATGACCGGATCGCGCAGCTGCATGTTCTCGGCCTGCATGTCGATCTTGGCTCGCAGCACCCGCGTGCCATCGGGAAACTCTCCTGCGCGCATACGTGTGAACAGGTCGAGGTTCTCGTCGATCGACCGGTCGCGATATGGGCTCTCGACCCCCGTCTTGCCGAAGCCACCTCGCTGAGCAGAGATGGTCTCGCCATCCTGATCGTCGACGTAGGCGAGGCCGTTGGATATGAGGTGCTGAGCCCACTCGTACAACTTGTCGAAGTAGTCGCTCGCGTAGTGCACTTCGCGAGGCTCGAAACCCAGCCATTTGATGTCGGCGACGATGCTCTCGGCGTAGGTATGGTCTTCTGTCAGCGGGTTTGTGTCGTCGAAACGAAGGTTGCATATCCCGCCGAACTCGTCGGCGATGGCGAAGTCCAGCGCGATTGCTTTGGCGTGGCCGATATGCAGGTGGCCATTGGGTTCCGGCGGGAATCTCGTCTGGACCCTTCCAGCAAATGTTCCCTGCTGGTTGTCGGTGATGACCTTCTCCCGAACAAAATCCGACTGACCGTCGGCGGCTTCTTCGGGGTCGGAGTTCGGCGTTGGTGGCGTCATGGGTTCCTAATCAAAGAAGCGACGACCGACAACGGTACCGGTTCCTACACTGGGAGCCCGCAGCAATTACTCCGCTTGGGGGGACCCGTGACCAAACACTTCAACAACGTTGTGACGACGGCCGCAGAACTGCGTGGGTTGTACCGCAAGCCAAGTGCCCTTGCCGGAGCCAAGGAGGCGACGGTGATCGATGCGGTGACCGCCTCGTTCATCGCTCGGAGCCCCTTCGTCATCGTTGCGACCACGAACCGAGAGTTCGGGCGTGGTGACGTGTCTCCGAAAGGGGGTCCGGCCGGCTTCGTCAAGGTGCTCGATCAGAAACGACTTGTCATCCCGGACTACAACGGGAACAATCGCGTCGACGGTCTCGGGAATCTACTGGTCGATCCGGCCATCGGCCTGTTGTTCCTCGTCCCGGGAGTGGGCGAAACGCTCCGAATCAACGGCCAGGGGTACGTCACCACCGATCCGGGTGTCCTCGATCTGTTCACTCACGACGTTCGCAGACCCAAAGCTGCTATCGGTGTGCAGGTCAGCGAGGTCATGTTGCACTGTGCCAAAGCGGCCCTGCGCTCGAAACTCTGGGAACCCGAGGAGTGGGGTGGTGCGGGCCCATCGGCCGGCGAGTTGCTTGTCGCCCACTCGCCCGATCTCGATCGGACGGCCGCCGAGATCGACGGCCACCTCGAACGGGGATACGCGGCCGATCTTGCCGAGGACAACCCACCAGAGCGATCGTGAATACCCTCGAACCCTGGAGATACCAGCTCGAGTCGGCGGGTGGACAACACGGAACCTTCGGAGTCGGCGACCACGTCGACCTCGTCGCGATCTGACCTGAACCTGGCTTCGAGCCGCCCGGAACACGACCGACTCGGTGGTAGACCAGAGGTCGGCCCACAGGAGGCACCCGTGAAGTTCATCATTGCCGTGATCCAGCCTTGGCGGCTCGACTCCGTCAAGGAAGAACTCAGCACGGTCGAGGTGTTCCGCCTCACCGTCTCCGACGCTGCCGGTGTGGGCCAACAAGAGGGCCACACCGAGATCTACCGGGGCCAGCGTCACGAGATCGACCTTCTGCCGAAGAAGCGGCTCGAAATAGCTGTGAACGACAGTTTTGTCCAGCCCACCATCGAGGCCATCAAGCGTGGTGCCACGGGCAGTGGTGGCTCGAAGGTCGGCGACGGCAAGATCTTCGTCCTGCCGCTCGAGAACGTTATCCGCATCAGCTCGGACGAAGAGGGTTCTACCGCCATCTAGGCGAACCCTTCTGGCACCGCGGAGCTCAGCGTGTGTGAGCGGGTTGGGCATGGCGCCCTCGCGGGTGTCACCATGGTCGGCGTGTTGAGAACGCCCATCGCCCCACGGTTGAGATCGAACATCAACCCCAACGACCCCGAGTTCATCCAGAACCGCGACGACATGCTCGAGCAACTCGACGTGATCGAGGATCTGCTCGACCAGGCCGAGGCGGGCGGTGGACCGGCATCGATGGAACGAATGCGTTCGCGCGGCAAGATGCCGGTGCGCGAGCGCATCGCGATGGCACTCGACCCCGACTCACCATTCCTCGAGATCAGCCCCCTGGCCGGCTACGACTCGGACTACACCGTCGGCGGCGGCATGGTCATAGGCATCGGGGTCATCGCAGGCACAGAGTGCGTGATCTTGGCCAATGATCCGTCGGTTCTGGGTGGTGCCCTCACACCGTACGCTGCCAAGAAATGGAACCGGGCGCTCCAGCTCGCACGCGACAACAAGATGCCGTACGTCAGCTTCGTCGAGTCTGCCGGGGCCGATCTGCGAGTCGAAACCGGCAACAGCGGCAGGCGGCGTGTCCAGGTCGACCACTTTGCCGAATCCGGCCGCTTCTTCTACGACCTCATCAGCCTTTCGGGCACAGGTATCCCCACCGTGTGTGTCACATTCGGATCCTCGACAGCGGGAGGTGCCTACCAGCCGGGCCTGTCCGACTACAACATCTTCATCAAGCAGCAGACCAAGGTGTTTCTGGCCGGTCCACCTCTCGTCAAGATGGCGACAGGCGAGGAGTCCGACGACGAGACGCTCGGTGGTGCAAACATGCACTCCGAGGTCTCGGGCCTTGGCGACTATTTCGCAGAGGACGAGACCGACGCAATCCGGATGTGCCGCGAGGTCGTCTCGCACCTGAACTGGCGCAAGGCCGGGCCCGAACCATCGTTCGAGGTCGAGGAACCAACACTCGACCCCGCCGAGCTACTCGGCCTGCTCAGCCGCGATCTCAAACGTCCGGTCGACATTCGCGACGTGGTGGGGCGAATCGTCGACGGGTCACGTTTCGAGGAGTTCAAGGCTCGTTACGGCACGACGCTCGTCTGTGGTTGGGCCTCGGTGCACGGATACCCGGTCGGCATCGTCGGGAACAACGGTGTATTGATGCCCGACGCTGCCGAGAAGGCGGCGCACTTCATCCAGTTGTGCAATCAGATCGATGTTCCCCTGTTGTTCCTGCAGAACATCACGGGTTTTATGGTTGGACGCGATTTCGAGGCGGACGGCATCGTCAAGAAGGGATCGCAGATGTTGAACGCTGTCTCGAATTCGACCGTGCCACATCTGACCGTCATCGTCGGTTCGTCCTATGGTGCTGGTACCTACGGCATGTCTGGGCGCGCTTTTGGCAACCGGTTCACGTTCCTGTGGCCGACGGCGAAGATTGCGGTCATGGGCCCGTCGCAGATCGCCGGTGTCATGTCGATCGTCAGACGTGCCCAGGCCGCTCGCAAGGGCATCGATTTCGACGAGGAAGAGGACGCCCAGATCATCGCTGCGGTCGAGGCGATCCAGGAGGCTGGGTCGCTGGCCCTGGTCGCTTCTGGTGCAATATCTGACGACGGCATAGTCGACCCCCGCGACACCAGGAATGTGCTCGGGATGTGTCTGTCGGTGGTTGCGAACAAGGCGGTCGAAGGGACCGAGGGCTACGGGGTGTTCAGGCTGTGAGCGAGACCATTCGACAGATCGACACCGTCCTCGTCGCGAACCGGGGAGAAATTGCAAGGCGTGTCGCCAGAACCGCCCGTGAGATGGGCATACGTGTCGTCACGGTGTTCGTCGACGCCGATGCCGACGCCCTCCACGTCGACGACGCAGACACCGCCATACGTGTGGGTTCGTATCTCGACGGCGATGCAATCGTCGAGGCGGCGTTGCGCATGGGGGCCGACGCCGTGCACCCAGGTTATGGCTACCTCTCCGAGAACTCGTCGTTTGCGGCAGCGTGTGAGGGGGCCGGCCTCATCTGGATCGGACCAACACCTGCGGCCATCGACGCCATGGGCGACAAGATCGAGGCGAAACGGCATGCGGTCGCGGCCGACGTCCCGGTGTTGCTTTCGGCCGACGATCCCGACGAGTTCGCTTCGGTCGGGTTTCCCCTGCTGATAAAGGCGGCTGCCGGAGGGGGCGGCAAGGGAATGCGTGTCGTCGAATCTGCCGAGGAGCTCGGCGAAGCGATCGACGCGGCCAGGCGAGAGGCGTTGACCGGCTTCGGCGACGACCGCGTGTTCGCCGAACGTTACGTCCGGCGGGCCCGCCACATCGAGATCCAGATCGTCGGCGATGTTCATGGTTCCGTGGTGCATCTGGGCGAGCGCGAGTGTTCGATCCAACGCAGGCACCAGAAGATCATCGAGGAAGCACCCTCGCCGTTCCTCGGCGCAGAACGCCGCGAGGCCATGGGAGCGGCCGCAGTGTCGCTCGCCTCTGCCATCGGATATGTCTCGACGGGGACGGTCGAGTTCCTGGTCGACGACGAGTCGGGCGAGTTCTTCTTCCTCGAGGTCAACACCCGTCTTCAGGTCGAACATCCGGTCACAGAAGAGATCACGGGCATCGACCTGGTCCGGGCACAACTTCGGGTCGCCCAGGGTCACCCACTCGATTGGGCCCAAGGCGATATCGGGTTCACCGGACATTCTGTCGAGGCCCGTATCTACGCCGAGGATCCGTCGGCCGGGTTCTTGCCCGCGACCGGCACCCTGCATGCCTTCGAGGCCGCGGCGATGCCAGAAGTTCGCCTCGACAGCGGGGTCGGGCCCGGCTCGTCGATCGGCACCGACTTCGACCCGATGATCGCCAAGGTCATATCCAGGGCACCGACGCGTGCCGAGGCGATCTCGAGCCTCGCCCTCGCCCTCGAACGGATGCACATCGGCGGCGTTGTGACGAACCGCGATTTCCTCGCGGCGACACTGCGCACCGCCGAGTTCGCAGCGGGCGACACCACCACAGACTTCATCGAACGAGTCGATATCTCATCACCGCCGGCGGAGGCGGAGACACGGTTCTGGGGAGTTGCGGCCGCCATGTGGCTCCAGGCGATGAACAGGGCCCGCGCCGGTGTGCTGGCTTCGATGCCGAGTGGGTTCCGTACGGGACGGCTTCCGGCCGAGTCGGTGGTCTTCGCCCTCGAAGCCGGCGGGGGAGACAATCTCGAGGTCCACTATCGAAGGCTGCGCGACGGGGGCTTCGTACTCGGGCGTGACGCAGACCAGGGGACAGTTGTCGTACACCGGGTGACCCCAGACTCGATCGACGTCGAGTGGGGCGACATACGTTCCACGGCCAGGGTCACCCGCGCAGGCGACACCCTCTACCTGACAGGCCCGAAGGGCACGGTCGGTCTCTCGATCGTTCCGCGTTTTGTCCCGCCAGAAGCCGAGGTACCTGTGGGTGCCGTGGCGGCTCCAATGCCCGGTCGGGTGGTCGAGGTGCGCGTGACCCAGGGTGAAGCGGTGTTGGCGGGCGACGTGGTTGTGGTGCTCGAGGCGATGAAGATGGAGCACCACCTTCGAGCCGCCGAGGACGGTGTCGCGACGGAGGTGCGAGTCGCAGCTGGCGACCAGGTCGAAAACGGAGCACTCCTGCTGGTCATCGACTCGACTGAGTAGAGATCGAGATCGGTACCCAACCTCGATCTGGGTACCCGATCTTCTCACCTGTGAGAGTTTGGGGTACCCAGATGTTCAGGGAAGGGTTTTGCCGAGCCAGACGTGGGCGAATGGGTGTGTGTTGTATCGCGCGATGTCGGTGTAGCCCATCGATCGGTACAGCGATATTGCCTCGGTCAGCGTCGAGTTCGAGTCGAGCCACACCTCGCGATATCCGAATTCGACCGCCGCAGCCTCGAGCGACTCGACGAGGAGACGGCCTGCGCCCATACCCCTCGCCTCGGGCGAGACCCACATCCGTTTCATCTCGGCGACACCTGGTTGCTCGAGGCGGAGTGCTCCGATTCCGAGGGCCGGATCGGTGTCGCCGTCGCTTCGATGCTGGACCGTCAGGAAGACTCCGCGCGGTGGGGTCGTCTCCTCGATGTCGGCTTGTGGGGTGAGCTCGACATCGAACCCGGTATCAAATCGCCTATCGAGCTCTTCGTAGTAGAGCGAGAGGCATCGTTCGACTTCGGGATCGTCGGCGGTCCTGATCCGGGCCGTCAGACCCACTTTGTGAACTCGTCGACGCTGAACCGCTCGGCACGCAAGCCGTTGACGGGATCGTCGGGATCTCGGTGGCCGATGGCCATGCCGCAGAACAGCTGCTCGTTGTCGGGCGCCCCGACGAACTCGGTGACACCCGTGTGGTGGTTCGACCAAGCCTCCTGGGTGCAAGTGTCGAGCCCGGCCTCGGCCGCCAGCAGCATGAACGTCTGCAGGAACATGCCAAGATCGGCCCACTGGGGTGATCCCAAGGAACGGTCGAAGAAACAGAATATGGCTGCGGGCGCACCGAAGAAGTTGTAGTTCTCGGCCATACGGTGCAGTCTGGCGTCGCGATCCTCCCTGGGTATTCCCAGGATTTCGTACATCTGCTCGCCCAGATTGAAGCGGGCTGTGCGGTACGGATCGACGAGCCCCGGCGGATAGATGTCGTACTCGGGTGTGTCGAGTGGCCTGTTCTTGATGAACTCTCGGAATCGGGTCATCGAGTCGCCGTTGACCACATAGATACGCCAGGGTTGCACGTTGCCGCCCGATGGCGACCGGGAAGCCTTGGCCAGTAGATCTCGAATCGTCTCGTTCGGTATCTCGCTCCCGAGGAAGGCACGTATCGAACTACGGTGATCGACGGCGTCGGAAACCGACATGGTCATGAGGGCGCTCCAGATGTGTGAGCAGGCGCGGCTGCGGCATTCATCGCGATCGCGGCGACCATCTCGCGTCGACGCGGTGCGGGCAAGTCGTGGCCCATGTCGGGATACATCAGCAGTCGAGAGCCAGGAACTGCTCCACAGGTTGCGATTCCACCACTCGGCTTGACCAGGCGGTCGACGATGCCGTGGATGACCAGGGTCGGCGCTGTGACCGTCGCCAGACCCGATGTGCGATCGGGTGACGCGGCGATGGCGGCCATCTGGCGCGCCGTGCCGAGTGGCCTGAACGATCGCTCGGTCGCGGCTTGTGCCATGGCGAGGTGCTCGTCGCGGTTCCAAGTCGGTCCGGCAAAAAGGGAGAACATCTCGGTGCCGAGTTCGGCCGCGTTTTCGACTGTGGGCACTCCGAGGCGTGCCATCTTGGCGAGGAGGCGTTTCGACGGGCGGCCGCTGCGGTGATCGCCGGTGTTGGACATGACCGAGGTCAGCGACCTGACGCGGTCTGGATGGTCGATGGCCACGGCTTGGGCGATCATTCCGCCCATCGACATGCCCATGACGTGAGCGGAGTTGATGTTCAGGGCGTCGAGAAGGCCAACCGTGTCGGTGGCCATGTCGGTGATCGAGTAGTCGGCTGGGGGTGGCCTTCGGGTGAGGAGAGACCTCATCGTCTGGGCCCTTGTGGGTGGCTCCCATTCGAACTCGGTGCTGAGCCCGACGTCCCTGTTGTCGAAGCGGATGACCTGGAACCGCTCTTCGAGGAGATCTATGAACGACTGGGGCCAGTCGATGAGCTGGCCTCCCAACCCCATGACCAGCAACAGCGGATCGCCGCTTCCGCCGATCTCGTACTCGATCTCGATGCCGTTGGCTTGTACTCGTGACACGGTGGACCTCCGGTAGCGCCTCCCCCGATTCTACTCAGTGGATCGGGTGGTGAACCTGCTGCCGACAGGTGAAAGATGTCCGAACCCGACGGGCGTCATGAGGCCAGAAAGGCTCGGCCCACAATGTCGGTTCATTCCTGAGGTTATTCTCAGAAATGCTCGCCCCTCGTCCGATGGAGCGCTGTGACTCCAGAGGTGGTACCCGCAGAGCGTATGTATGCAGCGATGAACCGATCCGGTGTCGTCATGACCCTGTTGGTCGACGGCCACCTGCGGGTCATCTGGGAGACCGAGGCGACGAGGCACTTCTTCGGTCTCGCTGAGAGTGCCGCTGATCTGTTCGAGACCCTCGTGCACGACGATGATCACGAGGCGCTCCGCCGGGCGCTGGGAGACGCCGTCGCCAACCCGGGCGACAGGCGCAGCGCCCTTGTCGGAGGAGCGAGCCTGGAGCTTCGGATTCGTCACAGGAGCGGGAGATTTGTGGTCGTCGAGGCCTCGATCGAGAACCATCTGGGAGATCCAGAGGTTGGGGGAATCGTCGTCACCTTGCGCCGCGTGCCGAATCGCCGTCATCTCGACCGCGCCGTGGAGCTTCTGGCCGACGGTGGCGACTTCTCGGACGCATTGAGAGCCATCGCCAGCTATTTCGGTGAGGAGATGGGTGCGGTCGCCACGTCGATTACGACGAGGATCACGGGCCGCAACATCATCGTCGGTACCGACATGACCACCGACGACCACCCGCTGGTGATGTGGAACGACGGGTGGGGGCCGCTCGGCCCGGGCAAGCTGAGCCAGGTGACCAGCACTGCGGTGGCCGACCTGCCGATCGACCTCGCCGGGCCGGCCGTCGCGTTCGGTGCCACATGGGTTGTGAGCCTGCCCGTCTTCGACGTGGGCGGGGGACTCTCGGGAGCGATCGTCACCTGGGTGCCCTACCGTCCCCTCCATCCGGACCTGCCAGACGGCGCAGGCCGATTTGCCACACGGCTCGCGCGCCTTGCGATCCTTCAGGAACGCAGTCGCAGGTCGCTCCTGCTCCAGGCGAGGACCGATCCGCTGACGGGTCTCGCAAACCGATCCGGCCTCGACCGGGTCCTCGAGAACGCCAGCGAGGTCGACCTTCCCCTCGCTCTCGTCTACTGCGACCTCGATCGGTTCAAGGAGATCAACGATCGTTGGGGTCACGGAACCGGCGACGACGTCCTGATCCATGTGGCGACCTGCATCGAGGCGGCCACGAGGGCTGACGATGTGTCGGTTCGTATGGGCGGAGACGAGTTCGTGGTGGTCTGTCCCCGCGTGACATCTCGCTCGAAGGCCGAGCAGATCGTCCAGAGGTTGCGCGCCCGCGTCGAGCAAGGCATGTGTGTTGGTGACACCTCGATCAGCCCGGTTCTGAGTATCGGTCTCGCAGTCGCTGAGACGATGGACGACCTCGCAGGCCTTCTCTCTCGCGCCGACGCCGCTCTCTACTCCGAGAAGAAGCGGCGCAGGGGCCGCAGCCACAGCTAGGTATCGGCGACGGTGTGGATGCTGCGGTTGGTCGCTCGCCGCGTTCTACCATCTCGGCCGTGTCTACTTCTCGGTCGACGCTCTGCGTTCTCTCAAGCCTATTGATCGGTTGCGCCGCCATGGCGACGCTGGGAGCGCAAGCCTCCGCCGCGCCGGTCGTACCGCTCGCAAGCGTCGGCTCGTACGCCGATATCGACCTGACCGACGATGAACTAGGACTGTGGCTGACAACTTCCGATGGTCTTGTTGTGGCTCGCGGTCCAGCTCCACATTTTGGCGACCGCCCTGCCCTGCTCGACGGTGAGTCCGTCGTCGAACTCGTTCCGACACCGAGTGGCGACGGCTATTGGTTGTTCACAGACGGCGGCCGCGTTCACGTCTTCGGTGATGCTCAGGATCATGGCGACGTGGGGCATCTCGAATTGGCCGGGCCCGTGGTCGCCGCCACCGCGACCCCGACGGGCGACGGGTACTACATGCTGGGTTCGGACGGGGGCATCTTCGCTCTGGGTTCGGCGCTGTTCCATGGCTCGATACCCCAGGTGCTCGCCGGCGGCGAACTGACGGGACCAATCGCCGCGATGAGCGCCACCGAACGTGGCTATCTGTTGGTCGGCTCTGATGGCGGGACCTTCGCCTTCGGCGACGCCGGCTTCCATGGCTCGGTCCCGGGTGTCCTCCCCGGGGTGCAGTTGGCATCGAACATCGTCGGCGTCGTGCCCGGGACGGCGGGATATCTGATGCTCGGTGGCGATGGTGGAATCTTCAACTTCGGCCAGAGCCGCTTCCACGGGAGCCTGGCGGGGTTCGGCGCTGCCGGTATCGTTTCGGTTGCGGTCACCGACGATCTGTCCGGCTACCTGATGCTCGACGCCGAAGGCAATGTCTGGCCCTTCGGCGAGGCACGACACATCGGCGTCGAAACGACCAGCGGCAGCGACAGCACCAGTGTCGCGTTTGATCAGGACGATCCTGTCGTCGTCGAGGTGACCCTCGATGCAACCGGAACTGCGACGCTCGGATACGCCGGACTCGGCGAGCCGACGGTGCTCGACGGGCCAGGCGTGGCTCGCCTGCTGGTGCACGCTCCCGAGGCCGAAGCGCTCGACCTGACGGCGAGTGGTAGGTGGACGGTGCGGGTCCAGCCCCTGTCCTATGCAACCCAGTGGCGCAATGTGGACAACACAGTCGCCGGCACAAATCCCGATGTGTTTCGGATCGACCGCGGCGAACCAGGGGTTCGGGCCCAGTTTCACACCGACGAGGGTCACTCCATCACCGTGACGTCGAGGTCGGTCGATGGCAGCACACCGCGGCTGCTCTATGACGGCACGCCGCCCGGAGGCGTCGACGCGGTGGTCCTCCCGTTGCACGATGGACCGATGATCCTGTCGGTGATGCCGAACGCGGCGTGGACGCTGAGCCTTGTTCCCCCAGCGTTGCCGAGGTCCGTCGAGATCGTGGGCGACTCGGTCGGTATCACCCTCTACATCAATAGACCCTCATCGCTCGACGGTGTGTTTTCGGTTCGTGACTCTTCGATCGAGGGATGCGGCATCGTCGAACAGGGAGCGATGATGAGTGGAGGTCGGACCAGACGCGATTTCTCCGCTTGTGTGAACTTCGCTCAGCGGTGGGCGGCCGATGTCGCCGCTCACGGTCCGGACATGGTCCTCGTGGTGATCGGGGCGTGGGAGGTCTTCGATCTCTTCATCGATGGAGCGACCGTGTCGTTCGGATCCGAGCAGCACGACGCGATCCTGCGGGCCGGCCTGATGCAGATGAGCGCTGAATTCGGCAACATCGACACCGCGGTTGCCCTGCTGGAGGTGCCGTGCCAGTTTCCCCGACCGGGTGGGGGACTCACCCCACTGCCAGAACGTGGCGAGCGATGGCGAACCGATCATCTGAACGTGTTGCTCAGGGAGATTGCAGCGGAGGACGACCTGCTCGATGACCGGATGCGGTTCGTCACATCACCTCCCGCCTTGTGCGACGATCCCGCTGTCGGCGACAACCCGTCGTTCCGCTGGGACGGAACCCACTTCGGTCCACCCGGTGGAGCGCTCGTGTGGGATCACCTGCTCGATCAGCTGCTCCGCATGCCCTGACACCGTCGACAACCCCGACGCGGCATAGGGGTCTCTACCCGATCCCGAAGGCCGCCGTGTTTGTTATGCGGGAAGTGCCCTGCCGTCTCGGACGGCAGTCGCTGCTGGTGAGGGCTAGGTTGGCCCGGTGATCACCGTCTACACAGCCCGCCGGATCATCACCATGGACCCGAGCCTGCCCGACGCAACAGCGATCGCTTGTCGCGACGGGCGCATCGTCGAGGTGGGGACCATCGACTCGATGGCCCCCTGGCTCAAGCGCCACGAACACGAGATCGACGAGCGGTTCGCCGACGACGTGATGATCGCCGGTTTCATCGATCCGCACGTCCATCCCAGCATGGCCTCGATGTTGTTGAACATGCACTGGATCACGCCAGAGCCATGGTCGCTTCCCTCCGGCGACATCGGTGCCACCGAAACACGCGACGACTACCTCGCACGCCTCGCCGACCTGGTTGCGGCCCACCCCGAAGGGCCATTGATCACCTTTGGATACCACGCCCAGTTTCACGGCGAAGTCGAGCGAGGCGACATCGACGACATCGACGACACCAGGCCGGTCGTGTTGTGGCAGCGTTCGTTCCACGAGGTCCGAGGCAACTCGAAGGCACTCGAGTGGCTCAACGCTGCCGAGGGGGCCCGATGGGACCCACACATCGATCTCGAATCGGGACGTATGTTCGAGTCGGGGATCGTCTGGGCTCTCGGGACACTCGTGCCCCATCTGATGGGTGAAGGGGGCTACGAACAAGGCCTTCGCGACGTCCAATACCTGACCCGCAAGGGGGGTGTCACCACAGTCGCCGACGCCGGTTATGGCATCGTCGACTTCGACACCGAGCTCGATGCCACCCAACTGATCTTTGGCGGCGCAGAGCCGTCGATGAGGTTGTGGTTGATGGCGAACATCCCTCGGGCTCAAGGTGCATTTCAGGAGCGCACAATGGAGCAGATCGAGTCCTTCGCCGCCGAGCGCGGGACCGACACCGTCAAATTCCTGAAGGCTGCCAAGTTCTTCTCCGACGGCGCCTTCATCGCCCAGCTGATGCAGCTCGGCGAGCCGGGCTACATCGACGGGCACGAGGGCGCGTGGATGTCGACGCCAGAGCAGCTCGTCAAGATGATTCGCCCCTGGTGGAACGCTGGCTACGACATCAACATCCACACCAATGGCGACAGGGGTGTGCAGTCTTGCCTAGACGCCATCTCGACGCTGTTGCACGAGTGTCCCCGCTTCGACCACCGGACAACACTGCACCATTTTGGCGTGTCGACCCAGGCCCAGGCCCGACGGGCGGGCGCTCTGGGTGTATCGGTGCAGGCCAATGGTTATTACCTCAACCTGTTCGGTGATGCCTTTTGTGACCAGTGGCTTGGCTACGAACGGGCATCGCAGATGACGCGTCTCGGGTCGCTGGTTCGACACGGTGTATCCGTGGCGGTTCATTCAGATTTCCCCATGGGCCCGATCGATCCGCTCAAGGCCGTGAGCAACGTCGTCAACCGATCCACCAGGGGTGGCCAGGTCCTGGCCCCGCCAGAGGCTCTCTCGCTCGACGACGCCCTGGCCGCGGTCACGATCGAGGCGGCAGCGCAGCTGCGCCTCGACGACGAGATCGGCAGTCTGGCCTCCGGCAAGTTCGCGGACATGACGGTTCTCGGGGCCGATCCGTACGAGGTCGACCCGACCGACATCGCCGATATCGACATCGTGGCCACCATCGTCGGGGGCCGGGTGGTGGAGGCCTGATGGACGACCGTGTACCGGTCCTCATCCTCGCCGGCTGGCTCGGGGCGGGGAAGACGACGGTCCTCAATCGGCTGCTGAGCGACAACACCGACGGGGTCAGAACCGCCGTGTTGGTGAACGATGTCGCCGACGTGAACGTCGACGGCTCGCTCATCGTTTCCCACGACGGCACGGTGATCGAGCTGAGCAATGGGTGTGTCTGCTGCTCGATAGGGGGTTCGTTGGCACTGGCCCTACGAGACATGATGGCGAGCGATCCACGCCCCTCACGAATTGTCATCGAGGCATCGGGCATCGCCGAACCGGCAAAGGTGGCCGAATACGGAGATCGTCGAGTGCTCGAAGAACCCACGATCATGACGGTGGTCGATCCGTTCTCGGTTCGTGGCCTTCTGAACGACCCCGGGTATCGAGACATGGTCACGGCCCAGATCCGCCAGGCCGATGTGGTGAAGTATTCGCGGCGCGATCTGGTGGACGAGCTCGGTGTCGAAGCCTTCGAAGCCGGCGTCCGCGCTGTCGAATCGGTGGCCTCAGCCCCGCGCGATGTTGCCTCGAGCGACGCCGATATCGAGCGGCCTCAGGTCGAGGTGTCGCTGATCGAAGGGGTCGTTGCTTTGGATGAGGTGTTGCAGCACCTCGACTCCGCCGAGGGCCTCGTTCGGGCAAAAGGCATCGTCGATACGTGCGAAGGACCGGTTCTGGTTCAGTGGGCGGGTGGCCGAGTCAACACATCTCGGGCGCCGGGTAGTCCGATCACGGGTTTGGTCGTGCTGACCTCTGGTGCAGGTGTGGTGGAATCTGCGTAGTTTCAGCGCAGGGTTTCGATCCAGGCCGCGACATCTGAAGCCGACATCAGCGCTGAATCGCCCAGCCGTGAGGTGTCGACACCTTCGAGAGCGGGTGGAACGTTCGCGACCACGAGGTCGAGCGTTTCGGCATCGGCGTACCGGTCGATGACCGATGCCGCGTCGGCGTCGTGGTCGGCGGAGCGCGCTCGCACGGCCGTCGTGAGACCGCGCAGCAGCGACTCCCACGTGGTCATGGGGCCCTGGGTGATGCTCGCGGACTCGGCGAAGCTGTCGATGAAGGCGAAGGGCACCCTGGTGATGTCGACTTCGGCGTCGATCGCTCCGAGGATCCAGTCGGTATCGACCGAGAAGTCGAACACGGCGGCATCACCCAGGATCCGTTCGGCGATGTCTCGGCCGTAGAGCTTGAACGCCGCCTGTGTGTCGGAGATGCCACGCGAAAAGATCGTGCGCCCGACCATACGCTGGAGGTGGCGCAACACAACTATGCCTGGGCCCCATCGGTCCTCTTGTTTGACCAGCACCGATTCGGGCGACTTGCGGTCGCCGAGCACGACGGGAACCCCGGCGAACCAGGGTCCGAGAAGAAGCCCGAGCTGACCGAGGTCGACCGAGTTGTCGGCGTCGGTGAACACGATTGCGTCGGCCCCCGTGGCGAGAGCGTGTGTGGCCCCCAAGATGAGCGCACCACCCTTGCGGCTGTCGTCGGCGGAGGCGAGTCGGGCGAGTGGGCCGTCGGCGGCGGGCAGAACATCGCCTAGACGAAGCACCTCGACCCGGTCGCCGAGCGGGTGATCCGCCGCCCGCTGCTCCGCGATGGTGGCACTCGAGTGTGGACAGCCGTCGTCGACCGGAACCAGACGCCACGAGATGCCGCTGCCGCCGAACAGCCAGTCGAGCTGGTCCAGCTTGACCCTCAGTGAGTCCTCGCCTGTCGGGTTGTCCGCAGTGGCGGGACGAAGCCTGTTCTGTTCGCCCCACATGGCATAGATGACGGCCACCTCGGCCTCGAGGTCGATCTCGTCGACGATCTGTTTTGATCGAGCGAGCATCGCAGCCGCCCGCAGGTCGAGAGGTGCGTCGGACCCAACCTCTGGTCCGTCGGCGTCGAGGAGCTGGTCGGCCAGTCGGCGCAGGCGTGTGAGGTCGTCGGGGTCTGTCAGATCGATCGAGTCGGTGGGGTTCACGCCGTCAGGAAAGGAGCTGGGATGCATGGCTTCGATGATGTCAGATATCGAGCTCTGCACGGGCACGATTGAAATCCCACGATGTGGTAAGGAATTGATCCTTCCCGTTTGTCGGGTACTGTTTGGGGGACTGCGGAGCGCTCTATGCGTCGTGAGGGGAAACGACCAGAAGGCAACGGACCATGCCAGGTGTCCAGAGTGTAGAGCGGGCGTTTGCCCTGCTCCATGAAATCGCGCAGAAGCCGTCCACGCTCAGCGAGTTGTCGCGTCGCACCGGATTGGCCACGTCGACGGTCGGTCGACTGCTGGCAACCCTCGCAAAGGACGGCACGGTCGTACGGGATCGATCGGGTGCGTACCGCATCGGCCCGGCCGTCACCGCCCTCGCGGCCGCCGCCGACCCGGCGTACAGCCTGGTCGAGGTCGCCAACAGGACTCTTGTCGAACTGGCGGCTCGCGTCGGCGAATCGGCTTGTATCTCCATCGGTCAGGGCAACGAGATCCGTCACGTCGCCCAGATCAACACTGCTCACCCCGTTCAGGTGAAGGACTGGGTGGGTACACGGGCGCCCCTGCACGGCGGTTCGCCGGGCCTCGTCGTGTTGTCCGGCTGGCCAGACGCCCAGCTGGAGCGTTATCTCGAGAGGCGTCTCCTGCCGATGACCGTTCACACCGTGACCGCCCCCGCTGTGCTGCGTGAACGTGTGAAGCAGATTCGTACGGTCGGCCACCTGTGGACACACGAGGAAGGTGCCGACGGCATCAGCGTCGTGGCGGCGCCCGTTCGCAACTCGGCCGGAGCTGTCATCGCCTCGTTGCACGCCTGGGGCCCCAGCTACCGGTTCCCGCAGAAGGGAACCGCTGACCGAATTGCCCACCAGGTGGTCGAGGCCGCCGAACGTGTGTCGTCGATGCTCGGCTGTCGACCAGCCACGGGCATCCAGTGAGTTCTGTGGGCAGATCGAGAAGGCGAGGCCGTGCTCACCACGAGGCCCGCAGACCCGAGCAGCCACCGTTTGTGTTGCACCGGAGGCCGTTCCTGCCGGTCGAGATCCTCGCCGACGAACAGATCGACAGCATTCACCTGGCTTCTCTTGAAGTCTTGCGCGATGTCGGGGTAGAGGTCCTGCATCCAGAAGCACGCCAGCTGTTGGTTGCCGCTGGATGCAGATTCGACGGCGCCGAGCGGATCTACTTCGACCCTGACGCGGTCGAGGCTGCTGTTGCCACGGCCCCTTCGGTGTTCACTCTTCATGCCCCGAATCCCGCGCACGACGTCCAGATAGGCGACGACTCGGTCGTGTTCACCTCCGTCGCCAGTGCCCCGAACGTGATCGGAAACGGTCACGCAAGACGTTCGGGGAATCGGGCCGATTTCCAGAATCTCGTGCGTTTGACCCAAGCGCTGAACGCCATCCAGATCCATGCTGGGTATCCCGTCGAACCCTCAGATATCCACGCCTCGGTGAGGCACCTTCATGCGACCCACGACATCCTCACCCTTTCCGACAAGGCGCCGAACGTCTACAGCCTCGGTGCCCAGCGAAACGACGATTGCCTCGAGATGGTGCGCATCGCGCGCGGCGTCAGCGACGAACAACTCGACGAGCAACCGTCGGTGACCACCGTCATCAACACCAACTCACCCCTGCGGATCGACCATCCGATGGCCGAAGGGCTGGTGCGTTACGCCAGGCGGGGTCAGGTCTGCATCGTCACGCCGTTCACGCTCGCTGGAGCCATGGCGCCCATCAGCATCTCGGGCGCCCTGGTGCAACAGAACGCCGAAGCGCTGGCGGGGATAACCATCGCACAGCTGGCACGCCCTGGTGCCCCGGTCGTCTATGGAGGGTTCACCTCCAATGTCGACATGCGTTCGGGAGCACCAGCTTTTGGGACCCCCGAATTCATGCAGGCTGCACTCGTGGGCGGTCAGCTGGCCCGCCGGTACGGTTTGCCATATCGTTCCTCGAACGTCTGTGCGGCGAACGTGCTCGACGCTCAGGCGGGGTACGAGTCCGTGTTCTCATTGTGGGGAGCCGTCATGGGCGGGGCGAACATCGTCTTCCATGGCGCCGGGTGGATGGAAGGCGGCCTACATGCCTCCTTCGAGAAGATGGTCCTCGACGCCGATCTCATCTCGATGGTCGGTCGTTTCCTCCAGCCCCTGTCGACCGAAGCCGCCGACCTCGCGGTCGAGACGATCCGTGAAGTCGGACCCGGTGGCCACTTCTTCGGTTCGGCTCAGACACAGGCCGGGTTCCGCACCGCGTTCTTCAAGCCGATGGTTTCGGATTGGTCAAATCACGAGAGCTGGATCGAGGCCGGATCACCAACCGCTCTCGACCATGCCGAACGCCTGGTCGACGAGCTGCTGGATGGCTACGAGGCGCCCGTACTGGACCAGACCGTTCGCGACCAACTCGAAGACTTCGTGGCCCATCGCGTCGCCGAGGGTGGCGTGTTCACCGATTTCTGATCTCAACCGACGAACTCCACGGAGCAGGACAGCAGTGAAAATGAACAAGAGGGGCAAGGGTCGATACTCGGCCTGGGGCCTCGTTCGCAAGGGGCTCAGAGGCCAGGCATGGCCAAGGGTCTGGGAGCAACACGAACTCGAGTCGAGCTACGACGTCGTCATCATCGGTGGTGGCGGTCACGGCCTGGCGTGTGCCTACTACTTGGCCACGGTTCACGGAATCACCAATGTGGCCGTGCTCGAGAAGGGCTACCTCGGTGGGGGTGGATCGGGTCGCAATACCGCGATCGTGCGCTCGAACTACCTCACGCCGGAGGGTGTTCGGTTCTATGAACGCAGCATGGAACTGTACCGATCGATGGCCGGCGACCTGAACATGAACGTCATGTTCTCCCAGCGTGGCCACCTGACGTTGGCTCACTCCGATGCCTCGATGCGCACCATGCACTGGCGTGCTGAGGTCAACAAGTTGATGGGGGTCGATTCCTCGGTCATCGATGCCGCCGAGGTGAGGCGCCTTGTGCCCATGCTCGATATCGAGCGGGACAAACCACATCCGATCGAGGGCGCCCTGTACCACCCGCCCGGTGGCATCATGCGACACGACGCCGTCGTCTGGGGATACGCACGGGGTGCTGGTGCCGCTGGCGTGCACTTGCATCAACAAACCGAGGTCACCGACATCGTCGTGACGGGCGGCGAAGGCCCGGACGGAAAAGGTCCTGGCGGCAAGGTCACCGGTGTTCGCACCAATAGGGGCGACATCTCCGCACCCATCGTCGTCAACTGCACCGCAGGCTGGGCATCGTTGGTGTCGGGTCTCGCCGGCCTGCGGCTGCCCATCACGACAACACCACTTCAGGCCGCTGTCACCGAACCCACCAAGGTGTTCCTTCCCGCCGTGATCGTCTCGGGCAGCCTGCACTGCTATATCAGCCAGACCGATAGGGGCGAGCTGGTGTTCGGTGCCGCCGTCGATCCGGTTCACACCTACGATCTGAGGGGGTCTCTCGAGTTCACAGAGGGGCTCGCCGGTCACATACTCGAGCTGATGCCCGGAGTTTCCAAGATGAGACTCATGCGGCAATGGGCCGGACTATGCGACATGACCGCTGACTACTCTCCGGTCATGGGGTTCACCCCGATCGAGGGCCACCTCGTCGACGTCGGCTGGGGCACCTACGGCTTCAAGGCCACGCCGTCGGCCGGCGAAGCCATGGCGGAGGCCGTGGCCACCGGGCGAACACCTGACCTGATCGCAGCATTTGATCTCGCACGCTTTTCCGAAGACCGTCTGGTCGGCGAAAAGGGCGCTGCGAGCGTTGGGCACTGAGGAGGATCCCACGTGTTACTAGTTCCCTGCCCGAATTGTGGGCCCCGCGACGCCGGCGATTTCCGCCACAGCGGTGAATCGATTTCTCGACCGGACCCCTCCTCGGCCACACCAGCCCAATGGCGCGAGTACCTGTTCCTTCGCAACAACGCCGCCGATTGGCGGGTCGAAACCTGGTATTGCCGTGCCTGTCGAACCTGGTTCAGCACCGAACGGCACACCATGACCAACAGATTCAGGACTCCGCCCGTCGACGTCCTCGAACAGCGAGGTGAGTCATGAAGCGCCTCAACACAGGTGGTGCAGCAATCGACCGTTCCCAAGAGATCTCCTTTCGATGGAACGGGAAACGTACGAGCGGCTTTGCCGGCGACACGATCGTGTCCGCTCTGGCAGGCTCGGGCATCGACGTATTCAGCAGGTCGATGAAGTATCACCGTCCTCGCGGTGTCATGACCGCCGACTTCTGGGACCCGAACTGTTCGTTCCAGGTTGGTGACGAGCCCAATGTGCGCGGTGCACATCGCCTCATTTCGGACGCGATCGACGTGTCGGCTCAAAACGTGTGGCCCAGCCTCGAGCGCGACTTCATGGCGGTCAACAGCCTGGTCGGGCGTTTCTTGACGGCGGGGTTCTACTACAAGACCTTCATGGCGCCTTCGCGTCTGTGGCCGGTCTACGAGAAGGTTCTCGCCAAGTTTGCGCCGGGTGGGACGGTCGACTGGAAGAGCGAGCCTGGGCTGTACACCTCGTCCTACCTCCACCCCGACGTTGTCGTTGTGGGTGGTGGACCGGCTGGATTGTCGGCGGCAACTGCTGCCGCTCGCGAAGGCGCCGAAGTTCTTGTCGTCGAACACGACCATGGGGTTGGGGGACACCTGCGCTGGGGCACCGATTCCGATCGGGCCGTCGCCACCGAACTAGAGGGTGAGGCTCTGGCCGCCGGAGTACAGATTCTCACCGACTCGACGGCCACCGGTTGGTACGAAGGCGCATGGCTGGCCATAAACCAGCGCACAGTACCGACCGCCGGCGTGGTCGAGAAGCTGATCCGTTGCCGCGCCAAGACCACTGTCCTGGCCCCCGGGCTGATGGAACGGCCCTACGTGTTCGCGGGCAACGACATGGTTGGGGTGATGCTCGCGGGAGCTGCCCGGCGACTCGTGAACCTCTACGGTGTTCTACCAGGAGAGCGCGCCGTGGTCTTCACGGCCAACGCCGAGGGCGAACTCGCCGCCGCCGACCTCGAGGCAGCGGGAGCCAGCGTCACACTCGTCGACGCCAGGACCGGAGCGACACTCCACTCGGCCGAGGGTTCGAGGAACCGCCTCGAGAAGGTGGTGTTCGGTGACGGCACCGAGATCGAGGCCGATCTGTTGGTCACCTCGACCGGGTGGACAGCGCCCACCTCGCTTGCGAACATGGCCGGCGACAAACCCGAGTACGACGATGCGACAGCACGGTTCTTCCCAACCGAACGCCTCGAGTCGGCGTCGGCAGGTCATGTCATGGCCACGGGTGGCCTGGCGGGCGACGGCTCGCTCGAGCAGCTGCTCGTGCACGGAGCCGACACCGGTCGCGCCGCGGCGGCACGGGCCTTGACCGCGCGAAACCAGATGCGGGCGGCCACAGCAAGGGCCGATCGCTCGATGGTGTCCGAGGTCCCCGATGCCGAGAAGCCCGCTGCGCTCGGGCGTCAGCCGCACCTGGCCATGTTCCGCGCCGAAACCCATGGCCTGGTCGACTTCAGCGAGGATATCGGGTCGAAAGATCTGCTCGGAGCAGCGACGGAAGGGTTCGATTCGGTCGAGCTGCTGAAGCGGTTCTCGACGGTCACCATGGGCCCGACCCAGGGCAAGCTCTCGACGGTCAACTCGGTCGCCGTGCTGGCCGAACACCATGGCCAGACGATCGGCGAGGTCGGAACGACGGTTTGGCGCCCGCCCTTCGCCCCCATCAGCCTTGGTGCTCTCGCCGGCCACAACTTCGCGCCACATCGAGGGTCGTCGATCCAGTCGTGGCACGAGTCCAACGCAATGGTGCCATTGCATGCAGGCCAGTGGGTGAGGCCCGATCACTACGGCGATCCACAGGGTGAGGCCGCCAACGTCCGTTCGAATGTGGGCATCATCGACGTGACGCCCTTGGGCAAGCTCGATCTGAAGGGGGCAAACGTTCCCGACCTCCTCGAGCTGATCTATGTCAACAAATGGCGCAAGCTCGCCATCGGCGCCGTGCGGTACGGCGTCATGGTCGGCGAAGACGGAATCGTCATGGACGATGGAGTCACCGCCCATCTCGGCGAAGATCACTATCTGATGACAACCACGTCGTCGGGTGCGGCCTCGGTGTGGGAATGGATCGAGAACTGGCTCCAGACCGAGCGACCCGAGTGGGATGTTGTGGTCACACCGGTCACCACCGCGTACACCTCGATAAATGTCGCCGGCCCGAACAGCCGCGAGCTGATCGCTCGTCTGTGCGCAGATGTCGAGCTCACCGAGTCGGCCTTCCCATACATGAACGTGCGGACCGGCACGGTGGCCGGCGTCGCCGACTGCATCATGTGGCGCATCGGTTTCACCGGCGAGCTCAGCTACGAGATCCATGTGCCCGCCGGGTATGGTCGCCACGTCTGGGACGCCTTGCTGGCCGACGGCGCCGATCTGGGCGTCCGCGCCTTTGGTGTGGAGGGCCAGCGCATCCTTCGCCTCGAGAAGGGCCACTTCATCGTGGGCCAGGACACAGACGCCCTCACGCGCGCCGTGTCGGCTGGCATCGGTGGTCTGGTCAAGCTCGACAAGGCCGACACGATTGGCAAACCAGAGCTCGCGTGGGCCGCCGAACGTTCCGACGCGCCACAGCTGGTCACCGTCCTGACCGACGACGGCTCACAACTACCATCGGAAGCGTCGCAGATACTGGGACCGGATCGCTCCGACGGGCGACCGAACATCCTGGGTCGTATCACGTCGTCGCGTATGTCTCCGGCGCTGGGCCGATCCATATGCCTGGCACAGGTGCATCCTTCGGTCGCCGGTGCCGGCAGCAGGTTGAGTGTGCTTCTGATCGACGGCTCGCGCATCGGGGCCGTGGTACATGATCACCACGCCTTCGTCGATCCCGAGGGCGAACGGATGTATACCGACGAAGAGACCTCGATCGAGCAACAGAGCAGGGGACGGGCCAACACCCGCAGAGGCGGCCCGGCAGGTTTTGCCTCACCCGTCCACGCTCCCGGCAGTCTCGCGACGGTGTCGATCACCGACGAGACCAACACTGCGAAGATCGTGATGAGGTCTGCTACCTCTTCGCTCGACATCGATTTCGGCACGTCGCGCCGCGATGGCGACACACTCCTGGTCGGGTCGCGGCCCGGCGAGTGGATGGCCTTCGGACCCTTGTCGAAGGCGGGCGAGTTGACCGAGGCGCTGCGTCCGGGACCCGATTCGAAAACTATCGACCTGACCCACGGTCGGGCGATGTTGCGCGTCTCGGGAGAGGCCTCGCGCGATCTGTTATCCCATGTGTGCAACGTCGATTTCGCAGACGACTTCACGCCAGACGGTGCCGCCTTCGGTGCCTACGTGGCCGGGGTGATGTGCGACCTGGTTCGCGACGACGTCGACGGCGCGACCAGCTATCTCATCCACTGTGATCGATCGTTCGGCCATTGGTTGTCCGAGACCCTCGGCGACCTCGCCGGAAGGGTGGTTTGATGAAGACGAACGTTCAGGCGGTTGTCGTCGGCGGTGGTGTGGTCGGCGCCAGCGTGTTGTACCACCTCACCAAGGCGGGTTGGAAGGACGTTGTACTGCTCGAGCGCACCGAGCTGACCGCCGGATCGACATGGCACAGCGCCGGAGGAATGCACACGCTGAACGGTGATCCAAACGTCGCCAAGCTCCAGCAGTACACCATCGAGCTGTACAAGGAGATCGAGGAGATCTCCGGCCAGGATTGCAGCATCCACATCACCGGTGGGGTCATGCTCGCCGACAACGAGCAGCGCATGGACTGGCTGCGGTCCTCACACGCCAAAGGCCGGTACCTGGGAATGGAGACCGAGCTCATCTCGGTCGCCGAGGCCAAGGAACTGCTGCCGATCTTCGAGGAGAAGTACTTCGTCGGTGCGATGTACGACGCCCACGAAGGCCACGTGGACCCGTCGGGAGTCACCCATGCGTACGCCAAGGCCGCACGCCAGGCAGGTGCAGAGGTCTATCGCAATACGTGGGTCAACCACATCACCAGGGCCGCCGACGGTGGCTGGGACGTGCACACCATCCGCACCGATACCGGCGAGGAACTAGAGACGATCCACTGCGATCACGTCGTGAACGCCGGTGGTCTCTGGGGTCGCGAGGTGGGCCGAATGGTCGGCCTCGAGGCGCCGATGCTGGCCATGGAACATCAGTACATCCTCACCGAGGACATCGCGGCAGTTGCAGAGTTCAACAAGGCCGAGGGCAAGGAGATGCTCCATGCCATCGACTTCGGCGGCGAGATCTACATGCGCCAGGAAGCGGGCGGCCTGCTGCTCGGCACCTACGAACACAACGGGCGTCCGTGGTCGCCTCAGCAGACCCCGTGGGAATTCGGAATGCGGCTTCTGTCGCCCGACCTCGAACACATCGCCGAGAACCTCGAGGTGGGTTTTGCCCATTTCCCGGTCTTCGCCGACGCTGGCATCCGCCAGGTCGTAAACGGCCCGTTCGTCTTCTCGCCCGATGGCAACCCACTGCTCGGTCCGGTCAAGGGGCTTCCCGGCTACTGGTCGGCATGTGCGGTCATGGCCGGTCTCTCGCAGGGAGGCGGTGTCGGCCTGGCACTGGCCAACTGGATGACAGAGGGCGATCCAGGGTTCGACATCTGGGGCATGGACATCAGCCGCTTCGGCGACTTCGCAACGATGCAGTACACAAACGCCAAGGTCCGCGAAAACTATGGCCGACGTTTTCGCATCACCTATCCCAACGAGTTCCTGCCGGCGGCTCGTCCGCTTCAGACGTCGCCGATCTACGATCGCCTGCACGAGGCAAATGCAGTCTGGGGCAACTCATTCGCTCTCGAATCGGCCCAGTGGTACCAGACCGACGGCCTCGAGCCAGTCGAGGAACTCACCTGGTACCGCAGCAACGCCTGGGATCAGGTCAAGGCAGAGACACGGGCGGTTCGTTCTGGCGTCGGCCTGATGGAGACGACCGGATTTGCCAAGTTCGAGTTCACCGGGCCCGGCGCCAGAGCCTTCCTCGGACGCCTGCTGGCGGGTCGTATACCCAAACCCGGTCGTATGGCACTCACGCCCATGACAAACGCGGCAGGGAAGCTGATCGGCGACCTGACCGTGGCGTGCCTTGGACCCGCTTCCGGCGTTGAAGCGGGTCCGGCTTCGACGATTGTTGGCGGTGCCACAGCGAACACCGACCACGACGAACGGTTCTTCGTTTTCGGTTCGGGCATCGCAGAGCGCTACTACCAGCGCTACTTCGATCAGCAGCTGGCCGTCTGGCACGGGGGTGGGGGACACATAGCCGGCTACATCACACACGGCTACGAGATGTGTGGCCTCTCCATCGCCGGGCCCAGGTCGCGAGAGCTGCTCGAGAGGGTCACCGGCGCCGATGTGTCGCCAGAGGGCTACCGTTTCATGGACTTCCGGCGGCTCGAGGTCGGCATGGTTCCGACCCTGTCCGGTCGGGTCAGCTTCACGGGCGACCTCGGCTACGAGTTCTGGATGCCCGCCAGCTACCAGCGGCACCTGTTCGACCTGTTGATGGACGAGGGTCACGACTTGGGAATCCGGCTGTTCGGTTCCGCCGCGCTCAACTCGATGCGCCTGGAGAAGAGCTTCGGATCTTGGGCCCGCGAGTACCGCCCGATCTACGACCCGTTCGAGGCGAACCTCGGTCGGTTCGTGCAGATGGAGCGCGACTTCATCGGCCGAGACGCACTGTTGCCTACGGCCGAGAATGGTCCAGAGCGTCTGCTGTGTACCTGGACGGTCGACGTTGCGTCGGGCGATGGCGCCGCTGACGTCATGGGCGACGAGCCGGTCTGGCTCGACGGCGAGGTGGTCGGCTGGATCACGTCGGGTGGTTATGCACATGCGCCCGAGGTGTCTGTAGCGATGGGATACGTGCCCGCCGGGTTGGCGAGCCGTACCGAAGGCTGGCAGATCGAGATCCTCGGTGTCCTGCGCGACGCCACCCTTCACGCAGAGCCCATCTGGGATCCGGCCGGCGAGAAGATGCGCAGCTGAAACCCGTCTCACACATCACGTCAGAAGATCGCGACGGCCGGTGGACTGGGCGACCGAGGTGCTGTCGTCGAGGGTGCAGCCGTCGCCTCATACGCGGAGGGTCGATTCGTAGTCGGCATACGACCGCTCCGAAGCAAGGGTCGTAGTGACCTGCGGTGCTGCCCGGTGTTTCGCTGTGCTGCTCATCATCGTCGTGTTCACTGCGGCAAGTAGCTAGGTGGCGATGCGGGTGAGCGCACGCACCTTCGAGTACAAAAGCTCGCCCTTCCTGAACGCTTCCGCGGAAGCGCGAGGAGCACGCAGAGCGCGACCGACGCGGATCCA
>JAAETH010000317.1 GCA_024228575.1 Actinomycetes bacterium
ACCGACGGCACCGTCAAAGCCGGACAGAAACTCTCCTCCACCACCGGCGGGCTCACAGGCCCCCTCGACAACTCCGACCTGTTCGGGCGGTCGGTGGCCGGTGTTGGCGATGTGGATGGTGACGGGATAGTCGACATCGCGGTCGGCGCCAAGAGTGACGATGATGGCGGCACCGATCGAGGGGCCGTGTATGTCCTGTTCTTGAACGCTGATGGCACCGTCAAAGCTGAGCAGAAGATCTCCTCAACCACCGGCGGGCTCACAGGCCCCCTCGACAACTCCGATTACTTCGGGCGGTCGGTTACTGGGGTTGGTGACCTCGACGGTGACGGGATCGTCGATATCGCGGTCGGCGCCCTCTACGACGATGATGGCGGCGCCGATCGGGGGGCCGTGTATGTGCTGCTCTTGAACGCTGACGGCACGGTCAAGGCCGAACAGAAGATCTCCTCGACCACAGGCGGGCTCACAGGACCCCTCGACAACAGCGACTACTTCGGGGCGTCGGTGGCCGGGGTTGGTGACCTCGATGGTGACGGGACCGTCGATATCGCGGTCGGCGCCGTCTTCGATGATGATGGCGGCACCGACCGAGGTGCCGTGTACGTCCTCGACCTGACCGGCAGTGTTGTTGTCAACTCGACTGGCGACTCGTCCGACGCCATCCCCGGCGATGGGTTCTGCGACACCGGGGGTACGAACAGCGAAGGCGATCCAGCTTGTACCCTCCGAGCCGCCATCGAAGAGGCCAACGCCTCGCTTGTCGTGAGCAAGATCGCCTTCGATATGCCGGCGGGCGAAGCAGGTCACGCCGCTGGTGTGTGGACGATTGCGCCCGCCTCCGCCCTACCGGCAGTGACAGCCCCGGTGCACCTCGATGGCTCCACCCAACCGGGCGCGTCCTGTGATG
>JAAETH010000318.1 GCA_024228575.1 Actinomycetes bacterium
TCCTTCGGCGACCTGCTCGGGCGCAGCGACGTCGTGTCTGCCCACTGCCCACCTCCCTCCGACGGCAGCTTCATCTTCGACGCATCTGCATTCGCAGCGATGAAACCTGGCGTGATCTTCATCAACACCGCCAGGGGAGCGCTTGTCGATCAGGACGCCTTGGTCGCCGCGCTCGACAGTGGCCAAGTTGGCTCTGCGGGGCTCGACGTGACGGTTCCCGAACCATTTCCCGGCGACCATCGGCTGCAGCAGCGTGACGACGTCATCATCACGCCCCACATCGCTTCGGCCACCGATCTCGGAAAACGTCGGCTTTTCAGCCACGCCCTCGAAAACGTCATGACCTGTCTCGCCGGCGAGCGGGTCCCAACCTGTGTGAACCCTGAGGTCTACGAATGAGCACGGAACGTCCACGGCTGGGCATTGGTGTTGTTGGTTTCGGCTGGATGGGTCAAGCCCACTCGCGGTCCGCCGGGCGGGTGGGAACCCTCTTCGACGATCGCTCGTACGACACCGAGTTGGTGATCTGTGGCGACAACGTCGCCGAGAGGCGCGACCTGGCGGTGAACAGCTTCGGCTTCCGCGAAGCGGTCGCCGACTGGCAAGCGGTCATCGATCATGCCGATGTTGATGTCGTCTACGTGACGGCGCCCAACATGTTGCACGAGCAGATAGCGGTCGCGGCGGCTGCTGCCGGCAAGGCGGTGTTCTGTGAGAAGCCCGTAGGGGGCACACCGAGTCAGACCGCCAGGATCGAGAAGGCGGCCCGCGACGCTGGTGTGATCACCGGAGTTGGCTACAACTATCGCTGGGCGCCCATGGTGCAACACGCCAAGAACCTCATCTCGTCCGGTGTGCTCGGCGAGATCACCAACTACCGCGGTCGGTTCTTCTCGATGTACGGCTCGGATCCCCTCGGTCTGTTGTCGTGGCGGTTCCTGGTCGATGAGGCCGGGCACGGTGTCTCGACCGACATCCTCAGCCACGCTGTCGATCTCGCCACGATGTTGATAGGACCCGTCACCGATGTGGTGGGCACCCAGGAGACGTTCATTCGGCAGCGCCCCCTGCCAAAGGAGGGTGGTACCCACTACGACCGCGGTGCTCCCGGCGACCCCACCGGCGCGGTTACCAATGAGGACTACGCGGGCGCGCTGACCGTATTCGCCAACGGTGCGAGGGGCACGTTCGAGACCTCACGTGCGATCATCGGCCCCGAGAGCCAGATGGCCTTCGATGTCTACGGCACCAAGGGTGCTCTGCGCTGGAACCTCGAGACCATGAACGAGCTCGAGGTGTTCCTGGTCGACGAGACCAACACGGCACCGAGGGGCTACACCAAGGTCCGCGCAGGCGACCGCTACCCCTATCACGGCAACTTCGTACCGGGCGATGCCAACTCGATCGGCTACGAGGACATGAAGGTCATCGAGAACCACGAGTTCCTCACCGCCGTGGCCGCCGGGGTACAGCACGAGCCTGGCTTTGCCCAAGCCGTCGACTATGTCTCGTTCCAGGATGCCTGGCTGCGCAGCTGCGAGTCGGGCACCTGGCAATCCGTCGACTCCATCCGAATCGACTGAGTTCTTCCGAGGAGCAAGTCCATGAAGACCATCCGTCTCACAACCGCCCAGGCGATCGTCAAGTACCTCACGGCCCAGAAGGTCGAGATCGACGGCGAGATCCAGCAGCTGTTCCCCGGCGTGTTCGCCATCTTCGGGCACGGCAACGTCACCTGCCTCGGGCATGCCCTCGAAGAGGTCAAGGACGTATTGCCCACCTGGCGGGGTCAGAACGAGCAGGGTATGGCCCTGGCCGCCACCGCTTTTGCCAAGGCGTCGAAGCGCCGCCAGATCATGGTGGCCACCAGCTCGATCGGTCCCGGTGCCACCAACATGGTCACCGCTGCGGGTGTAGCGATGGCCAACCGGCTGCCACTGTTGTTGCTGGCCGGCGACACGTTCAACTCGCGAATCCCAGACCCGGTGCTCCAGCAGGTCGAACACTTCGGCTCGCCTTCCACCACCGTCAACGATGCGTTCAAGCCGGTCACCCGCTACTGGGACCGCATCACCGATCCGGCTCAGCTGGTGCAGTCGCTTCCGGCCGCGGTGAACACGATGCTCGATCCCGGCGACTGTGGTCCGGCCTTCATCGGATTGCCCCAGGACGTCCAGGCCGAGGCCTACGACTTCCCTGTTCGTTTCTTCGACGAGCGTGTCCACGCGGTTCGCCGTCCCCGGCCCGACAGGGACGAGATCGCCAGGGCTGCCGAGATTCTCTCCGGGGCCGGCAAACCGATCGTCATCTCTGGTGGGGGAGTGCACTGGTCCGAAGCCGAGGCAACACTTCGCGACTTCGTCGAGACCCACCACATTCCCGTGGTCGAGACGGTGGCCGGTCGCACGTCGCTGCCATCGTCACATCCCTTGAACGCCGGCACGGTTGGTGTCACCGGTTGCACATCGGCCAACACACTTGCCCGCGAAGCCGACGTCGTGCTGGCCGTGGGCACCCGCCTGCAGGACTTCGCCACCGGGTCGTGGACCCTGTTCGAGAACGAGGACGTCCAGTTCATCGGGCTCAACACCGCTCGATTTGATGCCACCAAACACATGGCCCACGCCGTGGTTGCCGACGCCAGGGAGGGCCTGGCCGAGCTCACTTCGATGTTGGGCGACTACCGGGTGGGCGACGACTGGGTCGATACCTGTGCCGCCGAGACCGCTCAGTACCACGCCTATATCGACAAGATCTCGGCCCCGAACACACCGAACAATTCGGGTCAATCCGCTGCGCCGACCGACCTGGGCTTTCCCTCCTATGCCCAGGTGGTCGGTGTGGTCGACCGGGCCGACGACGGCTCCATCTATGCCCTCACCGCCGCAGGCGGATTCCCTGGCGAGTTGGTGAACGGATGGCGCAGCGACACCGTCCACTCCTTCGATGCCGAGTACGGCTACTCGTGTATGGGCTACGAGATCGCAGGCGGCTGGGGTGCCAAGATGGCCCGCCCCGACGATGAGGTCGTCGTGTTCGTAGGTGATGGTTCGTACATGATGATGAACAGCGACCTGTATTCGTCCGTGTTGTCTGGCCACAAGCTGATCGTCATCGTGTGCGACAACGGCGGGTTCGCCGTCATCAACCGTCTGCAGGTCGGCCAGGGTGGGGTGCCCTTCAACAACCTGATCGCCGATGCCAAGATCGTCGACGAGGTCAGGGTCGACTTCGCCGCCCACGCCGCGGCCATGGGCGCCATCAGCGAGACCGTCACCTCGATCTCCGAGCTCGAAGAGGCATTCACCAGGGCGAGAGCTGCCGATCGAACGTACGTCATCGCCCTTCAGACCGATGCCTACACCTGGACCGAGGGTGGCTCGTTCTGGGAGGTCGGCGTACCAGAGGTGTCGAATCGTGCCGAGGTGCTCGGCGCCCGCTCCGAGATGGACGAGGGCAAGGCTGGGCAGAGGATCGGCTGGTGAGATTCGAGGGTCGCAACGCCATCATCACGGGATCGACCCAGGGACTCGGGGCAACCCTTGCCAGGCGTATGGTCGACGAGGGCCTGTCGGGCCTGGTCGTCACCGGCCGCAATGCCGAACGTGGCGAGGCCGTTGCCGCCGAACTGGCCGCCGGGGGTTGTGACGCGGTGTTCGTCGCCGCCGACATGGCCGACGCGGCGAGCGTGGAAGCGCTGATCGATAGGTCGCGCGAACGGTTCGGTGTCGTTCACCACCTGGCCAACTGTGCCGCCCTCACCACCAGGGGCGATGTTTGGGACACCACACCCGAGTACTTCGACGAGATGATGGCCGTCAACCTGCGTTCACCTTTCCAGCTGGTGCAGGGTGTGGCAAGGATGCTTCGCGACGCCGGCTCGCCTGGCACCATCGTCAACGTCGGCAGCATCGCGTGGCACGGCGGGCAACCCTTCATCACGCCCTACGTCATGACGAAGTCGGGCCTGGTCACCATGACCAAGACCGTTGCGTACCAGCTGATGCGATACGGCATCCGGATCAACATCGTGAACCCTGGCTGGATGGACACCGACGGCGAGGATCTGATCCAGCGCCGGTTCCATGGCGCGACCGACGGATGGCTCGAGCGAGCAGAGGCCGACCGTCCTTTCGGTCGTCTCGTCAAACCCGAGGAGCTAGTCACCACCCTGGCCTTCGTCTTGTCCGAGGACAGCGGGATGATGACCGGTGCGGTCATCGACTACGACCAGTCGGTGCCCGGCGCCGGTGACGCACCCGTGCCTCCTGTCGAGCTCGGACCCGATCCGACGTGACTATACGGGTGGCCGTCATCGGCTGTGGCGGAATGGGTAGCTGGCACGCGGGAAACCTCGCGGCCCAACCAGGGGTCGATGTCGTTGCGGTCGCCGACGTGTACGAACCCTCTGCCGCTGCAGTGGCCGAACAGACCGGCGCCAGCGTCATGGACGCCCACGCAGCGATCGAAGCGGCCGATGCGGTGCTGATCGCATCGAGCGACGACACCCACGCCGAGTTCGCCATCGCTGCGATCGAGGCGGGCAAGTGGTGTTTTCTCGAGAAACCGCTCGGCGCCACCCTCGATCAGGCCCAGCGAGTGCTCGATGCCGAGATCGCCTCCGGTCGGATCCACACGCGGGTCGGCTTCATGCGCGAACTCGATCCAGCCCACGCCCAGGTCGCAGCAGCCGCGGCCGAGCTCGGCCACCTGACCCGGGTGCGCAGCGTGCATCGAAACGTCGATGGAGAGCGTCGCGAGGTCGGTCTGCTCTTCGCCCAGTCGCTGATCCACGACATCCACACGATCCGTTGGCTCAGCGGACGCGAGTTCGCGCGTGTGACCGTCCACGTCGCCGAGCGCCCGGACGGTTTCCGCGATGTCTTGCTTGTGGGTGGCCTGGTCGGCGGCGGCTTGGGCGTCATCGACTTCGAGGACCAGGCCTTTGCCTACGAAGTCCAGGTCGAGGTGACCGGCGAGCTCGGCATGGCCGCAACCGTTCCCCATCCCCGCGCGATCATCCGGTCGCAGGCCACAGAGTCGATGATCGTCGGCACCGATTGGTTCGCACGGTTCCAGGACGCCTATCGGCTCGAGATCGAGCAGTGGTGCGCCGATCTCGCCGTCGGTGTGTCCTCGGGACCGACGGTCTGGGATGGCTTCGCCGCCCAGGTGGTGGCGGCTGCGGGCGAACAAGCCATGCTGGCGGGGCAGCCGGTCGAGGTCGTGCTACCCGCCAGGCCATCGATCTACGAACGAACTCCAGACCCCATCAGGGAGGATCAACCGTGACCGATCTTCGCATCGGGATACTCGGCGTGGGACGCATCGGAAAGATGCACGCCGACCTCATCGAGCGTCAGGTAGCCGGCGCCACCACAAGCTGCGTCTACGACGTCTACGCCCAGGGTTCGGCCGAAGTGGCCGCCGATGTTGGTGCCCGCGTCGCGGCTTCGCCCGACGACCTGATCGGCGCCGACGACGTCGATGCGGTGGCCATCTGCTCGTCGACCGATACCCATATCGACCTGCTCGTGGCTGCGGCTCGGGCCGGCAAACCCGTGTTCATCGAGAAGCCATTGTCACTCGATCTGGCCGAGGTCGATCGGGGCCTGGCCGCCGTTCGCGAAGCGGGGATTGCGGTCCAGGTTGGCTTCAACCGGCGCTTCGACGCCAGTCACAAGGCCGTTCACGACGCGGTCGCCTCTGGCGATGTGGGCGACGTGCAGATGGTTCGAATCACCAGCCGCGACCCGGCCCCACCGCCCATCGAATACATCAAGGTCTCGGGTGGCATCTTCTGCGACATGACCATCCACGACTTCGACATGGCCCGGTATGTGACAGGCAGCGAGGTGGCCGAGGTCTACGCCAAGGGCGACGTCATGGTCGACCCAGCAATCGGTGAGGCAGGCGACCTCGACACGGTGGTCATCGTCATGACCCACAAGAACGGCGCCATCACCACCATCGACAACTCGCGCCAGGCGGTCTACGGCTACGACCAGCGTGTCGAGGTGTTCGGGTCCGGCGGCATGGCGATGTCCGACAACCCCGGCGTCAACACCACGATCACCCGAACGGCGGCGGGCTCGACTGGCTCGATCATCCCGTACTTCTTCCTCGAGCGATACGTCCCTTCCTATCTGGCCGAGTGGAGCGAGTTTGTGGGCATGGTCCGCGACGGTGCACCCTCGCCGGTCACCATCGACGACGGTCGGGCTCCGCTGGTCATCGGTCTGGCCGCATGGAAATCGGTCCGCGAGGGTCGTCCCGTTCTCACCGAGGAGATCTCGTGAAACAGATCGAAGTCACCCCCGAATCGGCAGATTGGACCTATCTCGGGTTCTCCGTGGTCGAGGTTGGGCCATCGAACCCATGGTCGGCGACCTTCGACGGTCGCGAGGCTGCCATCGTCCCCCTCCAGGGTGCGGGCGTCGCCAGGTTTGCAGGCATCGAAGCCGAGCTCGCCCGCTCTTCGGTGTTCGAGGAGCTGGCACCCATCGTCTACCTGCCCCCCGACGAGGCTGTAGAGGTCACGAGCGACTCGTCGTTCACGTTCGCGGTGGGAAGCGCCCCGGCCGAGGGCAAGTATCCGGCCCGTATCATCGAGGTCCCCGAGCAGCGCTCGGAGATCCGCGGTGGTGGCCAGGCGTATCGTCAGGTGGTCCACTCGATCGCCCCTCCCGTCGAGGCTGAGCGGCTGATCGTGTACCAGGTGTACGTGCCCAGAGGCACGTGGTCTGGCTGGGCCCCTCACTGTCACGATGGTCGCGACGGTTCGCCCTACCTCGAGGAGACCTACTACTTCCGCCTCGACCGGCCCGAGGGTTGGGCCATGCACCGCAACTGGCGTTTCGACGAGGACTACGAAGACCTCTCGGTCGCCTACGACGGCGATGTTGTGCTGGTGCCCAAGGGCTACCACTCCTCAGTCGCTTGTCCCGGAGCGAACATGTACTTCCTCAACTTCCTGGCCGGCGAGCTGCTCGACGACAACCGCTCGACACCGCCGTGTTTCCACGCCGACTACACATGGATCGAGGCCGACTGGACCGCGGGCGAGTGGAACCTGCCGATCGTTCCGACTACTTGAACCCGTGAGCCTCGACGGAATCAGCAGCGATGATCGTTTCGCGATCCTTGCTCTCGACCACCGCGATTCGTTGCGTGCGTTCCTGCGACCCGACGATCCAGGTTCGGTCGAACGCGACGAGATCGTTCGGCTGAAGGCCGAGCTGATCTCACGGGTTGCCCAGTTCGCGACCGGGGTCATGCTCGAGCCCGAGTATTCGATTCCCGACCTGGTCGGTAGTCTGCCCGACGGCGTCGGCTTCACGGCCGCACTCGAATCGCAGGGTTACCTGGGTGACCCCGGGGCGGTACCCACCACCGTCCTGGACGGATGGTCGGTCGAGCAGGCCGCGGCCAGCGGAGCCTCGGTCGCCAAACTCCTGTTGCCCTTCATGCCCGAGCATCGTTTGGCCGAAGCCCAGCACCAGGTTGCCGCCGACGTGTTGGCCGAGTGTCGCAGGGTAGGAATCCCCCTGGTTCTCGAGCCCCTGTTCTTCGGGCTCGCCGATCCGGCCGACCGGCCCGGTGTTGTCATCGAGACCACAAGACGGTTCGCTGCGCTGGGTCCCGACCTCTTGAAGCTGCCATTCCCCGTCGATGTCAGCCACGACACCAACTCGGCAACGTGGCGCGACCGCTGCGCCCAGATCACAGAGTTGTGCCCTATGCCATGGGCGTTGCTGTCCGGTGGTGGCCCGTTCGACGCCTTTGTGGCCCAGGTCGAGGCCGCCGTCGAAGGTGGTTGCTCGGGCTTCTTGGTTGGTAGGGCCCTGTGGGGTGAGGCCGTGCTGGCCCCCGCCGATCAGCGGTCGCACCTGATCGAGTCCCAGGTCATCCCGAGGTTCCAGCACCTGCGCTCTGTTGTTGGCATCTAGCTTCGGTCGAAATCTCGATGACTCCCGGCAGGCTTGACCCAGGCCTCAAACTATGTAAGTTTAATGAACATGCAAAGTCTGGGGCCGGTGATCTCGACCGAAAACGAGCCCCGGAAGGCAGGTCGCGAGCGCATGAGGGCGCTGAACCTGCAGATCGTTCTCCAGATCGTCCACGGCGAACACACGACCACGCGTGCCGAAGTGGCGCGAACGACGGGCCTCACTCGTGCCACCGTGTCGTCGCTGGTGGCCGACCTCATCGACGCCAAGCTGGTGGTCGAGGCTGGCGTGGCACCGAGTGCTGGAGGCAAGCCGCCGACCAAGATCCGCATCAACCAGGGCGGACGTCAACTGGCCCTTCTCGATCTCAGCGCGCGGCCTTTCAGGGGATTGCTCGTAGACCTTTTGCTGCAGCCGATCGGCGATGTGGTCCTGGCCCGCTCGAGCGACGATCACGACACCGCCATCGAGAACCTCGTCGAACGGTTGACGAGTTCTGCGACGAGTAGCCTCCTCGGGGTAGCAGTGGCTACTCCGGGCGTCGTCGATGCCGATGGTGTTGTCGTCGAGGCGACGAACCTCGGCTGGGTAGATCATCCGTTGGGCCCTCGCCTCGCCGAGCGATTCGAAGTTCCGGTTCTGGTTTCAAACGACGCCCACGCGAGCGCAATCGCCGCACACGCCGAGCTGGTGAGGCAGAGGCGCAGCACAGGCGTCGCGACCGGCGATCTACTCCTCGTTCGAATCGCCGAAGGTCTTGGCGCCGGGATCGTACTGGGTGGTGGGCTGCACCTCGGCAGCCATCGAGCGGCAGGCGAGATCGGACATGTGGTCGTCGACGTAGATGGTGAGGACTGTCGTTGCGGCAACGCAGGCTGCCTCGAGACCATCGCTTCGCGGGCGGCGATCGTTCGTGCGATCGCCGGCACCGACGCGATCTCCCCCGATGTGACGCTGGACATGCTCGGCGAGACCTATGGCGCCTCGAGGGTGGCCGAAGCGCTGAAGCGGGCCGGCGTCGCTATCGGAGGGGCTGCCAGTGTCCTGGTGAACGCCCTCGATGTCTCCGAGATCGTGGTTCACTCGGCGTCAGATGGTGCCGAAGCGATCGCGGAAGGGTTGCGCGGCGAGCTGGGGAGGCGGGTCCTGCCGGCGTTGCGCCCAGACCTCGAAGTGCGGACGATGTCCGATCCGAACCTTCCGCTCATGGGTGCAGCAGTGCTGCTGCGCCAAGACCAGCTCGGTTTTGTTATCGCATGACTGTGTTTCTGGGTATCGACCTCGGCGGTACAACGATCGAAGGGCTCGCCGTCGACGACAACGGTGAACCAATCATGCGCACCATCGCCTCGACCAGGGTCGGCAGTGCCGAAGCTGTCATGTCCAGCGTCGTCGATCTGGTCGACTCGCTGACGACCAAGCTCGACGAGCCCCCCGCTGCAATAGGCCTCGGCGTGCCCGGAATCGTCGAACCCGCCTCGGGCACTGTTCGGCACGCGCTGAACCTGGGCATCGATGCACCGTTCCCGATCGGCTCGAGGTTGTCCGATCACTTGAGCGGCCTGCCGGTCGTGGTGGAGAACGACGTGCGCATGGCCGCCATCGGCGCCCATCGCCACCTGGCCCAGCCAGACGATTCGCTCGTCTACCTGGGACTCGGTACAGGCGTCGCCGCAGGCATCATCATCGACGGAGAGCTCCACCGGGGATCGACGGGTATGGCGGGCGAGATTGGGCACAGCTCGTTTGCGCCGAGCGTCGTCGAGTGCCGGTGTGGTCGGGTCGGCTGTCTGGAAGCGGTGGCCTCGGGGCCCGCCATCCGAGCGATCTGGGCCGGCGAGAACCCAGCCGAGGACCTTTTTCGGCTGGCGCTTGGCGGCCAGAGCGACGCGGTCTCAGCGGCGATGCCGGTCGTAGAGCACCTCGCGAGCGCTATCGACGATCTCGTCCGGATGATCGATCCGTCGTTCGTCGTACTCGGAGGTGGCGTGGGTACCTCGAGCCCAGCGCTGCATTCTCTTCTCATCAACCAGTTCGCAGGAATGGCAGACAACGTGCTGCTGAGCGATAGCGATCTTCAGGCGCGTCTTCATCAACTGCCGTCCGACTGGCCGGCAGGTGCGCAAGGCGCTTCCTGGATCGCACGAAACACAACTACCCAGGAGGGGTAACCAAATGACCAGACTCTCGAAGCTGCTCTTGGCGTTGGCGACGTTGTCGCTCATCGCCGGTGCGTGCGCCAATGACGATTCGTCTTCCGACGATTCCTCAGGTGCAACCACCACCGAGGCGGCCGACGCCGGTGTCGACGAAACAACGACAACGACCGCGGCGACCGATGCCGGAACCGACGACGATTCGACTACAACCACTGCTGCGCCCGTTCCCGACGGGCCCCATCAACACCTCGCTCGGGCTCTAGCCGGCGAGTTCGAAGGGACCGAGGTCGAGATCCTCGGGCAATGGGTCGAGGCCGAGTCCGACGGATTCAAGGCCTCGCTGGCTGCTCTTGCCGACACCAGCGGAATCGACATCAAGTACGAGGGCGTTACCGACTACGAGACGGTGCTCGCCGTTCGTGCCGACGGTGGCGATCCGCCGGATCTTGCCCAGGTCGCCCAGCCGGGTCTGATGCGCACGTTCGCTTCGGAGGGCAAGCTCGTCCCGATCTCGGAGTGGATCAACATGGACCAGCTGAACGAGGACTACATCTCGTCGTTCGTCGACCTCGGCTCGGCAGACGATGGGAACACCTACGGCGTCTTCTACAAGACCGACATCAAGTCGATCGTGTGGTATCCGGTTGCAGCATTCGAGGAGAATGGGTACAGCGTTCCGGCAACCTGGGACGAGCTGACCGCACTCAGCGACCAGATCATTGCCGACGGCAACGGCAATCCCTGGTGTGTCTCCATCGAACACGGCGACGCGTCGGGTTGGGTCGCCACCGACTGGATGGAGGATGTGCTGTTGCGCACCGCTCCCACCGACATCTACGACCGTTGGATCACCCACGACATCGAGTTCAATCATCCCGAGGTTCTCGAAGCGGCCGCGATCGTTGGCGACGTCTGGTTTGCCGACGACTATGTCTTCGGCGCAAACACGGGCATCAACTCGATCTGGGTCGGCGATACGCAGACGCCGATGTTCGCCGAAGCCGGGCCACAGTGCTGGATGCACAAGCAGGCTGCGTGGATCCCCGGATTCTGGCCAAAGGACGCCGACGACAACCCGCTGTATACGCCCGGTGTCGACAGCTCGTTCTTCTACCTTCCCCCGATCGAGAGCGACTTCGGTAGTCCGGTCCTCGGTGGTGGCGACCAGATCGTGATGTTCAACGACCGCCCCGAGGTTCGAGCAGTGCTCGAGTTCCTGGCATCGGCCGAAGGCGCGAAGGGTTGGATCGAGGCCGGTGGGTTCCTCTCACCGAATCGCAGTGTTCCGACCGCCTGGTACACCGCCTATCCCCAGAACGATCTGGCCGAGATCATGGCCAGCGCCACGACCTTCCGGTTCGACGCATCCGACACGATGCCGGCCGAGGTTGGCAACGGGACCTTCTGGTCAGGCATGGTCGACTGGGTGTCTGCCAACGGTGACAACACCGAAGACGTCTTCGCCGACATCGAGGCGAGCTGGCCCGCAAGCTGAGCCAGCTTCCTGAGAGGTGGGGTGTGGCCGTGCCCTCCCAGGCCACACCCCACCTTGGATCGGAGACCCAATGAACGGAAACGACACTAGGAATCGAGTCGTTCGCTTCGGCTGGGCCCTCGCGGGTCTATTCGTCGTCGGTGCGGCGGCGATGGTGAGCTTGAGAGTGCTCACCGACTCCGACGGTGCCAGTCGCCTGATCGCAGGTGCCTACGACATCATCGGTATGGATGGTTCTGCCGACGCCTTGCGGGATCGGGGAATGCAGCCAGTGCCATCCGTGCTGGTAATTCTCGGCTGGGCGTTGCTGCTGGGAACCGTCGGCATCTGGATAGTCCTTTGGGCCTTGAATTCCCTGGTCGACCTGGTGCCGTCGCGCTGGCGCGAGTCTGTCCGGCCCTACGTCTACCTCGCACCCGCGTATCTGCTGCTCACGCTGTTCTTGCTGTACCCGCTTGTTGCGACCATCTACTACAGCGTCACAGAGGATCAAGGGCTCTCGAACTTCCCAGACATCCTCGGTGACGACGACGTTCAACGGGCACTCATCAACAACCTGATCTGGCTCGTGGTCGCCACAGGTGGCTCGGTGCTGCTCGGTCTGGTGATCGCTCAACTGTTCGACAGGGTGAAGCGAGAGGCTCTTGCCAAGACCTTCGTGTTCCTTCCTCTGGCGCTGTCGATGGTCGGAGCAAGTGTCATCTTCCGGTTCATGTATCTGTGGCGTCCGGAGGGTCAACCACAAATTGGTGTTGTGAACGCTCTGGTCACGGGTGTCGGCAAGGAGCCGATTCCGATACTCCAGGACGTACCGATCAACACCTTCGCACTCATCGCGATCATGGTCTGGCTGCAGACCGGGTTTGCGATGGTCGTGTTGTCCGCTGCCATCAAGGGTGTCCCCGACGAGCTGCTCGAGGCTGCCCGCATCGACGGAGCAAGCGAACTCCAGGTGTTCACCCGCATCATCGTTCCTTCGATTCGGCCGAGCATCATCACCGTCTCAACCACCATTGCGGTAGCGGTGCTCAAGGTGTTTGACATCGTGTTCGTGACCACCGGAGGCAAGTTCGACACAGAGGTGATCGCAAACCGGATGTTCGCGGAGATGTTCAAGTTCAGGAACTTCGGCAGGGCGAGCTCGATTGCCGTGCTGCTGTTCTTGATGGTCCTGCCGGTGATGTGGATGAACCTACGCAACTTCCGGCGTCAGGAGGCCATGCAATGAGCTGGGTGAAACGTGCACCGATCCGATTCGCGGTGATCCTCATAGTGGCCATTTGGTCCCTACCCACGACCGGCCTGTTCGTCAGCTCGTTCCGTCCCCAGAGTGAAGTCGCCACGTCGGGGTGGTGGACCGTCTTCTCGCACCCATTCGAGGAGTCCACGTGGACGGTCTCCAACTACTCAGGTGTCCTCGACGCCTCCGGACTCTGGCGGGCGTTCGGCAACAGTGTGGTCATCACGCTTCCTGCCACCGTCATCCCGATCACCATCGCAGCACTGGCTGCCTACGCTTTTGCGTGGATGAGATTCCGGGGTCGCCGAACGTTGTTCGCCATCGTCATCCTCCTGCTAGTCGTCCCGATCCAGATGACGCTGGTGCCGCTATTGCGGCTGTACACACGGCTCGACCTGTCGGGGACCTATGTCGGAACCTGGCTGGCTCACGCCGGGTTCGGCCTGCCATTGGCCGTATACCTGCTCTACAACTACATCTCTTCGCTGCCCCGCGAACTGATGGAGTCGGCCCGAATCGACGGCGCCACCCATTGGGACATCTTCCGTAGGCTGGTGATCCCGCTTTCGACACCCGCGTTGGCGTCGTTCGCCATCTTCCAGTTCCTGTGGGTCTGGAACGATCTGTTGGTGAGCTTGGTGTTCCTCGGAACCGATGGGGAGGTGGCGACCCTCATCGCTCGCCTGAATGAGCTCGTCGGGTCGCGAGGCGAAGCCTGGCATATCCTCACCGCCGGAGCATTTGTCAGCATGGCCGTTCCCCTGGTGGTGTTCTTGTCCCTGCAACGCTTCTTCGTTCGCGGGATGCTCGCCGGATCGGTCAAGGGATGAGTTCCGTAGAAGCACTGCAGCTGTGGGGTTTTGAGGGGTGTGAGGCTCCCGAGGATCTATTGCGGCGCACCATGCGTGGGGAGGTCACCGGTGTCTCTCTCTTTCGCCACTTCAATGTCGACTCACCTCGACAGGTCCGCGACCTCACCGACAGCCTCCAAGAGGCGGCCGGCGGGCGCGAGCTGCTGATCGCAATCGATCAGGAAGGTGGGCAGCTCCGGGCGTTGGCGGGTTCGACTCCGTTTGCGGGAAACCTCGCCCTTGGCGCCGTTGACGACGTTGGGCTCACCAGACGCGTCGCTGCGGCGATCGGAACCGAGCTGCGAGCTGTTGGGGTCAACGTCAACTACGCACCCGTCGCCGATGTGATCACCCAACCCGACAATCCTTCGCTGGGTGTTCGGTCGTTCGGTGGCGATCCACATCTCGTGGCCCGACATGTGGAGGCCTCTGTCCAGGGCTTGCGGGACGCCTCGGTGCTGTCTGTGGTGAAACACTTCCCAGGGAAGGGCGAGGCTTCGGTCGACCCTCACCACGGTCTACCCGTTCTCGATGTCGACGAGTCCAGGCTGAACGAGGTCGAGTTCGTTCCCTTTGCTGCTGCCTTACATGCTGGGGTCGATGGTGCCATGGTCGGGCACTACGCACTGCCACGGATCACCGGCCTCGACGATCTGCCGGCCTCTCTCAGCTCGCGCATCATCGGAGGCCTGCTTCGGCATGGTCTGGGCTTCGACGGTCTGGTGATAACGGACGCGCTCGACATGAAGGCGCTTGCACAGGGTGGTGCATCGCTCATCGAGGCCGTCGCCGCCTTGCGCGCGGGCACCGATCTCTTGTTGTCGACGGCTGACTATGAGCGGTCGGTCGGCCTCGACGAGGGGCTCAGACACGCGTTCGGTCGGGGGCTCTTGCACGCGGACTCGATCGAGGCGTCGGCCAGCCGCATACAGAGTGCCCTCCGGCGAACACACCGAACGTCGATACCCCAGGTCGACGCCGTGGGCAGTTCGTCGCACCTTCAACTGGCAGCCGAGCTGGCACGACGGTCGATCACGCTCGTACGCGATTCGGGGTTGTTGCCGCTGGTGCCGACGACGCGGATTGCTTCGATCATGGTTCGGCCACTCGACCTCACCCCGGCCGACACATCGTCGGGCGATGAGCCAGCGCTGGCTGATGCGCTGCGGACCCACTTTCAGGCTACGACCGAACTCGTCGTCGGGTACAGGCCACTGCCCGAAGAGATCGCGGCTGCCGTCGAGGCTGCCCGCGAGGCTGACGTAGTCGTGGTGGGTACCATCACCGCGACGCCCGAGCAGGCCGAACTCGTGAGAGCCGTAGCCGCCGAGCGACCGGTCGTGACTGCGGCTCTCAGAACCCCGTTCGATCTCAGCAGCTACCCCGAGGTCGAGACACACCTCTGCACGTACAGTGTGCTGCGGCCTTCACTCGACGCGCTTGCGTCCGTTCTTGTGGGACGAAGGGCCGAGGGAACGCTGCCGGTCGCGATCGGAAGCCTCTACCGGCTCGGACACGGACTCGGGGGTGCTGTGTGACCTCGGTGCTCCTGTCCGGAGGCAACCTGGTTCTGCCCGGTGCACACGAATTCAGCGAGGGTTCGATCCGACTCGATCGAGGCCTTGTTGGGTCTGTTGGTGTTGTCGACCGCGAACCCGCTGACGTCGTCGCCGACGTGTCGGGGCTGGTCGTCGCCCCCGGCCTCATCGATCTTCAGGTGAACGGCGGATGGGGCGATGACCTGACATTGGACCCAACAAGGGTCTGGGCGATCGGCGAGCGTCTGGCGTCGGTCGGCGTGACGAGCTGGTTGCCGACGCTGGTGTCGCCAAGCATCGAGAAGATGGAGACGGCGCTCGAGGTCACGGAGGTTGGTGCACCCTCGGACTGGCCGGGTGCGACTCCGCTCGGTTGGCACTTCGAGGGTCCGTGGATAAGCCCCGAGATGAGGGGCGCCCACCGAGCGAGCGCACTTCACGCCCCACCGATGGGACTGGCGCAAGCGAGAAGGGCCTCCATGGTGACGCTCGCCCCAGAACTCGACGGTGCCGACGATTTCATCGCCGTGCTCTCACGGGCTGGAGTTGTTGTATCGGTGGGTCACTCGGCCGCCTCGTGTAGCCAGACCCGCGCGGCGTTCGACGCCGGAGCAACAATGGGTACTCACCTGTTCAACGCGATGTCGGGCCTCCATCACCGAGAACCGGGCGTCGCCGGTGCCCTCCTGGACGACGAACGAACGTCGGTTGGTCTAATTGTCGATGGCCTGCATGTTGTTCCCGAAATGGTCAAGCTCGTGTGGGCGGCTGCTGGCGACCGTGTTGTGTTGGTGAGCGATGCAATGGCAGCCACGTGCGTGGGCAACAATGAGTCGTCGCTGGGAGATCAGGCTGTGAGAATTGTCGAAGGCTCCGCCCGCCTGGCAGACGGAACCCTCGCCGGAAGCTTGTCGACTCTGCGTGATGGGGTCGCCAACCTGACGGCCTTCGCCGGCTGCCACCCTGCTCGAGCTCTGAGGGCGGCGTGTGAGGCACCTGCCAAGGCACTCGGCGATTTCGGCCGGGGTCGATTGTCGCCGGGCGCTGCAGGCGACCTGGTCGTGCTCTCGCCGGCGCTCGAGGTCGAGGCCACGATCATCTCGGGGCGCCTGGTGTATTCCACGCCCCAATTTCAGGAACGAATGGAGTAGCAGTGGAAATCGTCGTCCTCGCGGACCACGTATCGGTGGGTGAACTGGTGGGTTCGACTATCGCCGACCTCGTTCAGAACGATCCAGCGACTGTTCTCGGGTTGGCGACGGGTAGCTCGCCGCTGCCCGTGTACCAGGACCTGATCGATAGGGTCGAGCGAGGTGGGCTCGATCTGTCTGGAGCGACGGCCTTCACCCTCGACGAGTACGTTGGGCTTCCCCCCTCCCACCCCGAGGCTTATCGATCGTTCATCAGACGTGTCTTCACGCTGGCGGCCGGAATATCTGACGACCGGCTGAAGACCCCAGAGGTAGCGGGCTCCGACATCGTCGGGTCGTGCGCCCGATACGAGCAAGCCATTCGTTCAGCGGGCGGGGTTGCCCTGCAGCTGCTCGGTATCGGATCTGACGGTCACATCGGGTTCAACGAGCCAACCTCGTCGCTCGGGTCGAGGACACGCATGAAGACCTTGACCGACCAAACCCTTGCCGACAACGCCAGGTTCTTCGACGACGACATCGATCAGGTGCCGAACCACGTGGTCACCCAGGGCATCGGAACAATCCTCGAAGCGCGGCACGTGGTACTCGTCGCGGCGGGCCAGTCGAAGGCCGACGCCGTGGCAGCGGCGGTCGAAGGGCCACTGACGGCCATGGTCCCCGCCTCCGCTCTCCAGCTCCACCCCCACGCCACGATCGTTCTCGACGACGCAGCCGCCTCGAAGCTCACGCTGCTCGACTACTACCGGTCTGCCTATGCCCGAAAGCCCGAGTGGCAGGGCATCTGACCGTCGGGGCACTACTCGGCGTTGGGCAGGACCAGGGGGCGGGGCGATCTCTGCTCGGCCAACTCGGCGATGGCGTCGTTGACCTGGTCGAGGGTGAAGGTGTTTCCGCGAAGTGAATCGATGTCGAGGCGTCCCTGCCGGTAGAGCTCGGCCATGATCGGGAACTCGATGTGTGGGTCGACCGATCCGTAGATCGATCCGGTCAGGTTCTTCTCGTACAGCAGGTGGAACGGCGACACCGTGACCATGGCGTCGGCTGCCGGAAGACCGATGATGACCGCCTTGCCACCAGGACGAACACTGTCGAGCAGGCGCGACATCACCTCGGGGTGTCCTGTTGCTTCGATGGCGATATCGGCCCCGCCCGTCGTCTGTTCGAGCACCGCTTGTGTTGCGTTCACTGCGTCGCTGTCGATGGTCGAGGTGGCTCCCAGGCGCATGGCAAGATCGCGCCGGCCGGCATCGGGGTCGACGGCGATGATCGACACGGCTCCGGCTTCGCGTGCTCCCTGGATAGCGGACAGACCAACACCACCGCACCCAAAAACGGCCACTCGATCGCCCACCGCTGTGCCCGCCGTTCGCACTGCGGCACCCCAACCGGTGGCCACACCGCAGCCGATGAGGCACAAGGCCTCGGAGGGAAGGTCGGCTGGAACGGGAACGGCCCGGCGTTCGGTGACGATCACCTGCTCGGCGAGAGAACCGACACCCATGTAGGCGCTGACCGGGCGGCCCTCAAATGTGAATCCCGCCGCGGTGCCGTTCGTGATGAGTCCCTGACACAGGTTGGGCCTGCCCTCGACACACCGAGGGCAGGTTCCGCACTTGGGCGACCACGACAACACGACATGGTCGCCGACGGCCAGCCTCGACCCCGGCCCAACCGCCTCGATGACCCCGGCACCCTCGTGCCCCAGCACCGCAGGGAATCCGATCTGTTCACCCGTGCCCCCTGCGTGGAGATCGCTACGGCATACACCGCTTGCGTCGATGCGGACCCTGACCTCGCCGGTCTCGGGTTCACGCAGTTCACCTTCGATAACCTCGAGCGGTTCTCCCGCACCCATGATGAGTGCTGCCCTGACCTTCATGATTCCGCTCCAATCCCACACCCGGTGTTGGCACCACATGCCGTGACATCAGTATCGGTCACGGAGATGGTTCTGGCGCGATCGCCCCGGCGGCGAGCGCTGCGGTGTCGGAGTCACGGTCGGTGCAGTGTTGGCATTGGAGTCGTCGACCGCCATACGGTGAAGCTCATGGCCGCAGTGAATCCCCTGTCGATCAGCCCCTATGTTGCGACGACGGGGCCGGAGCCTCACGTCTCGGTTCCCGATGACGCGCGAGCCGAGGTCGAGCGGCTCATCTTTGTGTACAGCTACTGCTGGGATGGTCGCGACCCCGAAGCGACCGCTGCGCTGTTCACCGACGACGCCGTCGTGGAGTTCTACCTGGACGGGGCGGCCGAGGCGACTCACGGTACGGTCGGGAGAGAAGCCCTTCTGGAGGGCATGGTCAAGCGCACCAAGATGCTCGAGCTTTGGCGCATCGAGACCCGCCATCTCATGATGAACACGGTGTTCGGGCCGACACACGACGACGGCCTCGCGCAGGCGGTGTCGACGGCCATGATTTTCTGGCAGCGCTTGCCCGAAGATCCAAGGCCGCTGCCGATCCAGACCGGCTACTACCGGAGTTGGTGTGTCGACACACCAGAAGGCTGGAGGTTCAGGCGCCGCGAAACCCACATGTCGGGCATCTTCCACCCGCGGTTCGTCTACTCGGGTCCCTGAACTTCGGCCGGCCCGACCACCCCTTGGACCCGATACTCGGTACGCATGACCTCGTATACCGACCTGGTGCCGAGGTCGAACCCGTCGATCTGAACCAATGTTGGATGGATTGTGGCCGGGCTGCAACTATCGGCGGCTCGCGAACAGGGCGTGCTGGCGATGCCGGTACCCTTTCAGGAGGGCCGCTCGGAAGGTCGTGGTGGCGCCGACGAGGCGCGTTCCATCAGCCGGATGGGAAGTGACACTCGACGAGGGGCGGCCCCGGCGATCTGTTCGAGCAAGAGTTCGGCGGCGGCGCGTCCCTTCTCGACGATGGGCTGGTGGATGGTGGTGAGGGGCGGGTCCCACGTTTGGGCCCTGGGAATGTCATCAAATCCCACGACCGAGAGGTCCTCGGGTATCGATCGTTTGATCAAGGTGCCTGCCTGGCAGGCACCAATCGCCAGCTGGTCACTGAAGCACAGAAGCCCCGTGATCGATGGGTGTTCGGACATCAGGTCGACCGTGGCGTTGCGGGCGGTGTCGGGGTCGTTGCCTCCCGACTCCCAGATCACCAGAGCCTTTGGATCGAGCCCTGCCTCGCCCATCGCGAGGCGGTACCCGGCGATCCGCTCCCTGGCCACCCGCATGGTTGTCTCGTGCTCTCGGTCCGGTGTCACTGCTCCGGTCCTGGTGGAGCGCGACAGGCGTCCGACCAATGCCGCGAGATGACTGTGGCCGAGATCGATCAGGTGTCTTGCTGCGAGACGCGCGCCCTCTCGATCGTCGATACCCACGAACGAAACGGCCTCGCCCAGATCGGGTTCGTCGACCATGACCAGGGGCTGGTTCCTGGCGAGGACGGCTTCGAGAGCGGGATCGCCGTCGGCGACCGAGAACACGAGATGCCCATCGACGGCTGCCGAGTTCACCGCAGTGGTCTCGATGTCGCTGTGGGTCGGGCAGGGCAGGAGGGTGAGTGCGGTGCCCGAGAGTGCACTTGTCTCGGCCACTCCCTGCATGAACCCCATCGTGTCGGGGTCGGTGAACACGAAGCGCAAGTCCTCTGTGAACAGGAGCCCGATGGAGCCCATGTGGCCCGTGCGCAGCATCCTGGCTGCGGCATCGGGCCCGCGGTAGCCCAACTCGGCTGCGGCTTCGAGGATGGTGGTCCGGAGGGCGGCGCCCAGTTCGTGAGGCCGGTTGTACGCGTTCGAGACCGTCGTTCGTGACACCCCGACCTTGTCGGCGATCGTCTGGAGGGTCACCCGATTGGACACGAGTCCATCGTGGCACGAACTGCGGCGGGGTTAGGCCGCAGCGCCAACTGCATCGGCGAGGCTGGAGGCGAATCGTGATGCGGCCCACAACTTGGGTGTGCCCGCATCTGCATCGGACCAGGGCACCAAGACCTCGAGTCTGGTCAGCCCTTCAAGCCCGGCCACACGAACCTCGCTTCCATCGAGGGAGCTCAGGCCCTTGTGGACCCGCACACCCTGGTCGGTCGATTCGACGATGGTCTCTTCTCTTGCGTCGGATGCAAACTGCGCCGCCTGGTCGAGTCCGCTGCTGATGGCGGGTCCGAGGTGTGTCTGGACCTCTTCTGGTGCAGAGTCGATGTAGTGGGTCAATACGAGGCGCATGGTGGTTCCCTTGCCTGGAGATGTGTGCTGTATCGATTAAGAACTGTATCGATTAAGTAGCGCCACAGTTGAGCGATTGTTACGTGCTTTGGGTCACACCTCGGCTGGAAGAGGCCGCCTACTTCATCCAGGTGACGATGGCGGCTGCAACATCCTCACCCCGGTCGTCCTGGATGAAGTGGCCACCGGGTTCGAACTCCTGATGGGGCTGGCCGGCCGCCCCTGGCACGCGCTCGATGAACTCGTGGTGCAACGACCCGAGCACGGGATCGCCAGGGCAGGCGAGGGTCAGGAACGGCTTCTCCCACCGTTCGAATACCTCCCAAGCGGTCCTGTTCGCGGCCGCACCGCCATGAGCGGGGGTGATCGGAACCAGGGTCGGGAAGACGCGTGCGCCCGCCATGTACGTCTCGTCAGGGAACGGGGCCCGGTAGGCGTCGACCTCGGCTTCACCCAGCTCTCGTGCTGCTGTCGCCCTCTGGAGCAGGGTGCCACAGTCCATGAACTCCATGTTCTGGGATGCTGCGAGCCATGCGTCGAATCCCTGGCCGAGCGACTCGCCTACGGGCAGACCCGTGTTGCCGATGGCGATCCGGTCGAATCGATGCGGCTCTTCGGCGGCGACTCGTAGTCCGATGAGACCGCCCCAGTCCTGGGCGAACAGTGTGACGCTAGCGAGATCGATGGCCGACAGGAAGGCTTTCATCCAGGCCACATGGCTCGCGTAGGTGTAGGTGCTTCGTTTGGTCGGCTTGTCGGAGCGGCCGAATCCGATCAGGTCGGGGGCAACACAGCGGAACCCGGCCGCTGTAAGAGGCGGGATCATCCTGCGGTACAGGTAGCTCCACGTCGGCTCGCCGTGCAGCAACAAGATGACGGTCCCGTCGGCCGGTCCGACGTCGATGTACGCCATCCGCAGGCCATCGATCTCGGTGTACGACGGTTCGTAGTCGAAGTCGGCGATGTCGGCGAACCGATCGTCGGGGGTGCGCAGATACTCGATGCCTGCTGGGGTGGTGCCACTGAGCGTCATGGCAGCACGATAGGTCGTCGTGTCGGGGGGGAGGTCAAGTTCTACTGCGATGCAACTCTTCAGTAGCGACCGCCGTCGATCAGGAAGGTCTGGGCTGTACACGCCGCCCCGTCGTCGGCGGCGAGGAACAGCACCATCTGGGCGAACTCGTCTGGCAGTATCCGGCGCTTCAGGGCCTGATCGGCGAGGGTGCCTTCCTCACCCTCGGGAGACCACCAACGTTCGAGCTGGTGATCGGTGGCGACCCACCCTGGCATGACGGTGTTGACCCTGACGTTGTCGACGCCGAACGTACGAGCCATGGTTCGGGTGATGCCCTCGACCCCGCTCTTGGCTATCGCGTAGCCGGGGAAGAAATCCTCCTGCATCAGATAGCAGCTCGACCCGATGTTGACGATCGAACCCTCGGCGGCTTCGAGCATGGCCGGGGCGATCGCCTGGATGGCGAAGAAGTAGTGGCGCAGGTTCACCGCCACCCGATCGTCCCAGTAGTCCGGAGTCATCTCCTCCCACGTGTGGCGGTCGTCGCTGGCGGCGTTGTTCACCAGGACCTGCGAAGGACCTTGCTCTCGCTGGGCCGCGTCGATCGCCGAGCGGAGGGCATCGATGTCGGTCAGGTCACACTTGATGAACATGGGGGTGTGGCGGGGGTTGTCGGCGGCGCAAACCTCGACGGTGCCGGCACCACCGTCGGCGTCGATGTCGACGAATGCGACGCGTGCACCCTGCTTCGCGAACTCGTGGACGATGGCCTGACCTATGCCGTTGCCGCCGCCGGTGACAAACACCCGCTTGTCCATCAACGATGGGTAGCTGGCGTAGCTGCGCTCGATCGTGGGGTTGGGAGGTGCCGCTGGTCTGTTCATCGTGTTTGCTCCTTCGGGGTCGGGAATCGGTACAGGTTCGCCGGATTGTCGACCAGGACACGGCGGCGGACGGTGTCGTCGGGAATCCACCGGGATAGCGGTCGACGAGTTCGCGGGCGAGCAGTGAGGCCGCGTCGAACGGCTCGCTGTCTGGCTCGACCGGTGGCATGAACCGTCCGATGTGGTCGATGACGAGCCCGCACGGCAGGCCGAGCAGGGGGTCGAGATGATCGGGGTCAGGGCATCCCAACCAACGGCGCCGCCGGGAAGCATGTGGAACCGAACGCCCCTGACGCCGCGATGGCCGAAGTAGGCGAGTTCGGCGTCGGTCACCGTTTCGTCGACGACGACGGCCCTGGCGATATCGGTTCCGAGCACATCGACGGCGTCGAGCTGGCACGAGTTGTCGAGGCCATAGGTGGTCGGCTGCACGACGACACAGCGGTCGATGCCCAGCTCGGCCCGCACCTTCTCGTAGTCGCCCCGTGTTGCGTCGGGCGGTTTCAGCACGGTGGTCGACGCGGCCCGATACGACCGGTCGTAGAAGTGGATGTGGGTGTCGCAGGTTCCGGGAGGAAGCGCCAGGCTCACCCCAGCACTCCCAGATACTCTTGGAATCGGGTCGCCGACTCGAGATTCACCGATCGGTCGGCGCTTCGCCCACCAGCATCACCTCGATCTGCTCGACGCTGCTGGCGGCCTGTGCGAAGGCATTCTCGGGTGTCAGCCCGCCCAGGTGCGGAGTCGCCACCACGCCGGCCCGTGCTGCCAGGTCGGGCGAAGGCCGTTGGTCTGCCGCGCGTCCCACATCCATGGCCAGACCGCCGAGATGTCGCGAGTCGAGGGCGGCGGCCACTGCGTGCTCGTCGAGCAATTCGCCCCGGCTCACGTTCAGCAGCGAGGCACCGGGCTTCATCTTGGCCAGGACGGTGGCATCGATGAGGTTCTCGGTGGCCGGCGTCGAGTGGGCCAGGGGAAACACGACGTCGGAGGCCGCGAGCAGGTCGGCGAGGTATGTTCCGATCGCCCCGTAGCCCACGATGCCGGCTGTCTGTCCCCTCAGCTGGCGTCCGGGTCGCTGTGGCGGCTCGACGCCCTTGTGGTAGTCGACGGTCGACTCGGCGATGCTGCGCGACGGGTCGAGGTACAACCCGAGTGCAAGCTCGGCAGTGCTGGGAACGAAGCTCTTTGCCGCCCGTCCCACCAGCACACCGTTGGCCGAGGCTGCGTCGACATCGATGTCGCTGATGTCGACCGCGCACCGGAACACGGCCACCAGGTCTGGCAGGGCGTCGAAAACCTCGGCCGGGAACGGTGTGCCCCGGTGGGTGACGATGGCTTCGCAGCCGGCGGCGGCCTCGATGAGCTCGGGTGTCGAGAACGCGCATGAGCCCAGGTTATGTGTGGTCGGGGGCCCTGCGGGGTGGGGGAGCGGTCGAGTCGCGCACGAGAACCTTACCCCGCGAGATCACCGTCAGGACGGGTTGATCCTGGCCGGTCGCCATGCCCAGGAGGAGCTCGGCGGCAGCGCGTCCAAGCTCGCGGCTGGGGAACGCGACGGTGGTCAGAGCGGGGTCGCCGTAGCGGCCTGCCTCGGTGTCGTCGACGCCGATGACGCTGAGGTCGGCGGGCACTTCGAGCCCGCGTCGTCTCGCCTCCTGGACCACCGCGATGGCGATCAGGTCGTTGTGGGCGAACACCGCCGTGGGCCGACGTTCGGCGTCGAGCAGGGTGTTGGCGGCGGTTCTGCCGGCTTCGACGATGCTCTTCCCGTCGATGTTCGGTCCGGCATCGGCGACGAGAGATGGGTCGAAGGTGATGTCGGCTTCGGTCAGCGCGGCGCGATATCCATCGAACCGTTGCCAGCTGTCGAGGCCAGAGCGGTGTTCGCGAAGGAAGGCCACATGCTTGTGGCCCAAGTTCAACAGATGCTCGGTGGCGACATGCCCGGTGGCGACGGCGTCGACGACAACGCTCGGTACACCTGGGGTCTCACGTTCGACGACCACCACCGGTATGTGTGCCTTGCCCATCGCTTCGAGCAGGAGCCCGGGGTCGGCTGTCGGAACCACGATGATGCCGTCAACACGCTTGGAGGCCAGCGTCGAGGCGTAGTGCATGTCGAGGTCGGCGTTGCCTTCGACGTTGCAGACCATCAGCAGGTTCGAGCGGGGAAGCGCCACGTCGGTGATGCCCATCGCAAGCTCTGCCCACACCGGGTTGGCCAGAGTCGGAGCTATCAGGCCGATGGTGCGGGTCGAGCTTCCGGCCAGGCTCCTGGCGATCTGGTTTGGTACGTAGTCGAGTTGTCGAACGGCGTCGAGGACGCGCTCGCGGGTGGCTGCAGCGACGGGTCTGGGTCCGTTGTTCAGCACGTAGGAGACCACGGCCGACGACACACCGGCGAGCATTGCCACGTCGTCGCGTGTGGGCCGCTTGGGCAACCCGTCGTTCCCAGCGTTTGTCGCCATCGATCCGATCTGGCCGATCAGATCTTGTCGGCCAATTCCTGAAGGTAGTCGACGCTGGCGATCGCGTCGGCTTGTGGGCCCTCGCCGGGTTCGGGGTCGTCGCTCAGGGCGCAGTCCTGTTCGAGCACGTACCAGCCGCGGTAGCCGGTGCGTTCGAGGTGGGTGATGACCCCGGCGATGTCGACGTCGCCAGCACCGACGGGAACGAACATGCCACCGATGGTCGCTTGCCTGAACGGCATCTCGCCGGAGCGCACTCGCTCGGCAAACCTCTCGTCGACGTCCTTCAGGTGCACGTGATCGACCCGGTCTCCGGCCAGCTTGGCGATGTCGACGGGGTCACAGCCTCCCAGGTAGAGATGGCCGGTATCGAGGCAGAGCCCCGCCTGGCACGACTCGAGCATGCGCTCGACCTGGTGCTGGCGCGAGATCGCCATTCCCCAGTGAGGGTGCACGGCCGTCTTCAGCCCGTGTTCGCCCGCCGTGTCGACGACTTGGGCGAGATTGGCCGTGAAGGTCTTCCATTCGTCTTCGTCCATCTCGATTTCGGTGTCGTAGCCCGCGTGGTGAGAGTCGGGTCCGAGCACGACTACCTTCGAGCCGCCTCTGGCGAGCTGGCCCGAGGCCCGATCGATGTAGCTGAGCTGGCCGTCGAACCCTGCCTCGCGGTACAGCACCGCGGGCACGAAGCCACCCACGAGGCCAAGGCCGTAGCCGTCCACGTAGTCGACGAGTTCGTCGGGATCGGTGGGGAGGAACCCGTCTGGACCCAACTCGGTTGCCGAGAGGCCGCTGTCGCGCATCTCGGACATGACCCGGTCGGCATCCATCAGGTGCCCCCATCCGGGAGAGCCATCGACACCCCACGTGATGGGTGCTCCTGCGATGCGCTTCATGAGA
>JAAETH010000319.1 GCA_024228575.1 Actinomycetes bacterium
GGTGGCACGGCGACGACCGAACCGGTCACCCTCTACCAGCCCGATGGGACCTGTACCGATTGCTCCCAGGTCGTCACCGCCGATGGTCCACGGAGCGACTCGAACCCGGTCATCCCCACCAGCGGCACCCAGGATTGTCCCAAGGAGATCAAGTTCGACAAGACGGTCGACGGCAAGAACGGTCAGCCTTACCTCTGTTTCAGCGGCGAGAAGTTCGAGGTTCCCGAGACGCTCCAGGTCATAAACCCACCTCTGATCATTCATATTGGCGCCAGCATCGAGATCGATATGGAGAACAGTCAGGTCAACACGGGCGGCTCGGCCGCCGACTTCCTCTTGCTGGTCCACAAGCCCACGAGCTGGAACCCGGCCAAGTTGAACCTCAAGGACGCCACCTTCAATGGCCTGCTCTACGCTCCCGGGCGGTTGTTCAGGGCCAAGAACTTCGAGGGAAACGGGGTATTCGTGTTCGGCGAGTTCATGCAAGGTAGATCGGGCACGATCGACATCACCTACGACTCTGCCTTAGACGGCATCCTCGACGGTGACGCCGAC
>JAAETH010000320.1 GCA_024228575.1 Actinomycetes bacterium
CACCGCAGCCAGGGTCCAAGCCAGCGATGGATTGCTGGCCGGTTTGCCCTGGAAGAAGATCCGGGCCCCCGGGGTCCGCTGGCCCATCACCCGGTTGAGATAGTTGTGAATGACCGAGTACTGGAAGCCGGCGAAGATGTCATCGCGCCCGAACCCTTCCTTGACGGCCTGGGACGCCGCGTCTGCGACATAGACCGTGCAGAGCATGCCCAGGTCAGGGGGTCGCTGGGCCCCTGAGGCGAGCTCGATGAACTCCTGGATGTCGTCCACGTCATAGATGGCAGCCTGTTCCTCCAGGAAGGAGCCGGTGCCAGCGCTACAGGCCTTGTTCATGTCGCTCTCGACGATGCGACCGCCCTGGACCCGGATGTACTTGGCATCCTGGCCACCGATCTCGATGACCGAGAGATCAGCGCCATCATCGACGTCACAACGGGCTGCCGCTGAGGCGTGGGCCCCGATCTCGTTCAAGACGATGCCCCTGTCGATGTCGGGGTAGACCGCCCTCAACGGGACGGCGACAGCCACTCGCCCCGATCCGGTCACACCGATGGCGCGAACATCAGTCCGGGCCCGCTTCATGATGGTGCCGACCAACCGGTGAGCGGCATCGACCGGGTTGCCCCGGGTGCGGTCGTAGACGTCGAGTACGACCTCGCCC